>VBIS01000133.1 GCA_005880605.1 Chloroflexota bacterium
CCCGTCATTAAATAAGAAAGATGCCGGCGCACCGGCGCCGACATCTCGCAGTGCATCGGCTCCTCCCGCGGTTGCGGGGGGAGGGTCGGGGGGAAGGGTGCCCTCTATCGAGTCCCGACCGGGACCTTCTCCAGCACCGTGATCGACTCCCGGATGAACGCCAGGATGTCGCCTGGCTGGCGCGAGGTCACGAGGTTCTTATCGACGACGACCTCCTGGTCGACGACGTTGGCGCCGACCTGCGAGAGGTCATCCTGGATCGTGATCCAGGCCGTCATCTTGCGTCCCTTGACGACCCGCGCGGTTATCAACAACTGCGGCCCGTGGCAGATCGCCAGCACCGGCTTGTCGGTGTCGAAGAACGCCTTGGTGAATTTGACCATCCGCGGATCCGCCCGGAGGTGGTCCGGCGAGTAGCCACCTGGGATGAACAGCGCATCGAACTGCTCGGGGCGCACCTGATCGATACCGGTCTCGGCTTTCGTCGTGACCTTGCCCTGCTTGCCTTTCAGCTCTTTGCCCGACTGCAGGCCGACGATCGTGACCTGGTAACCCTGGTTTTTGAATGCGTCGTAGGGCTGTTTGAACTCAGAATCCTCGTAATCAACATCGAGTACACAGGCAATCCTCACAGTGATACCTCCCTGTGCGTATTTGCTGATACCGGTCGCCCAGCCTACCCCGGTCCGTCCGCTGCCGTCAAGCTGGTACTGGGCCGCTAGTTTTATCTCCACCAATTCCGTATTGTTTGAGCCGATGGTTCGCCGCTTTCTCCCTTACGGGATCGCCGTGGCGGCCGTTGCCCTGGTGGCCGGCGCCCTCGGCCTGATCGCCTGGCTGCTGGCAATCCCTCGGATCGAAACCTTCCTGCTGGTGTTTGTGCTGCTGGTTGGGGCGATCGGCTGGCGCTACGGCCGCGGTCCAGCCATCGCCGGGACGGTGGCGTTTGCCCTGGTGTCCGATTACTACTTCCTTCCCCCGAAATCGCTCTTTGGGCTCGACAGCCTCAGCGATGCGATCCGGCTCATCACCGCGATTCTCGCCGCGGCGGCTGTCATCTGGTTCGTCCACGTCAGTCGCGGCCGGCAGATCCTGCTCCAGAAGCGCAAGGACCTGTTGCAGGACGTCTCGCCCGTGATCCTCCAGAGCCTCGACGCTGATGAAATTCTCGACACCGTCGCCGAGGCGACGCAGCGCGTCATCGATTACCAGCATTTCCGGCTTTACCGCTGGGATGAAGCTGCCGAGTGCCTCGTCCTCGTCAAATCGGTCGCGCGGGCCGACCCCTACACCGACATCGACTGGCGCCTCGTGACCCTGTCCCTGGGCGAGGGCATCACCGGAATCGCGGCGAAGACGCAGCGTTCCCTGCTGGTGCCGGACGCCAGCCGGGACCCGCGGTTGGTCTACCCGGCGGGCACGACGCCAATCGTGGAGAGCATTCTCAGCGTCCCGATGGTGACCCGCGGCCGGCTCTTCGGGGTGCTGTCGCTGGCACGCTTGGGCATCGGGACACTCAACACGGAAGATATGCGCCTGATGGAGGCGATCGCCGCCCAGACGGCCCTGGCACTCGCCAATGCCGAGCAGTATGCCGAGGCGGAGCAGACCATCAAGGCGCTGGCGACTATCGAAGCCCTGCAGCCGGGGGACGGCCCGGGCGGGGATTCGGAAATCGATGCCAGGATCCTGCAGGGTTTCGACGACCTCAGCCATTCGGACCTGGCGACCCTGCGTGTGCTGCAAGCGGATGGGCGCTACCACGTTGGGGCGACCGGAGGCCGGCTGTGGCCGGCGGAGGACGCACCCACCGGTGAGGCCCTCTCGGCAGCAGACGTCGCGTGGCTCGCCGACCCGAAGGTGACCATCTATGTCGCCGACCCGGAGACGGATGCAACGTTGCCGGAGTGGGCGCGGCGCGGCACCAGGCTGGCCGGCGCCAAGGCGAGCGTCTTCCTTCCGATGCGGGCGGGCCAGCGGCTCGTCGGCTTCGTGGCGCTGCACTGGCGCCGGTCGCGCTGGTTGCGCCCGGAGCAGCTCCGTCGCCTGCAGCTGATCGCGGCCCAGGCGGCCATCGCGCTGGACACCCGGCAGGCCCTCGAGCGGGAGCGTGGCCGGGCTGAGGCGTTGGCGGAGCTGGAGCGGGCGCGGCGCGAGTTCATGCAGATCGCCTCCCACGAGCTGCGGACGCCGTTGACCGTCATCCGCGGCTACGCCTCGCTCCTGGACGAGGGATCCCTCGGCCCGATGCCGCCGGTGGCCCAACGCGCGCTGCGGACGTTGCTGGAGAAGTCCAGCGAGATGCGCGCCTACGTCGAACGAATGCTGCTGCTGGCACGGCTGGAGGACGGGGCCGCCCCGCCCACGATGGACGCCCTCGACTTCAGGCGCGTGGTCAACGATGCCATCGAGCGGGTCCGGCCCCAGGTGGAGCTGAAGCACGGCACGCTCCAGGTCGACCTGGCCCCCGCGCCCCTGACGGTCCTGGGCGATCCGGAACGGCTCGGCACGGCCGTCGACAACCTGCTGCAGAACGCGGTGAAGTTCAGCGAGGGGCCGCCGCGCATCGAGGTGAGCGGCAGCCGCCAGAACGGGAAAGTCCACCTGGTGGTCAAGGACCACGGGCTCGGCATCCCGACCGCCGCCCAGACGCGGCTGTTCGAAAAGTTCTATCGGGTCGAGAGCCCGGAGCTGCGCAACGTGGCCGGTACGGGGATCGGCCTCTACCTGGTTCGGCAGGTGATCGAGGGCCACGGCGGCCGGGTCGATGTCGACAGCCACCCCGGCGAGGGTTCTGCCTTCGAGATCGACCTTCCGGCGGTCGCGGAACCTGCTGCCCGCGTCCCCTCCCCCGCGACGACCGGGGAGGGTGGAAGCGCCTAACCCAGCAAGACTGGCTGGTTTTTCAGGTTCCTCCTATATGGCGAGCCATGCGGGCGGGAACAGCGATAGCCTGGATGCCGCGCTCGAGATCCCAACCGAGTGGCTGATGCCCGGGCTGGACCTCGAGGCCGTCCGGGAGGCCCAGCGGCCCGACGCCACGGCGACCCTGACCGGCGACCATCTCTTTCTCGCCGGGGTCGAGCTGGTCGTCGAGCGGCGCTGGCTACGGGAGGCCAACTGGCGCCAGATCAAGCAGGCCATTACCCGCGGCTACATCTACCGGAATTCGGCGGTCCAGGTGACCCTCCGTGGCGAGCGCCGCGAACACGAGCGGCGCGGCACCAAAGCCGCCTAACCAGAACCTCACCCTCCGCTTCGGCTAGCGGCGCGCCGCTGCTAGAGTCAGGCGCATGAAGATGGTGATGCCGACCGATCCACCGATCAGCCAGGCGCCGCCGGACCTGGATCCATCGCGCGACTTGCCGCGTGGCTTCTCCGAGTTTCTGCTTCCGCTGCACCGGGCCTTTTCGCCGCGTCAGCAGGAGCTGGCGAACCGGCGTCGTCACGTGCTCGCCGAGGCCCATCGGGGCCACCTCCCCGCCTACCTTCCGCCCTCGGAAGCGACCACCGGCAGCTGGAAGGTCGCGCTCCCCGGCTGGTGCCAGGACCAGCGCAACCAGATGACCGGTCCCGCCGACGATGCCGAGCTGGTGGTGAAGATGCTCAATTCCGGAGCGCCGGGCGTGATGCTCGATCTGGAAGATTCCGTAGCCAATGCCTGGCCCAACATCACGAGCGGCATCGCCAACATCGTCGCGGCGCTCCGCGGTGAGCTCACCTACCAGGACCGGAAACGCAACCGCGAGGTCTCGATCAACGAGAGCAAGACCGTGATCTACACGCGCCCGCGTGGCCTCCACCTCGAACAGGCCGGCGTCATCAAGGGCGAGCGCATGGCCGCCCCCTTGTTCGACGTCGCGATGGTCGCCTATCAGGTCGACCCGGCACGCCTGCGCCACCCGTTATCGATCTATATCCCGAAGTCCGAATCCGCCGACGAGGCGCTCTGGTGGCGAGACCTGTTCCGCGCCATCGCCCAGGCGCGCGGCTGGCCGCAGGACTACATCAAATGTATGGCCCTGGTGGAGTCACATCCGATCGCCTACCAGATGGAAGAGTTCGCCTACAACCTGCGCGAGCACATGATGGGCCTCAACCTGGGACGCTGGGACTACATGGCCAGCCTGATCGACTTCACCCTGGCCGATCCGAACTGGGTGCTCCCCGATCGCAACACCATCCCGCATGACGTCGCCTTCTTCCAGGCGGTGCGTGAGGTCATGCCCGAGGTCTGCCACAAGCGCGGCATGCTCGCGATCGGCGGTATGACGGCGCTCTATCCGAGCCGCGAGGATGCGGAGCTCAACGCTCGCGCCCTCAAGGTGCTGGAACAGGACAAGAAAAACGAGGCGAACAGCCTGATGGATGGCGCCTGGACCGGGCACCCGGATCAGAACGAGATCGCGGTCAACCAGTTCCCGTATCCCAACCAGGTGAATGCCCGCCGCCAGGACGCGGACATCCATCGCGACCTGCGACCGACCCCGCAGGGGGTTGGCAAGCGAACGCTCGATGGGACGCGAGCCGCCGTGCGCACCGTCATCCGTTACCGGAACGGCGTCCTCAACGGGAAGGGCGCCAGCCTGCTGGACGGATACATGGAAGACCTGGCGACCGACCGCATCTATCGCTACATGATCGCCCAGCGGAGCCTGCACCGGGTCCGTGTCCCCGACGGCAACGGCCGCGAGGTCACGCACTCGCCAGAGCTGGTGTCGGAGTTGTTCGATGAGGAGTTGGACCGCCTCCTGCGCGAGACGCCCAAGAACGGCGACGCCTCATCGGCGGAGTCGCTTCGCAAGGCCCGCGAACAGAGTGAAGGGATGATCCTCGGTGTCCTCCAGGAGCAGGGCGCCTCCATCAAGTAAGTTCGGCTCGCTTCCGACGGCTCCGTGACGGATTTCCTGCCCCGACCGTTACACACTGCAAATGCAGGCGCCGGCCCAGCCGCCCGCCGATCTTCTTCCCGTGCAGCGGCAGGCCACCCTGGCCTATCGAGCGCTGCGCCTGTGGGCGGTGCCGTTGCTGTATTCGATGTTCGACATCCGGGTCGAGGGCCGCGAGCGCATTCCCACCGACCGCAACTACGTGTTGATCGCCAACCACCTGAACTGGCTCGACTCCTTCGCCATCCTGGCGACCTTTCCGACCGAGCCCCGGGTGCATTTTCTTGGCGATACCACGATCCTCGTGACCCGCAAAGTCCAATGGGCCATGGTCAAGAGTGTCGGCGGCTTCATTCCGGTCAACCGACAGGCCCGCCCGGACACGGTGCTCTTCCACCACGCCAACCAGTGCTTGCAACGCGGCGGGGTGATCGCCATGTACCCCGAGGGCAACTACGGTCTAAAGGAAGGTGAGCTCTTGCCCTTCAAAAAGGGCTTTGCCCA
>VBIS01000184.1 GCA_005880605.1 Chloroflexota bacterium
GACCACCTTGCCGCCGTACAACAGAATGATGTGGTCGCCGATGTTGAAACACGATTTGATGTCGTGGCTGATCACGACGCCGGTCGACTTGTACTTCTGCTGAATCTGTTTGATCAAATCGCAGAGTAGAGCGGTGCGCACCGGGTCGAGCCCGGAGTCCGGCTCGTCGAAGAGCAGCAGCTCCGGCTCCAGCACCAGCGCCCGGGCGAAGCCCGCGCGCTTGCGCATGCCACCGGACAGCTCGTTCGGCATCTTGGTTACGGCTTCGCTGAGCCCAACCTCGTCGAGCCGCTGCATAACGATCTCCCTGATCTCCTTCTCGGACTTCTTCGTGTGCTGGCGGAGGGGGAAGGCGACGTTGTCGTACAGATTCATGGAGCTGAACAGCGCGCCATCCTGGAAGAGCATGCCGACGTTGCGGCGGAGCTCGAGCAGCTCGTCCTCGCTCAGGCGGGGGACGCTCTTGCCGGCGACGCGGATGTCGCCGCTGTCCGGGTAGAGCAGCCCGACGACGTGACGCAGCAGGACGCTCTTCCCTGTCCCCGACGGCCCCATGACGACCGAGATCTTTCCTGCGGGGATCTGGCAGGTGACCCCCTCGAGGACCGTCTTGCCCTCGAAGGCCTTGTGAAGGTCTTTCACCTCGACCATGTATTCGCCGTTCCTGGCCGCTGCGCTCGACCCGCCGTTGTTCAACATGTTTTGACCTCTAAGAGGGGAGCGGAAGATTCGGGTTCGTGCCCCAGAAGATCTGGGTGAGGATGGCGTTGACGACCACGATCATCACCAGGCTGATCGCCATCGTCTTGGCGACCGCCCGCCCGATGCCGACCGCGCCGCCCTTGACGTGGTAGCCGTAGTAGACCCCGACACAGATGACGAGAAAGGCGAAGGTCACCGCCTTGATCAGCGAGTAGCCGAAGTCGGTGAGATTGCTGAAGCGCCAGAAGTAGGAGAAGTAGACGCCGTTCGAGACCAGCCCGATCTGGAGGCGCTGCACCACCCAGCTGGCGAAGAAGCTGGTGCCCAGCGCCAGCACGTACATCAGGGGAAGCACGAGCAGCGCCGCCACCATGCGGGTGGTGACCAGGAAGGGAACCGAGGGCACGCCCATCGTCTCCAGCGCGTCGATCTCTTCGTTGATCCGCATCGTTCCCAGCTCCGCCACCAGCCCGCAGCCGACCTTGGCGCCGATGGCAAAGCCGAAGAAGATGGGCGTGATCTCGCGCATGTCGCAGAGCGCGTTGAAGACGCCGGCCAGGCTTTCCGCCCCGCCGAGCTGATGCAGCGAGTAGTAGGCCTCGACCGAGCACTCCGAGCCGCTGAAGTAGGTCATGACCAGCGCCACCGGGGTGGAGCCGACGGCGAGGAAGGCCGCGTACCACCAGATCTCCTTGCGGTAGCCCAGCGCCCGCGGGATGGCGCGCAGCGCGCTCAGCGCAAAGAGCACGATCTGCCCGAGGACGTCGAAGAGGTCGAGGCCGGGCGCCCAGAAGCGGCGCGGGACCGGCCCGAACTGGTGCGCCGGCGGCCGGATCGTGGTGCTGGTCGCCATCAGCGCAGCACGTTCTGGCTGTGGAACAACGCCAGAACGGTAGGGGTGTAGAGATACTCCAGCGCCTGGATCCCGACGAAGCACCAAACGACGCCGGAGTGAACGGCGCGCGCCACACCTTCGGCGCCCCCCTTGGCGCTGATACCTTTATAGATGCAGATGGCGGCGACGAGCGCGCCAAACAGAATGCACTTGATCTCGCCACCGAAGAGATCGACCAGGGTGCCCTGGGTGAAGAAACTGGCCAGAAACGCGCCAGGATTGACCCCCACCACCGCGACCGCGATGAAAAACCCGGACAGCGTGGTGAAGACGATCATCGGCACGTTGTAAAGCGCGGTCATGACCATCAGCGCCAGCGCGCGCGGCACCACGATGAAGAGCACGTTGGAGAGGCCCATCACGCTCAGTGCCTCGAGCTCTTGTCGGACCTGCCGCGCCCCCAGGTCGGCGACGATCGCCGTACCGCTGACGGCGGCGATCATCAGCCCGGTGGCGACCGGCGAAAATTCGCGGACGTTGGCCATGACGGTAAAGCCACCCAGCCGCCACTCGCTGTTGGCGGCGGCAAAGAAGTGGCCCGCCTCGAGCGAGACGATCACGCCCCAGCCGACGCCGGTGAGCAGGAGCGGAATGAAATTGGCGGTCAGGATGAAGCGGCACTGATCGAAGAATTCCTTCCAGTAGAAGGGCCGGCGGACGGCGCCGCGCAAAGCCGCGCGGAAGAGGAGCGTAAGCTCCCCGACGTTGGTTGCGGCCCGACGGGCGCGCCCGACTATGGCGCCACCCCCGACGAGCACTCCCATTGCCACCCTGCGGGTGGCTGCTCACCCATCCCAGATCATTGTATACACGCTCCCACACATATCCTTAACCCCCAAATCACACGTAGCAGGGATGCCAGAATGGTGCTTCGCGGATCACCCAGGGTCGCCCGGCGAGTCCGGCCTCCACTTATCCACACGTTTTCAAGGCCCCACCTTTGACGGGCTGTCACACCTGGGGCGCCGGCGGTGCTTGGGAAGTAGATGCTGCAGACCGAGGCCTGGCGCCCGCGGGTAACCCGGATACCGGAAAGGGCGATTAGTCCACTGGTGCCGGATCCATTCGAGCGGCTGTTTTTGGAGGAATATCCGAAGGTCGTCGCCATCGCCTATCGGGTGCTTGCGGATCGCTCGGCGGCGGAGGACGTCGCCCAGGATGTCTTCCTCAAGTTTCACCGCCGGGTCTCCCTGGGGGATGAGCGCGCTGCCGGCTGGTTACACGCGGCCGCCGTCCACTCGGCATTGAACGTGATTCGCGGCGAGCGCCGGCGTACCCAGCGCGAGACCGCGCATGCCCTCGATCCGGCGCAACCGCCGCTCGCTAATCCGGAGCGGCTGGCGGTGGAAGCCGAAGACCGCCGGGAAGTACAGCGCGCGCTCAGCAGGTTGCCGCAGCGAACCGCGGCGCTGCTGATGTTGCGCTACAGCGGACTGAGCTACGCCGAGGTTGCAACCGCGCTGGGCATGAAGGTTGGAAACGTGGGAACGCTGCTGCGCCGGGCTGAAGAGGCTCTGCGCAAGGAGGTCAATCGTGCGACACCTGAGTGACGGAACGCTTCGACGGATCTACGACGAGCCACTGGCGCTGACGTCGGTGGACCAGGCGCACTTCGAAGGCTGCGCCGCCTGCAAGGCGCGCTTCGAGTCGATCGCCAATGCGGCTCGGGCGACGGCAACCCTATTGAACGTACCGGCGTTCACACCGGAGCCGGTGGCGGCTCTGCGATCGATGCGGGTGCGGATGCAAGGGGAGGAGGCGGCCAACCCGCCGCGCTGGTACGAGCGCTGGATCGAGCGGGTCACGCCCCGCCGGCGTCCGATCGCCACCCCGGCAGTCGCCGTGCTGCTGGCGGGTGCGCTGCTGACCGGCGTGACCGCGACCGGGGCGGCAGAAGGATGGTTTCGGGTCTTCGAGCCGCGCACCGTTGCGCCGGTGCAGGTCTCCGCTTCGGACTTCGCCACCACCGGCAAGCTGTTGGATTACGGCGAGGTGAAATGGCTGCCAGGCCCGCCGACCATTCAGCCGCTCAGCGATGCGACCGTGGCGGCGGCGCAGTCGGGGCTGCCGGTCCTGGTGCCGGCCTCCCTGCCCAACGGCGTGGTGGGCCCGGTGAGCTTTGGCGTGGTCTCACACGCGACGGGGTCGCTGACCCTCGACGCGGAGCGGCTGCGCGCCTCGGCGGCGAAGAACGGGGTGCATGTGAACCCCATGCCGGCGAAACTCAACGGCAGCAAGCTGGTCGTCAACGGCGGTCCGGCGCTACTCGAGGCGTGGGGCCTCTCGGCCGGCGCCAATCAGAACCAGGTCCCGACGCTGGTGATCCTGCAGACGCGGGTGCCGACGGTTGATTCCACCGGCGCGACCGCCGCCGAGTTGGAGGCGTACCTGCTTTCGCAACCGGGTGTGCCACCCGACATCGCGGCGCAGATCAGGGCCATCAAAGACCCGTCGAGCACGCTGCCGATTCCAATCCCGAAGGGGCTGGCGACGACGGAACCGGTACAGATCAATGGCGTGCCAGGGGGGCTGCTCATCAAGGCGGTCGTCGGGGCCGGTGTGGTCTGGCAGAAGAATGGCGTAATCTACGCCGTCGGAGGCCAGCTCACTCCCGACCAGGTGCTCGCCATTGCAACGTCCCTCCACTGATCCCAATCTGAACCCGATGGAGGCGGCCGATGCCGCCTCTCTTGCCGTCCATACCCAGGATCTCGCCAAGCGCTATGGGAAGACGGTCGCGCTCAGCGGCCTGACGATGAGCGTGCGCCGTGCCGAAGTCTTCGGCTTCCTCGGGCCCAACGGCGCCGGCAAGACCACGGCGGTAAAGCTCCTGGTTGGCCTTGCGCTGCCAACGGCCGGGGAGGGATGGGTGCTGGGCGCGCCGATTGGCGACCTGCAAACCCGCCGGCGCCTCGGCTACCTGCCCGAGCTGTTCCGCTACCAGGGCTGGATGAAGGCACGGGAGGTGCTCGGGCTGCACTGCGAGCTCTCCGGTATGCCGCGATCCGAATGGAAGACGGAGATCGACCTCGCGCTCGAGATGGTCGGGCTGGCCGATCGCGCGGACGACAAAGTCGAAGGGTTCTCCAAGGGGATGCAACAACGGCTTGGGCTTGGCGTCGCTTTGCTTGGCCGTCCCGAGCTGGTCCTGCTCGACGAGCCAACCTCGGCGCTGGACCCGGTCGGGCGTCATGACGTGCGCGAGATCATCCGCCAGCTGAAAGCGCGCGGCACCGCCGTCTTCCTCAACTCGCACCTGCTGAGCGAGGTGGAACAGATCTGCGACCGGCTCGCCGTGGTCGACCACGGCCGGGTGATCGCGACTGGGACCATGTCGCAAATCCTCGGACAGGACGGGGCCGTGCGAGTCCGGGTGACAGGACTCCCGGCTACGAGCCGGGCGGGCCTCAACGCCTTCGGAGACCTCGAGGACGAG
>VBIS01000185.1 GCA_005880605.1 Chloroflexota bacterium
CGGAGATCAGCACCATACCCGATCTCTTGACGGAACTGGAGCGGGAGATCTTCCGCGACGAACCGGTCCAGGACCATCCGACTCGACTGTCCCCGATGCCAGAACCCCTGTATCCGGCGATGGCCGAGCCGGAAGAGATCGAGCCTGAACCTGAACCGATCCAGGATGTGGCGGAGCCAGAACCAGTGGCGCCTGCACCAGAGGCTTTGCCCGCCCCACTGCGTGAGGTGCCGGTCGACTCGCACCGCGAGGCGGAGCGTAGTGCATTGGCGGCGGAACCCGAGCCCGATCAGTGGGAGCCGCAACCAGAACCGGCGCACGCCGAGCCCTCCCGGTGGGCCGATGTCGCTCCGCCTATCGCGGCTGAACGTGCGGTCGACCCGGAGCCGGTGCTGGCCTTCAACCAGGAGCCTGATGTGGCAACGTCCACCACGCCGCACAAGCCGGACACGGCGATGCGAATCGCAGTCGGCCTGGGAGCCGCGGCCTGCGTGCTGCTGGCCGCCGTCTTGTACGAGGGCGGTTGGCTCTCGAAAGTCATCACGGGAAGCCCCACGGGCGCGCGGGTTTCGGCGACCGCATCGGTCCGACCCTCCGTCCGGCCGTCCGCGACCCTCCGGGCCTCCGCGCCTCCGAGCCTCAGCCCCACGGCACCCCCCGCTCCGGTGCTGTTCACGCTCGGCAATGGCGTCGGTGGGGGAACGGTCTTTCGGATCCGGCCCGGGACTGCCGTGGCCGGCTATACCCGCCTGGTCTTCGACATCCGCGGCAACGGACTGCCGACCATGGTCGTCACCAGGCCGGATGACCTGCATGTCGCCGTGACTTTCCGGAACACGACCGCCTCCGATGTCCCGGTGAACGGCATCCAGAGCTACCAGGTCGCCTCGATCGAGCCGGCCGTCCAGCAAGGCGCCGACGGGGTCATCACCATCGACCTGGCTCGGCCGGCTCGCGTGACGGCCTTCACCCTGCCCGCCACCGGAAGTTACGCGTGGCGGCTCGTCGTGGACGTCCACACCAACTGAGCGTCGCAAGCCCCCACCCTGACCCTCCCCCAAAGGGGGAGGGAAGCTAATTGAGCGAGGTCCGAACCTTTGCCGCGGTCGCGGCATGCGCCACCATCTGCTTGAGCAGCGCGATCTCCTTGCGCAACAGGCGCAGCTCGAGGAGCAGACGTAAGTCACTGCGGGCTTCGGCGAGCAGGGTTTGTTTCTCCGGCACTTGCAGGTTGAGGGCGGCGGCGATCAAGTAGGAGAGCAGCTCCGGCTCCATTGGCGGCTCCGCTTGGTCGGGCTGCTGGCCGACGAGCTCGCGCAGCAGGTTTGAGTACTGCCGGAAGGTGATGGCCGTGATCTCGGTCAGGCGCGCGGTGGCATCGAGGTCATCACCTGTCTCGGGAATGATTCGGATCTCACCGCGCAGGTAGGGACGGTCGTCAGCCGTCCGTACGATCGTAAAGCGCGACGCGCCCATCACGAGCAAGTTCATGCGACCGTCATCGAGCCGGTCGATCCTCACGATCTTGGCCAGGGTGCCGACGTCGTAAGGTGTCGCCGGCCCAGTTTCACTTCCTTCTCGAATGGCGACCACGCCAAAGCTATGCCCTTCTTCGAGGCACTCCGCGATCATCTGCCGGTAGCGGGGCTCGAAGATGTGAAGCGGCAGGGGCATGTGCGGGAAGAGCACCACGTTCAACGGAAACAGCGGCAGCCACTGGGTGGGCACGTCAGCAGGCGGCCGCAATAAAGCGAGACGCGCGGTGAGCCATCGCCATGATCGTGATCATCGGGTTGACCCCCGAGGCGCTCGGGAAGGCGCTGCCATCGGCGACGAATAAGCCCTTGACGGTGTGCGCTTCATGATCCGCACCGACGACCGAGCTTGCCGGATCGTTGCCCATGCGACACGACCCCATCTGGTGGAAGCTGAAGTAGCCCATCTGGCCCGGGCCGTAGCCGTGGCGGTCGACCTCGTCCATAAACGCGTCCACGCCGCCCCGCTGGCCCGGCCGGTACGAGACATAGGCGCTCTGGCCGGTGAAAATCTCTCTCGCGCCTCCGGCCTCCATAACCTGAACGGCCGCCTGGATGCCGCGCCGCAGGTCCGCCAGGTCATTTACCCCAGGTCGATACTCGACCCGGGCCGCTCCATCCCTCGCCATGACGCGCCCGCCGCCGTGGTCGCGAACCAGCGGCGCCAGCACGGACATGTTGGGGAGCAAGCGCATCAAGCGCTGGTACTGGGTCGGATCGCGCCACGGAATCGCGTGCGCCAGGATGGCGGGATGCATCGGTCCCGACTCGAGTTTTACCCCGTGGTACTGCCCATCGAGGTTGATCCATTGATCCGAGTAAACCGCCTGCAGACTGCCTTCCCATGGCCGGAGCGTCTCATCGAACACGCCCAGCACCGCGACGCCGGGATGCAGCCGCAGATAACGCCCCACCGCCGGCGATCGCATGCCTGAGCGCTGCAGCAGGGCAGGCGTCCCAATCGCGCCGGCCGCGGCCACGACGGCGCGGCTGCGCACGATCAGGGTGAAGGCGGGCATCTCCGGCTGGCGCACGGTGGCGCGCACGCCGACCGCCCGCCCGTCTTCGATCAGCACGCGGTCGACCGTGCAATTGACCACGATGCGCGCCCGCCGCCGATAGGCATCGAGCAGGTAGGTCTTGAGGGTCGATTGCTTGGCGCCGATCTGGCAGCCATAGCTACAGAAACCGCAGTTGGCATCCTGGGTGCAGCCCTGGACGTTGCGGGGCATGTGATCGACATGCCAGCCAAGCTTCCGCAGGCCGCGTTCCAGCACTCGCTCGCGCGCGCTGACCCGGCTGTGATCGATGTTGACGCCGAGTCGTTCGTAGACCGCGTCTAACGACGAGGTGAACTCATCGGTCGCAAAGGCGGGAAGCCCGTCGCGATCTGCCCATTCCTGCCGAAGCCAGTCGGGAGTGCGAAAGCTGGTCGAGTAGTTGACCACGGTGCCGCCACCAAGACAGCCGCCGGCGATCAGCGCGATTGATCCATCGGCAGTGGCGGCGAATCCGCCCTGGAAGTACAGCTTGCGCATCATCGCGAGCTCGAGCTGGTTGAAGTCGGCCTCGTTGTAGTAGCCACCCTCTTCCAGCACGATGACATCCTTGCCGGCCGCCGAAAGCTCGCCCGCGACCACCCCACCTCCAGCACCGGATCCGATCACGACCGCGTCGCAGGTCAGCGTCGTGTCACCGTCGAGCACGGTCGTCCGGATACCCTTCGGTGTCGGAGGTGGGGCCGAGACCGGTCCCGGGTATCCAATCTCGGGCCAGACTGGGTTGGTACCGTCATCCTCGGTGTCGCCGATGAAGGCCAGCAGCGACAGGCGCTTGAACAGCTGGAAGAGCTGACGGCGGAAGCTGAGCCTGCTGATCGCCCAGGAGGACATGACGGCGATGCGCTGCTCGCGCGGCCAGCGGTGAAAAGGGACCGGGCGTCCGGTCAGGAGAAACGTGCCGGACCGACGTCCAAGGATTGAGACCAGCAGGCGCAGCCGGCGACGATCGGCTTCGGAGGGGAGGCGGGCGAAGGTTTCCTCCATCGAGGCGGCGACCCGGATCGGTGAGCCCGGGTGCCCCATCCCGCCAATGAAGGTGTCCGCCATGGCCACCAGCACCGGCGATTGGCTGTCACGACTGGTCGTAGTAGGCGGCGCCTTTACCGCGGTGGACATATCCTGTTTCCCCCCTGCCTGATCGGTCTTCCCATCATAAGCAGGCACAGCCACTTTGCGAAGGGCCAGAATGAGGTCTCATGTGCTACACAAACGCGGCCCGATCTCCCCTACCGCCGATCATGGGTGGCTCAACCGATGACGCCGACCTGGTGCTGACCGCCGCCGACGGCAATCGTTTCCGGGCGTACGCGGCCCGAGCGGCGACGCCGAGTGGCGCCGGCGTGGTCGTCATCCCCGATCCACGCGGGGTGCACCCCTTTTACAAGGACCTGGTTCGCCGCTTCGCCCAGGCCGGGGTCGACGCGGTGGTCGTCGATTACATCGACCGCAGCGCCGGCATGTCGGAGCGGCCGGAGAACTTCGACCTGCGGGCCGCCATCGGAAAAACGACGAATGAGTGCATCGCGGCCGACGTTGCCACCGGCATCGCCCATCTGCGCTCGCCGGCGGGCGGCGGCGTGGAGTCGGTGTTTACGGTCGGCTTCTGCTTCGGCGGCGCCCAGTCCTGGCGGCAGTCCGCAGCACAGCCTGGGCTGGCTGGCGCGATCGGCTTCTACGGGATTCCGTCCCGTGTCCGCGACGCCATCCCGCAGATGAAGGCTCCCCTTTTGCTCCTGCTGGCCGGGAACGACCAGGCGACGACGCAGGAGGATTTTGTCCAGTTCGACCGCGAGCTCACCCAGGCCGGGGTTCCGCATCAGAAGGTGCTCTACGAGGGCGCCCCTCACTCATTCTTCGACCGAACCTTTGACGAGCACAAGGCGGCCGCGGCCGACGCCTGGCGGCAGATGTTGGCGTTCATCAAGGAGCACACACGGCAGACCGCTCGGGCGTAACCCTCGGGCGCGCCGGCGTCTGGCTCGGATCGATGGCGTACCTGCCGACGCGCGACCTGCGGCGGGCGGTCGCCGAGATCGAGGAAATGGGATTCGGCACCATCTGGATCGGCGAATCCATCGGACGCGAGGCCTTTGCGGCCTCTGCCATCATTCTCGCCGCTACCCGCCAGATCAAGGTGGCCACGGGCATCGCCAACATCTGGGTTCGAGATGCGACCGCGATGATGAACGGGGGCCGAGCGCTGGCCGAAGCCTGGCCGGATCGATTCATCCTGGGGATCGGCGTCAGCCACCAGCCCCTGGTGAACGCTCGCGGCCATCAATACGACCGGCCGCTGGCCGCGATGCGCCAATACCTCGACCTGATGGAACGGGCTCCTTATCGCGGACCCGAGCCGGATCGGCCTCCGCCCATCGTGCTGGCGGCGCTGGGCCCGAAGATGCTCGAACTCGCCCGCGAGCGCGCCGCCGGAGCCCATCCGTACTGTGTCCCGGTCGAGCACACCGCGGAGGCGCGGGGCATCCTGGGGGCCGACCGGCTGCTCGCTCCCGAACAGGCGGTCGTCTTCGCGAAAACTCGCGAGGCGGCCCGAGGTCCCGGTGACGTGTATATGCGCACCTACCTCTCACTGCAGAACTATCGCCAGAAC
>VBIS01000105.1 GCA_005880605.1 Chloroflexota bacterium
AGACGCTCGTGGGCGCGAAGGCGGCAAAAGCCGTCGCGGCAAGCGCAACCGAGAGGTTCCAATAGCGCTGGCAGAGATGGAAGACCAGCACCACGCTGAGCGATCCGAAGGCAAGACTCTGGATCCGTGCGAGCACGATGTCAGTCGAGCCGGTGACAAAGAAGAGGATGACGAGCACGATTGGATGTAGCGTTCCCCAGAAGTACTCCACTCCCTTGAGGTCCCAGAGGCGCAGGCCGTGGCTCAAGCCGATCTCTTTGGTGAGGTAGGCGATCTGCCAGTGCTGGTAGACATCGGTGTACAGGCCGTCGCCGGCGTTTTCGGGATTCGAGACCCCAAATACGTAAATAAGGCGAGGCGCTACGGCGATCAGCAGCAACCCGAGGGTCCACCAACTCCAGAATGCGAGGGGAACGTGGGCCGGCGCGGAGCCGCCACCCTGCCGACGGTCTTCCTCGTCCTCGTCCGCGAGGACCCGGGCCAGGCTCAAGGCCTCATCACTAACTGGTTGACAACGCCAGAGGATTCAAACTTGCGTGGTTCGGGAGCAACCAGCGATAGGCGATGAACCAGAAGACAAAGAGCCAGCCAACCAGAAGCAGGGTGCCGCCGTAGTCATGGAATAGGATGGCCGGCAGATAACCGGCCGCCGCGGCCAGCAGGCACACGGTGGCGATACGCACCAGATTGACGAGCACGGTGCCCAGAATGCCGAAAAGGATGACTTCTACGCGGGAGGCCCACCCCATCGGACCGCGGAGGCCGACGACAAGGCTCAAGCCAAGCAGGATCAGGCTCTGCCACCCCACGCAGTTCCACGAAATGAAGAGCGTCTGTGGCGCGCCGCTCGAATTCCAGACAACCAGCTGATTACCAGCGGACGCCGCGTGAACGCCGAACAGCCCGAGGATCGCGACGGTGACACGCACTTCGGCGGGCACGATCGCTTGCAATGGCGCCGCGATGCCCAACTGCATGCCGATCGCCGTCAGGGCATCGTCAAAAGTGGAGACGAATGGCAAGACAACGAGAATGACGGCGCTCAGCGCGAGGAGCATGGCAAAGACCGGCGTCCTCTGCGAATCCGTCATCGGACCCTTACAGCTAGCGGGCGCTTCGGTCTCCGGATGAGCCACCGCGCAGCCAGGGGAAGTAACAGGGCCAAACCGATCAGTGCCGTGGCATGTTCGGGCACGACGATCGAAGGCGTCGCGATGGATGTCTGCTGATTGTTGCCGTCGTACCGAAGGTCAAGACCGCCTTTGCTCACGCTGACCACGGTGATCTGCCAGCACAGGTAAGAGTTGGCGGGAAGGACGACCGCCGGCGTGTTCGTCGAGGTGGACGATCCGCTGCCGTTCACCAGCGCCGCCGTCCACGCGGTGATGGGGACGATGATCGTGCACGAGGAGGTGGCGCTGTACCCGAAACTCAGGGCCGCCACGACGCTGGCGCTACCTTCACCCGACACCCAGTAGGTGAACGTATAGCTGCCGGCCGGGATGGTCTGACCCGTGTACGCGACGGTCGTCGCCCACGCCTGCGTCGCGCCAGGGGTGTCCATTTGAAAATGAGCGGGCGTGCCATTCGACGACGGCTGGTTATCCATGGTGTAGGCGCCGAGCGGATCATGGAGGTAGAACGCGTTGGCCGCCAGCACGCTGGGGGCGGTGGCAGCCCCGATGCCAAGGATGGTCAACACCAGGATGGGACCTGCGATGCAGACGATCCGGAAAGCCCGACGTCGCCCACCGGCGTTGCTCAACCGCACGGTTGCCGGCGCCGGCCTGCCTGGCCGCGGATGCAGCCACCGTTTCAGGCTCTTCTTCGGTTGGAGGTGCTCGACCCGATCGGTGATCCGTCCGGTCTTGGGCGTGCGAAACCAGGGGCCTTCGTGCCGTTCGAACAGGCCCTTCAGCGACGCCCAGGCCTGGAAGGGGACGAGCAGAAACGAGAGCACGACGGCGCCAAGGACGCCGCCATAGTCCTTGCGCGGCGAGCCCTCGAGCAGCAGGCCGCCCAGGTTCATGAGCGGTAGCGAGAGGAGGTTTGAGAAGAGGAGCGACCAGCCAAGCAGCGCGCTCCATTCGGGGATGTGCACGCGCAGCACGAGCTCGGAAACCAGCCAGGCGGCCGAGCCCAGCATGAAGAGCGCGGACTGCAAGTAGTACATGCCGTAGTAGACGAACTCGGCCTTTTCCATCAGGGTCAGGTGCGGCGAACGGAGGATGGTGAGGAACCACTTGTTGACGTTGTAGCTGTGACCCTCTGCCCAGCGCATCCGCTGGCGGGCCAGACGCCCGAAGGTGGCGACGCATTCCGCCGGGGTCTCCGCGTATGGCGTGTAGACGACCTTAAAACCCTTGGCGTAGAGCCGGAGGGTCAGCTCCCAGTCTTCGGTCAGGCTGCGACCCCAGCCGAGTTCCTTCAAGAGTCCGGCGCGGATCATGTAGGCCGTGCCCGCGATCATCTTCATGGAGCTGAGCACCTGCTGGTAGGGACGTTCCACCATGTAGCTGCCGGCATACTCCGTGCGCACCGCGGCGGTGAGCCAGCTCTCGCTCTTGTTCAGGACATGCCACTGGTAGCTCTGTACCGCGCCGACTTGAGGAAGGGGGCGCGGTCCCTCGTTTCCGTTGCTGTAGAAGTGATAAAGGAGATCGTTGAGCACGTCCGGAAACGGCATGGCGTCAGCATCGAAGATGGCGACGAACTCGGTGCGCGGATCCATGGCCCGCAGCGCATGCGTGAGCGCGCCACCCTTGTATCCATCCCTGGTATCCCGGTGAATGATCTTGAAGCGATCGACATGGTTCCAGGGCTCGAGAACCTCCATGGATCCGTCCGTCGAGTCATCGACGAGGATGACCTCGTAGCTCGGATAGTTCAACCGGGCGCAGGCTTCGAGTAACCGGCCAACCACCCGTTTCTCGTTGTACGTCGCGATATGGATGGAGACAAACGGGTGATAGCCAAGCTCCAGATGTCCATCGCCCGTTCCCCCCGGATATGCGCTTCC
The DNA here is from genome assembly GCA_005880605.1 of Chloroflexota bacterium. Lineage (GTDB taxonomy): Bacteria > Chloroflexota > Dormibacteria > CF-121 > CF-121 > CF-13. Next base: position 3,020 of record VBIS01000105.1, read on the forward strand.
GTTCGAGCCGCGGCGAATGATCCGGCTGAGACCGTTGACGCCCTTCTGATGCTGGCTGCTTTCGTTCCCGTGCCGCCCGGGACCGAAGAAGGCAAGGAGGAGGATCGTCGCCGTAGCCAGGTAGTACTTGAGAGAGTAGGCGAAGAAGAACGCACCCATGCCGAGTGCGACCAGGGCGAGTTCCAGACCGAGCCAACTCAGCAGGCTCGCGCTGCCACCGCGCGCCAGAGCCATACCTGCGGAGGTGCCCCGGACGATCGCGAAGATCGGCAGCGCGGCGATAAAGATAGTGACGAAGGCGAGCGCCCCGATCAGCCAGCTCCAGATGTGTTCGCTGAGCGGCCGACCAATCCGGGTTTGCCGCGATGGATCGGGGTCTGGCGGCGGGCGCCGAAGCGAAAGACTCATCGCGGGCTCAGGCTATTTCGGTCCGGTTACAGGCTTCCTAGCGGCCGTCCCAGCGATGCAACCGCCTTGTTACGGAGGGATGTGGAGGCGGATCCGAACCCAGACGCAAACTGTCGTCCGGCAGTTATCCCGCAGCGGGCTGGCCTTGGTCCTTACGCCAAGCGGGCGAGAGAAGATCTGACAGTACGTCGGCGCGGTAGGAGACTCCAAATAGC
>VBIS01000106.1 GCA_005880605.1 Chloroflexota bacterium
GGCCTCATCGGCGGGGTGGCCAGCATCACCCTCGGCGTTGTTGCCGCATGGCGCACAGAGAGAGCGCTACAGCGCTGGTTCCAATGACTGCTTCATGCGCGGGAGTGTAAAGCATCAGCCGAAGGCGTTTTGTCGCCTATCAGCCGAATTCGCACATTTAGGTGGAGCCCACAGTCGGGGTTGAACCGACGACCTTCGCCTTACCAAGGCGACGCTCTACCACCTGAGCTATGTGGGCTCTGGTATTGGGCAGAGGAGGATTCGAACCCCCGAAGGCGCTAGGCCAACTGATCTACAGTCAGTCCCGTTTGACCGCTTCGGTATCTGCCCGACGGGGTGATTTTACCGATAATCGCCCGATGGGCAAACGGCGGTGGATTCTGTGGCAGGGCCTGATCGCGCCGAGCATGGAGCGTTTTGTCGCCGCCCGCACCGATAGCGGCTTCCAGTTGTCCGGTCTGCTTCTGCAAGCTCATCAGGATGCACCCTATGTTGTGCGCTACTCGATCGAGGTGGACGAGGCTTGGCGAACGCGTGCGGTGCAGGTCGAGGTCGAGAATGACGGACCGCATCGGATCGGCCTCGTGACCGACGGTTCGGGCCGCTGGTCGCGCGATGGTGATCGCCTGCCCACCCTGGACGATTGCCTCGATGTCGACCTGGAGTGGTCGCCGTCGACGAACACGCTTCCCATCCGGCGCCAAGGACTTGCCCTCGGCGAGACGAAGCCGGTCGCCGCGGCCTGGGTGCGGTTCCCGTCGCTCGAGGTGCAGCGCCTCGATCAGTCCTATGAACGGCTCGATGCGCGACGCTATCGCTACCGGTCAGGCCGTTTCACTGCTGACCTCGCGGTTGACGAGGACGGCATGGTCCTGCAGTACGGCGTCAACTGGAAGGCAGTCGCCACCAGCGGCGAACTCGGCTAGCGCCGCTTCGCGACCAGCTGGTCCTGCTTGAGGAAGAGGCTGGTGACTCGGAAGAGGAAGTAGAGCCCGGCCGCAACCAGAGCCCAGGCCAGAAGCGCCAGAAGCAGCGCGGCCACGGGGTTCCAGCGCAACAGCAGCGACGCCGTCAGGGCAAATGCCCCAAGGCTGACGGCGCCGAGGGCACCGCCACTGGCATCAGCCCAGGCCTTGGTCGTTCCTTCTTTCCGCTCGATCAGGGTGAGGGTCGCCGGCAGCACGGCAGGAAAGGCGAGGAAAAGGCCACCCGCCTTCGCGCCGAAGAAGTGCGCAACCACCGCGGCGATCAGCGCGATGGTCGCCCCGAAAACAAAACGGATGGCGACCTCTCCCAGGCTGGCTTTCGAGAGCTTGGACCAATCGAATCCAACGGGTTCGTGATCGTCTTCGAGTAGTTGCTCGCTGTCCATCATTAGCGCTCGAGGGCCAGGTAGAGACCGCCCGCGACCGCCAGCCAGGCGAGCCACGAAAGTATCGATCCAGCCAGGGCGTGGAGGCGATCGATCAGATAGAGCGACAACAGGCAATACGCCAGCATGCCGGCGCTGCCGATGAGCATCCCCTGCGCGTACGGCACGGTGGCGGCGGGGCCCTTGAGCGCCACCGTCATCGCAAGGCTGGCGAGGGCAACCGAGGGGGCCGCTGCAAAGAGGCCCGCAAATCGCTTCGGGTGCCCGGCCGTGCCAAGGGCGGCGAATCCCACGACGGCAACGCCGCCCACGATGGCCTTCACCAACACGCTCAGGATTGACATGCTACACTGCTACTATAAGATTAGGCGTAGACGACACTAACACGATGCGCGACACGCAAGGGGTTAGGAAGGGAGGAAGTCAAATGCCACGCGGTGCCAGTCCAAAACGGGAGCGCCAATATCAACACATTAAGCAGAGTGCTAAGAAGTCGGGGCGGTATGGCGGCCGCGCCGAGGAAGTCGCGGCGCGGACGGTGAACAAGATCCGGAGCGAGAAAGGCGAAGCCAAGTCGACGCGATCGAGCGCAAAGCGATCTCCCAAGTCCAGCCGGAAGAGGTCCCCGAGCCGTTCCAGATCGAGCACATCTCGGTCAACCAAGTCGCGGTCGGGCGCCTCTGCCAAGCCGACCCGGAAGTCAGCTACCGCAAGTCGTGGGCGACGCCCGTCCTCGGCCCGGCGGTCGGCCAGCGGTCGCCGTGGTTTTGCCGGCATGAGTGAGCAGCGTCAGCGGGAGATTGCCGCCCAGGGCGGACGTGCCGCCCACAAGCGTGGGACGGCCCACGAGTTTTCGTCGGCCGAAGCGCGGCGGGCCGGCCAGAAGGGCGGCGAAGCGGTCAGCCGCGACCGCAGTCACATGGCGAAGATCGGGAGGAAAGGCGGGGAGCGCTAATCCCGACCCTTCGACATAGACTTGGCGCATGGCCGTAGCGACCGAGCGCCAGGCGGCGTCGGGGCCGATCGTCAGTGTTCCGGATCGCTTCAACATCGCGGACTACCTGGTCGACCGTCACGTCCGCGAGGGGCGTGGTGGGCGGACGGCCATCCTCTGTGGCGACGAGTCGATCACCTACGCGCAGGTTGCGGACCGGTCGAGCCGGCTGGCGAATGGTCTGCGCACGCTGGGCATCCGTCGCGAGGACCGGGTCATGCTGCTGCTGCACGACACCCCGGCGTTTGTCTATAGCTTCTTCGGTGCCCAAAAGATGGGCGCCGTGCCGATCCCGACCAACACGCTGCTGAAAAGCCAGGACTATCAATACATGCTCAACGACTCGCGGGCCCGGGTCGTGATCGCCAGCGAAGCGCTGTTGCCGCAGCTGTCGGCGATTCCGCGCGATGACCTCCCGTACCTGGAAGAGGTTGTTGTCGACGGTGCCGCGACCGGTGACATGCGCGCCATCGATCAGCTGCTGTCGGCGTCACCATCGCTCGAGGCGGAGGACACCAGTAAGGATGATGCGGCCTTCTGGCTGTACTCCTCGGGGACCACGGGCTTCCCAAAAGGTGCGGTGCACCTTCATCACGACATCGTCCACACCGTCGCCTGCTACGCGCAGGGGGTCCTGGGGATGACTGAGGCAGACCGAACGTTTTCGGTAGCAAAGCTCTTCTTTGCCTATGGCCTCGGCAACGCGCTGACGTTTCCGTTCGCCGTCGGCGCGACGACCATTCTCTGGCCCGGCCCACCGACGCCGCCCAATGTCTTCGCCCAGATCGAACGGTTCAAGCCCACGCTCTTCTTTTCCGTTCCAACCAACTACGGGCAGCTGCTCGCACACAAACGGGACGGGGAAGACTTTGACCTATCCAGTGTCCGCCAGGCCGTGTCGGCTGGGGAAGCGCTGCCCAAGGCCCTCTACGAGCGTTTCAAGGATCGTTTCGGCGTGGAAATCCTCGACGGCATCGGCAGCACCGAGATCCTGCACATCTTCATCTCCAACCGGTCGCGTAGGGTCCGGCCTGGCTCGGCCGGGGAGCTGGTGCCGGGCTACGAGGCTCGCGTCGTCGACGACGCGGGAGCTGACGTCGCCGACGGGACGGTCGGCAACCTGCTGATCAAGGGCGACAGCACCTGCGCCTATTACTGGAACAAGCACGAACGGACCAAGGACACAATTGAGGGCCACTGGATCCGGACCGGCGATAAGTTCTCGCGCGACGCCGATGGCTACTACTGGTACGCCGGCCGGGCCGATGACATGCTGAAGGTCGGCGGCATCTGGGTCAGCCCGGTCGAGATCGAGAACACGCTGGTGGAACACCCGGCGGTGCAGGAAGCCGGCGTCATCGGACGGCGCGATGCCGATGACCTGGAGAAACCGATGGCGTACGTGGTCCTAGCGGCTGGACACACGCCTTCGCCCGAGCTGGCGCGCGAGCTTCAGGACTTCGTCCGCTCCAAGATCGCCGAGTACAAACGCCCGCGCTGGATCGAGTTCGTGGACGCGCTGCCCAAGACCGCGACCGGCAAGACGCAGCGCTTCAAGCTGCGCGCGTCCGTTGCGTCAGAGCCGGTCTAGCGCCGCGTAGTACCAGCCCACGGCCGGCAGGAACCAGGGTTGCTCCCGGTACAACGGCACAGCCGGGAATGAGCGGTCCCAGCAGGCCGGCAGCTCGGCGCCCGCGATCCAGTCCGCGGCGAGTTGGCCGAAATATGTCGACATCGCCACTCCCGTGCCGCAATAGCCGAGGGCGTAGGTGATGCCCTTGACGCGACCAATGTGTGGCATCCGGTCGACGGTGAATCCCACCTGGCCGCCCCAGGCATGCTCAACCCGAACACCGGCCAGCTGCGGGTGGATTTTGAGCATCGCCGCATAGAGCCAATCGCGAGCGTTGGGAATGGTCGTTGGCGCGAAGCTGGCGCGGCCGCCGAAGAGCAAGCGGTTATCGGCGCTGAGCCGCCAGTAATGGAGGAAGTTCTTCGAGTCGAAGAGCATCCGCCGGTTGGGGATCGCACTGTGCGCCTGGTCTGCAGTCAGCGGCTCGGTGGCGATGATGTAGCTCCCGATCGGGATCACTCGACGCCGCAGCCACGGAACGAGCCGATCACTGTAGCCATTCGTGGCCACCAGGACATCGCGGGTCTGGATGTCGCCGCGTGGAGTGCTGACATTAAAACCGCCACGCCGCCGAGCCTCGATGCCGGTCGCCGGCGTGTGCTCGTAGAGGTGGGCGCCGCGATCCCGAGCCACCCGTGTGAGGCCGGCGAAATACTTGGCCGGGTGCAGGCCGCCGCTTTGCTCGAAGAGCAGCGCGCCGTGGTAGAGAGAGGTGCCAACCTCGGAGGCAAGCTCCACGCGAGGGATCACGCGGGCGGCGACCCCGAACTGCCGCCGGAGGGCGTACGCCTCTTCTTCGAGATGTTGGAGATGCGACGCCTTGTGGGCTAGCTCGAGATGCCCGGTGCGGGCGTAGTCGCAATCGATCTGGTTGACGCGGATCGTCTCCTCGACCAGGGCGAAGGCATCCAGGGAGGCCTGGTAGCGATCACGGCCGCGCCCCGGGTCCCGTTTGAGCAGGGTGGCGAGGCCGAGCTTGAATCCGGGATGGACCATGCCACCGTTGCGGCTGCTGGCCCCCCAACCAAGCTCGTTCTTCTCGAGCAAGGCGACCGAGCGGCCGCGCCACGCCAGCCTCGCTGCGGCCATCATCCCGGTGTAACCAGCGCCGACGATAACGGCATCGACCGCGGTCGGGAACGCCGTGACCATCCCTTCCTGTTCCCTCCCAGGTTCGCACGGAAGCCTCGGTCGGTAAAAAAGACGACGGTCGGACGGCGGGTCGCTACGCCCCGACCTTTACGCCATGCCAGAAAGCGACGTAATCCTTGATCTCGGCGGCTTCTGGCTTTGGGTCCGAATAAAACCATGCCGCATCCGGGTTCGTCTTGCCGTCGACGGCGACCGTGTAGTAGCTTGCCTCGCCCTTCCAGTGGCAGGTCGTGTGGGTGTTGCTCGGCTGAAAGAGCTCTCGCTTAACGGCATCCGGCGGAAAGTAGTGGTTGCCTTCGACGACGATCGTCTTGTCACTCTCGGCTAGCGTAGCGCCGTTCCAGACTGCTTTCATTGCTCTTTGGACAACCGCTCCTGCGGCTAGCTTATTCCTCCGACGGCTGCCGGCTGGACCTCGCGGCGGCCATTGAGCGTGTAGACGCTGTAGGCATGGCGGATCAGCGGCTGGGCAACGTTGCGCACCGGGATGCCGGCAGGAGTGCGGCCCTTCTCCCTCCCGTGGTGCGCGTGGCCATGCACGACCAGGTCGGCGCCGACACCGTCGACGGCCTCAGCCATCAGGTAGCTGCCCAGGAAGGGGTAGATCTCCAGCCGCTCGCCTTCCAGCGTCGCCTCGATCGGCGAGTAGTGCAGCAGCGCGATCCGGAGGTCGACGCCGTCCAGCTCGGTGAGCGCCCGCTCGAGGCGGTCGGACAGCATCTTGGTGTGCCCGACGAACGCCTTCATCTCGGGCTCACCGAAATCACTGCCGTGGGCGCCGCGAAAGCCACCGCCGAATCCCTTGGTGCCGGCGATGCCAACGCGAACGCCGTCAATGTCGACCGTTACCCCTTCGCCTTCGAGCACTCGGACTCCGGCTCCCTCGAGCACCCGCCGCACCTCAGCTTCACGACCGCAGTGATAGTCGTGGTTGCCGAGGACGGCGATCATCGGGACCGGCAGGCCACGCAATTCGTCGGCGAGGACCTGGACTTCCTCGGGGTTGCCCCGCCGTGTGAGATCGCCGGCGAGCAGCAGGAGATCGGCGCGATCGGGCAGATGCTCCAGGCCTGGCTTGAGGATGCCCTGCGAGCCCTCGCCGTAGTGGAGGTCACCAACCGCCGCGATCCGGATCAAGAAACCGGTTCCTCGTCCTCCGGCTCGGTTGCCGGCACGACC
>VBIS01000079.1 GCA_005880605.1 Chloroflexota bacterium
GCATGGCAAAGTGCGCCGGGCCAAGCTGTATTACCTGCGAGGAAGAGTCGGGAAGAGTGCCCGCATTCGGGAGAAGCGCCAAGCCGTTGCCACCACAGCCGTCCCCGCCGACAACGAAGCCGAAGCCGGCACCGAAGCGCCAGAAACCGCGGAAAGCTGACCGGGACCTCTGGGTCTTCGAGCGCCAGGCCTTCGGGCTGGGTTACGCGACGGTTGCGGGCGTCGATGAGGCCGGCCGCGGGCCATGGGCCGGTCCGGTGGTTGCCGGTGCCGCCATCATGCGGCCCTACTTCCATTGCGAAGGGATCGACGACTCCAAGCTCCTGACCGCCGAAGAGCGCGACCATTACTACGACTGCATCCTCGAGGGCGCCGAAGCCTGGGGTGTCGGCATCGTCGAGGTCGATGAGATTGATCGGGTCGGCGTCTCGCGCGCGAATCGATGGGCGATGGGGATCGCGATACAGCAGCTTGGTCGGCCGATCGACTATCTACTGGTGGATGGGTTCTTGCTGCCCGAGACGTTGACCCCGCAACTGCCGATCGTCAAGGGCGACCGCCGCTCGATCTCGATCATGGCCGGCGGGATTCTCGCCAAGGTGACGCGCGACCGCCTGATGGCGCGGATGGCGGAAAAATTCCCCGGCTACGGCTTCGAGATGCACAAGGGGTATCCAACGCCCGACCACCTGGCCGCCATGGACCGGCACGGGTTAAGCCCGCTGCACCGGCGCTCGTTCATCTCAATCCGGACGCGCGCCGAGCTGGAAGCGGCGGCCTTTGCCAGTCAATCCGCTCGGAGTTAGCGGCGAGGCCCTCGCCGAGGACCACCTCCGTGGGCTCGGCTACCAGATCATTGAGAAGGATGTGCGCACGCCGCTCGGTCAGCTGGACCTGGTGGCGATGGACGGCAAGACGCTGGTCTTCGTCGAGGTCAAGACCCGGGCCGGCCACGGCTATGGCCTGCCGCAGGAGGCAGTCGACGCCAAGAAGATCCGCAAGCTGCGGCAGCTGGGCCTGTACTACTTAAAGATACGGCCACATCGCGGGTCGGTCCGCTTCGACGTGGTCGGCCTGACGGTTAGCGGCGGGCGCCTACTTCGCGTCGACCACATCAAGAACGCTATTGACTAGGACATAGCGGTTGTCGAGGGCGGACCGGCCGTTGATTCAGCAGCTTCAGGAGTTGCAGGCTTGGCTTCAAACATTGGACGTGGTCCGATCTGACCCGGTGCCGAGCTGGTCTCGGGTGTTACTTGCGGAAGATATCGGACTGCCCTGGACGACGGCTGGAGACGAACGCCCGACGTTGAGTCAACACTCTTTACGGACGCCGAGCGAATTCGAGACTCGTTGGCTAGAGTTGCTCGCCGAGGGTAGGGCCAGCTGGATCAAACTTCTCTGGGCCGGCGGCCGACTCCGGCTGGAATTTGAGCCGCCGGCTGGTGATTACCTAGCTGGGTCGCCAGACTCCGTGCGGTGACAGTGTTGCTTCTTCCCTGGCCTTTAGGATGGGCAGACGATTTGGCCGGTCGCGCCACCTGACATCCTCGCCGATCCTTGGTGGTGTCGGGAAGAATGCTACAGGGTGAACTTGGATTGGGCGTCGGCATAGCGGCCGACCTTCCGGAAGCTGTCCGCATCGACGCCCAGTCGTCGCGATACCTCCAATGCCAGCCATTGCAACGGCACCACGTTGACCATCGGAGCCAGCCGCTCATCGATCGCCGGCGTCTCAAGGGGAACGCTCGTCGCGGCGAGACTGGCGGCCGATGGACCGACTGCGACCGTGGGCGTGCCGATCTCGTGGAGCGCCGCCGCTAGCTCTGCCGTCCGCTCCAGGCTGGCGCCGGGTTGGGCAATGACCACGACCGAGTCCTCGGCGTTCAGGCTGATCAGCGGGCCGTGCAAGATGCCTTCGACGTCGTGGCCTTCGGTACTGACGTAGGCCGCCTCGCGCAGCTTGAGCGCCCCCTCGAGGGCAGTGGCGTGGGCGGGCCCGCCGCCAACGTAGTGGACAACGCGTCCCATCTGCAACCGATCTAAGGCCTGCACCACCTGGGGGCGCAGCTTGAGGGCCGCCCGGACGGCGCCAGGCAGGCGCCCAAGCTCAGCCTTCCATGGCGGCGACCCGAGAGCGACCGCGAGCTGGGCCAGCCGGGCCATTGCGGCCGTGTGGCTGGCGGTGTGCACCGGCGACCGTTCCTGCGGGACGGTGTGGAGGACACCCGGGCCGCTCAGCGGAGACCCTTCGCCGGTGATGGCGATCCAATGGTCCTGGCCGCCGAATCCTTCGAGTGCGGCCTGGCTGTACCGCTTACTGCCTCGATGGCTCAGCAGCACCAAGCCGTCGTCGTCCTTGAAATGCGGCGGATAGTTTGCGAACTCGAAGGCAGGGATCGCCCAGGCCTCGACACCGGCGCTTCGCAACAGATACTGCCCGACGAGCGCGCCGTGGTGGCTCGTCCCGGTGCCAACCAGAAAGATGCGCGAGCACCCGGACAGTCGTGAGACGGCCGTCGACGGTGGCGTCTCCCGCAGGAGTCGCTCCAGCGCATCGGGTTGCGACTGAAGGGTCTCCTCGAGAAACGCCCCCGGCGTCTTCAGGCGGCTTCTTCCCAGGCTTTGAGGAACTGGTAGACGATGCGTCCGGTCGCGCCCCAGATGACGTCGTCGCCGAGCGTGTAATAGTGGATGCGGTACTGCTGCTCCCCGACGCTCCTGGTTTCAGTGGTGTGCACGTCGGAGTCGAGCAGGCGGTGGACGGGCACCATCAGCACGCTCTTCACCTCGTCGGGCGCCAATCGTAGCTCGTCAATACCGCCCTCGACCAGGCCCACGACGGGCGTGATGACGAAGCTGCTCACTGCGGTGAAGACGTCGTCGAGTTCTCCGAGCACCGTGACGCGCGATGGCTCGAGGCCGATCTCTTCGTAGCTTTCACGCAGTGCGGTCTCAACCGTCTCTGCGTCCGAGTCTTCCCGCTGACCGCCGGGAAACGAGATCTGACCCTTGTGCGTCAGGACCGTGTCGGTGCGGCGGGTGAAAAGCATTTCGAGAGTGTTATCGCGCGTGACCAGTGGGATCAGCACGCCGGCTCGGATCAGTGGCGGTGCGACATCGATCCCACGTCGCACGCGTTGCTCGAGCACTTGCCGGAGTCGCTCGAGCCGGGTGGCGGCGGCCGTCGTCAGGTCCACGCCTCGAATGAGACCGGCACCTGGTGGCCGCAGTGCGTACAGACCCAGACCTGCCCACGCCGGACCACCGAGCGCCCATCTTCGAGCTTCACCGATTGATCGGGACCGCTGACGTGCTCCCAGCGTGGCATGTGCTTGCACTGATCACAGATGGTTGGTGGGGGATTGAGCTTCACTGTCCTCGATTATCCCCGCTGACGGATAGATCAAGCCGGCGAAGCACGCGGGCCGGGTTCCCGCCGACGATCACGCCCGGTGGAACGTCGTCGAAAAGGACGGCGTGGATGCCAACCACCGAATCGCGACCGATGTGCACGCCGGGCAGCACCGAAACCTGTCCACCGATCCAGACGTTCTCCTCGATGACGATTGGTCGTGCCCCACCCGGGCGGCGACGATCCGCCAGGGACTCGGAATAGGGGAGATGGTCCCGCACCTCACATGAGCCCAGGACGCAATCCGCTCCGACCTCGACTCGTTCGGCGGCGACGATGGTACAGCCGTTGAGCCGGGCGTGCCGGCCGATATGGATTACAGCCTCCGGCCGCGTCGTGATCAGGCGGTTGACCTCGGCGTGCGACCAGGCGTTGACGTCCGCCTCCAGCACCACCTGCCCAGGCCCCGTGATGCGCAGCCGACCATTTCCCAGCAGACCGGGGCCGATGCGAATCCGGGGGTTGAGGCGAAAGGGGAGGGTGGTGAGCCAACCGAGACTGCGGGCCGCCGTCTGTTTCAAGGGCATGTCGGGGCGATCACCCGGCAGCGTACGAGTTTGCTCGCCAGCGGGCGTATGGCTAAGCTAACGCCTATACACAAAACGGTGTAATATCGGCGCTGGTGCTGGCCAGGGCCCTGTCGGGGACGGTATTCGGCCTCGACGGCGTCCGGGTCGAGGTGGAGGCAGACATTGCCGACGGGCTGCCGGGATTCCACATCGTCGGGCTGGGCGATCGGGCGCTGCAGGAGGCTCGCGAACGCGTCAAGATCGCGATCAACAACAGCGGCTTCGAATTTCCCGGCCGCAAAGTGACCATCAACCTCGCGCCGGCGCAATTGCCGAAAGAGGGGAGTGGCTTCGATCTCGCGATGGCGGCCGCCATCGTCAACGCGGCACAGGACCGCGGTCTGCCCACGGACGCCGCCTGGCTTGGCGAGCTGGCACTGGACGGCGCCGTCCGCCCGATCAGAGGCACACTCCCGATCATCGCCCACCTCGACCGCCTGGGAATCCGCCGCTTCTATGTCCCGGCAGGCAACGTGGCGGAGGCGAAGATCGCCACCACCGCCCCGGTGATCGGCGTGACTCATTTTCGACAGCTCAAGGTTCACTGGGACGAAGGCGCCACGCTTGACGAGTCGCCGATGGTTGAGCCGATGCAGGCTGTTCCGCCGACGCAACACGTCGACCTGGCGGAGATCTTCGGCCAGCCCCATGCCAAGCGTGCCCTGGAGGTCGCCGCGGCCGGCGCGCATCATCTCTTATTGGTTGGTCCGCCGGGTGCGGGGAAGACCCTCCTGGCCCGAGCGCTCCCCGGCATCCTGCCCCCGCTCAGCCAGCGGGAAGCTGTTGAGGTGACCTCGATCGCGTCGTGCGTCGGCATGCTGCCAGCGGGCGGGGGTCTGCTCGAGGTTGCGCCCTTTCGGGCGCCGCATCACACCGTCTCCGCCGCGGCACTGGTTGGCGGCGGCCTCGCCTCGCCCCGCCCGGGCGAAATCACTCGCGCCCACCGTGGCGTGCTCTTCATGGACGAGATCACCGAGTTTCGCCGCGACGCGCTCGAGTCGCTGCGGCAGCCGCTGGAGGAGGGGCGGCTGGCCGTGGCTCGCTCCCGCGGCCACGCCGTGCTGCCTGGCCGTTTCATCCTGGTAGCGGCGGCCAATCCGTGCCCCTGCGGCTTCGCCGGCGACCCCCGCCGGATTTGCCAATGCACCCCGCTCGATCGCCAGCGGTACCACGCCCGGCTGTCGGGACCGATCCGGGACCGGATCGATCTCCAGGTGCTGGTTCCGCGGCAGCCGGCCGGCGAGCTGCTGCGGAGCACGCCGGTGGCGGAATCGAGCGCCGCGGTCCGCGAACGCGTGCTGCGCGCGCGCCAGCGCCAGCGAGAGCGGCGCCCCCAGGGTCCGCTGAACGGCGCGTTGACCGGTCCGCAGTTGCGGAAGGAGCCGCTGGCTGCTGCCGGTCAAGCGCTGCTCGAGGCGGCCGCCGAGCGGCTACAGCTCAGCGGTCGTGCGATCCACCGCGTCCTGCGCGTGGCGCGGACCATCGCGGACCTGGACGAATCTTCGGGCATCGAGCAGGGGCACATCGCAGAGGCTCTGCAGTACCGCGAGAGTGGATAGGAGCCCCCACCCCGACCGTCCCCCGCACGCGGCGGAAGGGATAAGTTCAAACAGCGTCGTTGCGCTCGGAGATCCCGACTATCCCGCGCTGCTAACACAGATCCACGACCCGCCGCCGCGCCTGTACGTCAAGGGCAGGCTTCCGGCGGAGCCCATGATTGCGATCGTCGGCTCGCGCCGCGCGACACCGTATGGCCAGCGGGCCGCCCATCGCCTGGGGCGAGATCTCTCGGAGGTCGGTGTGGTGGTCGTCAGTGGGCTGGCGCGGGGCATCGACGCGGCGGCCCATCGTGGCGCCCTCGAGGGAGGCAGCCCGACGGTGGCCGTGATGGCGACCGGTCTCGATCGGATCTACCCACCCGAGCACGGCGAGCTGGCGCAGGCGATCGCGCAATCCGGGGCGGTCATCACCGAAGCCGAGCCAGGGACGCCGCCGCTGCCGGGCCGGTTTCCCGTGCGCAATCGAATCATCAGCGGGCTCAGCCTTGGGGTCATCGTGGTTGAGGCGGCGCAGCGAAGCGGTGCATTGATCACGGCGCGCATGGCCGCGGAACAGGGTCGCGATGTCCTTTGCGTTCCGGGCAGCATCGAGAATCCGCTGGCCATTGGGGTCCACCAGCTGATCAAGGATGGGGCGAAGCTGGTGCAAACGGTTGAGGACGTGCTCGATGAGTTTGCCGAGCTCTCTCGCGCACGCGCGCGAGCGCAGGCGCGCGTACACGCGCGCACGCGTGCGCGTACGCGCGCGGATTCGGGCCCGCAAGATCCGGAGCTTCTCGCCGTTTGGGAGTTGCTTGATTGGGTAGAACCGCGGCATCATGATGACCTGGCGGCCATGATGAACCTTGACATCAAGGAAGTGAACCGGCGCTTGACGATGTTGGAACTTAGCGGCTATATAATCGGCGACTGCGGCGCGGTGACACGCGCCTCTTAAGACTGACATGGCAAACCCACTGATCATCGTTGAATCCCCAGCGAAGGCCAAGACGCTTGGCCGGTTTCTTGGTGGCAAGTACGAGATCCGCGCCTCGATGGGGCACGTCCGCGACTTGCCGAAGAGCACGCTCGGGATCGACGTCGAGCATTCCTTCAAGCCGGAATACGTCACGATCCCCGGTAAGGAATCGACGATCAAGGATTTGAAGGCGGCCGCCAAGGGGGCCTCCGAGATCCTGCTGGCCTCGGACCCCGACCGGGAAGGGGAGGCGATCGCCTGGCACCTGGCGCACGTTCTCAACCTGAAGGACCCGCAGCGCATCGAGCTGCACGAGATCACGCCCAGCGCCGTTGAAAAGGCGCTCAACGCGCTCCGGCCGATCAATCAGGACCTGGTGGATGCGCAGCAGGCGCGCCGCGTGATCGACCGCCTCGTCGGTTACAAGCTGAGCCCATTGCTGTGGAAGAAGATCCGAAAGGGCTTGAGTGCTGGCCGCGTTCAGTCGGTCGCGGTCCGGCTGGTTGTCGAGCGCGAAGAGGAGATCCAGAAATTCGTTCCGGTCGAGTCCTGGACGCTCGACGCGATGGTTTCGAAAGTCGAGCAGGCGCGAATCTTTCCAGCTCGCCTGTACAGCAAGCTGGGCGCCGAGGAAAAGCTCGAGCTGAAGGAAGAGAACGAGGTCAACGAGATCATGGCGCAGCTCGAGGGCGCCAGCTACAAAGTGCTCTCGATTGAAACCAAGGACAGCACGCGGAATTCGCCGCCACCGTATAAGACGAGCACACTGCAACAGGATGCGTCCAACAAGCTGCGGATGAAGCCGAACCGGACCATGAGCCTCGCGCAGCAGCTATATGAGGGTGTTGAGCTCGGGGCGCAGGCACCGACCGGCCTTATCACCTACATGCGCACCGACTCGTTCCGCATCTCGGACGAGGCGTCGACCGCCGCACGGCGATTTATCACCGAGCAGTACGGTCCGACCTATGCCCGGCGTGACAAAGCCGAGTACAAGGCAAAGGGCTCCGTGCAGGATGCGCACGAGGCCATCCGCCCCACCGATGTCACGCGGACCCCGGATGCCGTCCGCGCGTTTCTGACACCGGACCTGCTCCGGCTCTATCGCCTGATCTGGCAGCGTTTCACAGCCAGCCAGATGACCCCGGCGCGCTTCGCGCAGACGCGTGTTGATATCGGCGCCGCCGACTACCTGTTCCGAGCGAACGGCTCGGTGCTCGTCTTCGACGGCTTCTATCGCGTCTGGGAGCGGGACAGCGACAACGACGAGGAGAAGGAACTGCCCGCGCTATCGGTTGACGAGCCGCTCAGCTTGCAGGAACTGAAGCCGGAGCAGCACTTTACGCAACCGCCGCCGCGATACACAGAAGCATCCTTGATCAAGGCGCTGGAGGAGCTGGGCGTCGGCCGTCCGAGCACCTTCGCACCCACGGTGGAAGTCATCCAGACGCGTCACTACGTCAAGCAAGAAGAGCGCCGGCTGTCCCCAACCGACCTGGGCGTCACCGTCAACGGGTGGCTGGTCGAGCACTTCAGCGACATCGTCGACACTACCTTCACCGCGAGCATGGAGGAAGAGCTCGACGACGTCGAAGAGGGACGTCGGAAATGGGTGCCGATCGTTCGGGAGTTCTACCAACCCTTCGCCAAGACGCTGACGAAGGCCGAAGCTACCGACCGAATCAAAGTCCCGATGCGGGAAACCGGTGAGGACTGCCCCAAGTGCAAGGAAGAGGGACGCGATGGCCGGCTGGTTCATCGGATGAGCCGGCTGGGAGAGTTCATCGGCTGCTCGCTGTACCCGAAATGCGACTACATCCAGGGCCGGGAAGGACAGGAGAAGGCGCCGCCCGCGGAGCCGACCGGCGAGATGTGTCCCAAGTGCGGCAAGCCATTGGTCACACGCAACGGAAAGCGCGGACCCTTTGTCGCCTGTTCCGGCTACCCGAAGTGCCGCTACGTCAAGCGTGAGATCGACCCCGCCGACATCATCCAGGACCGGGTGTGCCCCACCTGTGGGAAGCCACTCCTGAATCGCAAGGGTCGGTTCGGGACCTTCGTCGGCTGTTCCGGCTACCCGGACTGCCGCTACATCGAAGGCGGCAAGCGGGTCGTGACACCGCCGGCGGCCAGCGAGCTCCTCATGGACGACCCCTGCCCGCGTTGCGGCAAGCCCCAGGTCCTCCGCCAGGGTCGCTACGGCGAGTTCAAGAGCTGCTCCGATTACCCGGCGTGCAAACCCGAGCGGGCGGCACGCACCCGAGCGCCTCGCGCCCCACGGGCACGGAAGCCGACCATTCCTGCGGCATAGCCCGGGTTTCAAACTCTTCTTCAGCGGCTATACTTTGGCGAGCAAATAAGCACGTCTCCTGACGGCGTCGGGTTGCCTACCACAGGTCCGGTAGCCGGAAGACGGGGGCGGAAGTACAAACAGGAGGTCCGTTTTTCGTATGCCACTCGTCACGCTCAAGCAACTCCTCGAGGCCGGCGTCCACTTCGGCCACCAGACCAGTCGCTGGAATCCCAAGATGAAGCGGTACATCTTTACCGCGCGCAACGGGATCCACATCATCGACCTTCAGCAGACCGTCAAGCTGCTGGATGACGCGTCCACCTGGGTAAAAGATGTCGTTGGCGGTGGCCGCATGGTCCTCTTCATCGGCACCAAGAAGCAGGCGCAGGAATCGATCGAATTGGAAGCCCGTCGTTCCGGCATGCCCTACGTCAATCACCGCTGGATGGGCGGCATGCTGACCAACTTCACCGTCATGCGCCGGCAAATCGATCGGTTGAACAGCCTGCGGGCCATCCGCAACAACGGCGGCTTTACCGGCAGCAAGAAGGCGATCACCCAGCTCGAAGAGGAATACCAGCGGCTCGAGCGCTTCTTCGGTGGGATGGCGGAGATGAAGCGCCTGCCCGGCGCGGTGTACGTGGTCGACCCGCGCAAAGAGCACATCGCCATCACCGAAGCCCGCAAGCTGGGGATCCCAGTCGTCGCCATCACCGACTCCAACTGCGACCCGGATGAGATCGATCACGTCATCCCCGGAAACGATGACGCGATCCGTGCCGTCAAGCTGATCACGTCGAAAATCGCCGACGCCGCGCTCGAGGCGCGTCAGCTGATCAGCCCAGAGGAGCTCACCGCCGCGCCCGAGGTGCCGGTCACCGAGTTCGAGTTCGGAGCCGGAGAAGAAGAGGAAGAAGAGGAGAAGGGGTTCGCCGGAATGCCGAAAATCGATGAGGCCGAGTTCTATGAGGACGAGGCCCTGGACGATGAGAAGTAACCATGGCCATATCAGCTGATCAGGTCAAGGCGCTCCGCGACGTCACTGGCGCGGGCATGATGGATTCCAAGCGCGCCCTCGAGGCCACCAATGGCGACATCGAGAAAGCGAAGGACTGGCTGCGGCTGAAAGGCATCGCGAAGGCCGGCGCCAAATCCACGCGCAGCGCGCGCGAAGGGATCATCGCGACCTACGTCCATCACAACCATCAGTTGGGCGTGCTGCTCGAGCTCAATAGCGAGAGTGACTTCGTCGCGCGCAACGAGGAGTTCAAGCACCTGGCGCATGAGATCGCCGTCCACATCGCGGCGGCGGAGCCGCGGTATTTGCGGCGCGAGGACGTGCCGCAGGACGTGCTTAATCGCGAGCGCGCTATCTTCGAAGCCCAGGCAAGCGAGCAGAAGAAGCCACCCCAGGTGATCGAAAAGATCGTCCAGGGAAAGCTCAACGACTTCTACAAACGCGAGGTGCTACTCGACCAGCCCTTCGCCAAGGACGACAAGCGGACGGTGGACCAGATGCTCAAAGAGGCGATCGCCAAGCTCGGCGAGAACATAACCATTTCCCGCTTTGCTCGTTTCAAAGTCGGAGAAGCCAACTAGTCCAACCGCTGCATGCTGTGATCAAACCGACGGCCCAGCCGCGCTACAAACGGGTGCTCCTCAAGCTGGGAGGCGAGGGCCTCGCTGGAAAAGCTGCCTTTGGGATCGATCCGGAGGTCGTCAATGAAATCGCCGAGAACATCATCGCGGTGAAAAACGCCTTCAACACCCAGTTCGCGATCGTGGTGGGTGGCGGCAACATCATCCGCGGCGACGCAGCCAGCAAGCGAGGCATGGACCGGGTCACAGCGGATTACATGGGCATGCTCGGCACCGTCATCAACGCCCTGGCGCTGCAGGATGCGCTCGAGAACCGGGGCCAGCCGACCCGGGTGCAGACCGCGATCAGCATGCACCAGATCGCGGAGCCCTACATCCGGCGGCGTGCCGTGCGGCACCTGGAGAAGGGCCGCGTTGTGATCCTCGCCGCCGGCAGCGGCAATCCCTACTTCAGCACCGATACGACGGCCGCGCTCAGGGCGGTCGAGATCGAGGCGGAGGTCGTGCTCAAGGCGACCAAGGTCGACGGCATCTATGATGCGGACCCAGTGACGAATCCGAAGGCCAAGCGATTTGCCCGGCTCGGCTACCTTGACCTGATCAACAAAGACCTGCGCGTGATGGATCATACGGCGGTGACGCTTTGCCGTGAGAACAACATCCCCATCATCGTGTTCGACCTCTCCCACACCGGTCACCTCGAGGGGGTCATCGGGGGCAAGCAGATCGGCACTATCGTTGGGGCACCCGAATGATCGAAGCCAACGTCAAGGACGCGGAAACCAAAATGCAGAAGAGCCTGGAGGCCCTTGGCAAAGAGATCCTGACGATCCGGACGGGACGAGCCAGCCCATCGCTGGTGGACAAGCTCCCCGTCGAGTACTACGGAAATCCCACGCCGTTGAACCAATTGGCCACCATCACCGTGCCCGAAGCCCGCATGATCCTGATCCAACCCTGGGACCGGACCATCATCGGCGCCGTGGAGAAGGCGATCCAGAAGTCGGAGCTGGGGTTGAACCCCGGCAACGACGGCCAGCTGATCCGGGTCCCGATCCCTCCGTTGAATGAGGAGCGGCGGCGCGAATATGCGCGACTCGTGAAGCGCTACGCCGAGGGCGCGCACATCGCGGTTCGCAACATTCGTCGGGAGCAGGTGGACCGCGTCAAGGCGCTCGAAAAGGAGAAAAAGATTTCGGCCGACGAAGCGCACCGCGGCGGTGACCAGTTGCAGAAGCTCGCGGACCGGTACATCGCCCTGGTCGACCAGATGGCGGCGCGCAAAGAAGCGGAAATCATGGAGGTCTAACGCCCAAGCACCCCAGGTGAGCCAGTTGCCCCCGCCCGAGCACGTCGCAATCATCATGGATGGCAACAGTCGCTGGGCCCGCGAGCGCCTGCTGCCTCGCGTCATGGGCCACAAGGCTGGGATCGAGGCCATCCGCCGGGTCGCCGAGGCGGCCGACAAGCGAGGCATCCGGGTCCTGACGCTCTACGCTTTCTCGACCGAGAACTGGTCGCGACCGCGCGACGAGGTCGAGGCCCTGATGAACCTGTTCTCGGAGACGATCCGCCGCGAGGTCGATGAGCTGGCGGAGCGCGGGATCGAGCTGCGATTCTCGGGACGGCTGCAAGACCTCTCCGCCCCGCTCCAGGAACAGATGCGCCAGGCGAATGAGCGAACCCGGGTCAGCGGGAGGGCCATCCTCAACATCGCCATCAATTACGGCGGCCGCCAGGAGATCATCGATGCCATCCACGAACTGGCGCAAGAGGGGGCGGACCTGGCGCAGCTGGACGAACGCGCCCTGGCGAGTCACCTGTACACTCGCGGGCTCCCCGATCCGGACCTGGTCATCCGCACGGCCGGCGAAATGCGACTCAGCAACTTCTTGCTCTGGCAGGCGGCCTACTCCGAGTTTTACAGCACGCAGACGCTGTGGCCGGATTTCGGCGGGGCCGACTTCGACGAGGCGCTCGCCTCGTACCAGCGGCGCGTGCGCCGTTTTGGGGCGAGGCCCGAGGAGGTCTCCAATCGAGGCCGCTGACGCGGAGGCCGGCCAGACCCCCGCGGTCGTCGCACGCCGTTCCAATATGCCGACCCGGATCGTCACCGCCGCAGTGCTGATCGCCCTCGTGCTAGCAGCCCTGATCGCCGGGTCCATCTGGGTGTACGCGGCGGTCGGCGTGGTCCTGGGGGCGGGGCTGATCGAGTACTGGCAGCTCACCCGCGCCATGGGGACGCCTGCGCCACTCTGGCTGCTCTTCCCGCTGGCCTATGCGCTTCTCCTGCGCGATCGGTTGCCCTCCTGGGCCAGCGTCAGCTTCGTGTTGGCAGCGGGGACCGTGCTGGGTCTCGGCGCCCTGGTGTTCGTCCGTGACTGGCGGGCCAGCCTCAGTCGCTGGGCGCTGGCGGTGGGCGGCAGCCTCTATCTCGGTTTCTTACTGAGCTTCTACCTCGCGCTCTATTTCCTGCACCAGCCCGACCCGAATCACCTCGGGTTTGGCTATGTCATCGCCGTCTTCGGCGCCATCTGGGTCGGCGACACCGCCGCCATGGTGGTGGGTGTCCGTTTCGGACGACATCCGTTTTTTGCGCGCATCAGTCCCAAAAAGACGGTGGAAGGAGCCGTCGCCGAGCTGATTGCCAGCATGATTTTCTTTGGGATCGCCGGCTTGTTGCTGAACATCAGCTTTCCTCATAACCTGATCCTGGGACTCTTGATTGGCGCGGTGGCGGAGATCGGCGACCTGGTCGAGTCGCAGATCAAGCGGACCGCGGGGGTCAAAGACACGAGCCAGCTGATTCCCGGCCACGGCGGTGCGCTCGATCGTATTGATTCGCTGCTCCTGGTGGGAGTCGTCGTGTACTATTACGTCACTTTCCTGCACCTTGCCTGAGCGGTTGGTGCAATGACCCGCGTTGAGACCGCGTTTCAGCCCACAGAGATGAGATCTTCCCGTCCCTCGCCCCGCCGACTCGCGCTGCTGGGCGCGACCGGGTCCATCGGCCGCCAGGTCTGCGACCTCGTGGAGCGGCACCCCGATCGGTTCAGCTTGCACGCCCTGGTCGCGGGGAGAGACGCTGCAGCCCTGGAAGCGCTGGCCCGACGTCACCCCGAGGCGCACGCCTTGCTGGCGCAGGCGGCGGGAGCCGACCCGGTCCGCGCCGCTCGTGCCATCGATGAGGCCGTCAGCGATCCCGAGGTCGACCTTGTGGTTGTGGCCGCGGCAGGGAGCGCCGCCCTGGCGCCCACGCTCGCCGCGCTCGACGCGGGCAAGGACATCGCGCTGGCTACCAAGGAAGTGCTCGTGATGGCAGGGGAACTGGTGCGCGAGCGGATGCGTCGCCACGGGTCGCAGATTTTCCCCATCGACAGCGAGCACAGCGCCATCTGGCAGTGCCTGTGGGGCGAACATCGCGGTGCGGTGAGCCGTCTGATTCTGACCGGCTCAGGCGGTCCGTTTCTGCGCCGCCCCCTCGAGACCTTCCAGGCGGTCACGATTGCGGAAGCCCTTGCCCACCCGCGCTGGAAGATGGGCCCCAAGATCACCATCGACTCCGCCACCATGATGAACAAGGGCCTCGAGATCATCGAGGCGCATTTCCTCTTCGATGTGCCCTATCGCGCCATCGATGTGGTCATCCATCCGCAGAGCGTCGTCCACTCGATGGTGGAGTTCGTCGACGGCAGCATCAAGGCGCAGCTCGGAGTTCCGGACATGCACCTCCCGATCGCGGTCGCCCTCAGCTACCCCGAGCGCCTCGAAGGCGTGACGCCCGCGCCCGACCTGGCGGGACTGGGCCAGCTCTCCTTCGAGGCTCTCGACGAGGTGCGCTACCCGGCGGTGGCGCTGGCCCGCGAGGCCGGCGAGCGAGGCGGCACCGCGCCGGCGGTGCTCAACGCCGCCAATGAGGAGGCGGTGGCGCTGTTCCTTCAGGGTCAGCGCCGGTTCATCGACATCATTCCGTCGGTGCGCGCGGCGCTGGAGGCCGCCCACTCGTCGGACGACATCACCCTCGACGCGGTCCTCGCCGCCGATCGCTGGGGGCGCGACCACGTCCGGACATCGGCCGGAGGAAGTAGCCGGGTTCGGAGCAAGATGCCGGCATGAGCCCGATCATCCTCGTCCCGCTCGTCATCGTCATCTTCAGCCTGCTGGTCATCGTGCACGAGTCCGGTCATTTCCTGGCCGCGAAGCTCTCCGGCATCAAAGTCGAGCAGTTCAGCGTCGGCTTCGGGCCACAGCTGATCGGCTGGCAGCGTGGTGAAACGCTGTACGCCATCCGAGCGATCCCGATGGGTGGCTTCGTCAAGCTCGCCGGCATGGACGGCAGCATGGACGCCGGTCCGCGAAGCTTCAACGCCCATCCACTCTGGCAGCGATTCATCGTCATCGTCGCCGGATCCGCCTTCAACCTTGCGCTGCCGGTCTTGATTTTCTTCGGGGTGTACACCACGATCGGGGCGGCCGAAGTCAAGACCCCCATCGAAGTCAGCGCCGTCGATGCTGGCACCCCGGCATACAACGCGGGACTCCAGTCCGGCGACGTCATCCGGGCGGTCAATGGTCACCCGATCAACCAATTCCAAGACCTTCCCAACGCGCTCGATGCCTCCAAAGGCACGCCCGTCACGGTCGAGGTCGAACGCGGCTCGAGGCTGGTGACGTTGACCATCACACCCAAGCTCGATTCGAACACGGGCGGCTACATTCTTGGTTTTCACCCTGCGGCTCGTACCTGGAGGCCCGGCCCGATCGAGGCGGGAGGGCTGGCGGTGCGCCAAACGGGAGATTCGATCGTCGGCATCGCCGGCGGTATCTACCAACTGGCGACCGATAAGAGCCTGGGCGGGCTGCTGGGTCCGCGAGGCCTGGAAGGACCGGTTGGCATCGTCAAGACCACCGCGCGCGCGGCCCAGACCGGGATCCTGTCGGTGGTTGGCGTCGTGGCGTTACTGAGCCTGAGCCTCGGCCTGGCCAACATCCTTCCCTTCCCGGCGCTGGATGGCGGTCGTGCCGCCTTCCTCGTGCTGGAACTGATTCGGGGGAAGCCCGTCGACCCCGCCCGGGAGCAGGTCGTGCACTACGTCGGTCTCGCTCTCTTGTTTGCTTTGATCGGGTTAGTGACATATAACGATGTGCTGAGATGAGGCCATGAGAGCCCGCCGCAAGTCGGTCCCGGTTCGTGTCGGTGACGTCGTCATCGGTGGGGCCGCCGAGATCGTGGTGCAGTCCATGACCAAAGCGGACACGCGTGACGTCAAGGCCACGCTCAACGAGATCGCCCGCCTCAAAGATGCGAACTGTCGCATCGTTCGGGTCGCCGTGCCGACGAGAGAAGCGGCGCAGGCGATGGTTGAGATCAAGAAAGGCTCGCCGTTGCCGATCATCGCCGACATTCATTACGATGCGCCGCTGGCGTTGATGGCGCTGCAGGCCGGTGTCGACGGACTGCGTCTGAACCCGGGCAACATCAAGGACCCGGAAAAGGTCAAAGAAATTACGCGGCAGGCGAAGGAACGGGAGATCCCGATCCGCATCGGCGTCAACGCCGGCTCGTTGCCCGGCCGCGCCAAAGAGGGCGCCGGCGTTCGCCCGCCGACCGAAGAAGTGGTGGCCGCGATGGTCAACGCCGCGCTCGGCCATATCCACATTCTCGAATCGCTCGACTTCAACCTGATCAAGGTCTCGATGAAGGCCTCGGATCCACCCACCATGATTGCCGCCAACCGGGCGATTGCCGACAAGATTTCTTATCCATTGCACCTGGGCGTCACCGAAGCCGGGCCGCCGCGTACCGGCGCGGTCAAGAGCGCGGTCGGCATCGGGGTCCTGTTGGAGGAAGGCATCGGCGACACCATCCGTGTGTCGCTCGCCGGCGACTCGGTCGAGGAAGTCGAGGTGGCGTATGGCATCGTCAACGCGCTCTCGGAAAAGCTGACCGGCCCGAACCTGATCGCCTGCCCGATGTGTGGCCGGCTCGAGATCGACATGTTGCCGATGGTGGCCGAGGTCGAGAAGGCGCTCAAGAAGATCAAGCGACCCATCAACGTCTCCGTGATGGGTTGCGTGGTCAACGGGCCCGGCGAGGGCCAGCATGCCGACATCGGCATCGCCGGCGGCAAGAACAAGGGCATTCTCTTCAAGCACGGCAAGATCGTCGGTACCTTTCCGGAGAAAGAATTGGTCCCTGCGTTGCTGCGGGAACTGGACGCGATCGCCAAGGAAGACGAGCAGAAGCTGGCGTCGTAGCCTTGGGTCGCCACGTCGGAGGCTCGTAACCGCCCGGACCCGCCCGGCGTTTGGCCGTCGTGGGAGTTTTTCACCGCCTGGTGGCGCTGGCCTTGGTCGTGGGGTGCGTGGGCTGTCAATCTGCTGCCTCGACCCAGCGCGAGTCTGCAACCGGTAGCGCGACTCCGAGGGTCGGTCAGGCGCGAGTGTTTGCCGTCTTTGTCAAGGACTTCTACGTCGGTGCCAGCGGGTACCAGGTTCAGCTCGTCGACGCTGCCGGCAGAATTGTGGCCTCAGCAACCGCCCGAAATCGCAGCTTCAAGAAGACCGGGCTGGTGGATTTGGCCGTTACCAGCATCACCTCGACTAAGGCGTATTACCTCGATGGCGACTCAGAAATCCGGTATCTGACTGCGACCGGCAAGACTGGAACGGCATACCGCATCACGCTGACCGGGGACCAACTGGCAAGTTTCTCGGTCACGCCGGACGATCGCCCCATTGCGGTGACGGTGATCGACTACGCGAGCCAACCGCCTCGGATGCGCCTTTTCACCGATGACCTTGCTGGCGGTCACCAGGTAGAGCTCTTCAGTTCGAGCACGGTGGGTACATGGCAAGTCAAGGCTTCCACATCGTCGACGCGGCGACCGCGAACCGGCTGCTAACCATTTGCGACGACAGCGGTGCTGACACGCCGTTTCCGACATCGGCATGGGGTGGAATTTGCCAGATCTATCCGAGGGTAGAAGACCTTGTCTCGTGGGAAGGGGTGAAGCGCGAAATACTGGTCGGCGACAAATGTCACGCCGTTGGCCCGCCATCTCCCGATGGGAGCAACGTCGCCGTCCGCGGACAGAATCGCGTGTGTGCTGGAGCCACGAACGATCCCATACGGCTTATCGATTCCGGCGGGAGGGTTACAACCTCTGCCGCGGTGGGAAACCCCTTGGGCTGGCTTGACAACTCCCATCTAATCTTTCAGGAGGTCCTGCCGCCCTTCTCACCGTCGAGCGCCATTGCCCCAATCAGGATTCTCAACATTACAGACTCCAAGGTGGTTGTGGTCAACGCCTCCGGGTTTTTCGCTGGAGACCTCCCAGGCGGGCTCGGGTAGGCGGTCAATCAACTTATACTCACTCGTCACATGGCTGACGAGCGAGACAGCGGCTTCGTCAAGGAGATTCGCAAACAGTCCGCGGATTTTCCAGGCTGGTACACCGACGTCGTTCGGAAGGCGCAGCTGGCGGACTATTCACCGGTGCGGGGCTGCATGGTCATCCGCCCCTACGGTTACTCGCTCTGGGAAAACATCCGTGATCCGCTGGACGGGCTGATCAAGGAGACCGGCCACGAAAACTGGTACTTTCCCGCGCTGATCCCACTCAGCTTCTTGATGAAAGAAGCCGAGCACGTCGAGGGCTTTCAGCCGGAATTCGCCATGGTCACGCGCGGCGGCGGCAAGGAGCTCGAAGAACCGCTCGTGCTGCGTCCGACCTCCGAAACCATGATCGCCAGCGTGCTGCGCGACTACATCCAGTCCTATCGGGACCTGCCGGTGCTTACCAACCAGTGGAACAACGTCTTCCGCTGGGAGCTGCGCACCCGGCTGTTCCTCCGCACGCTGGAGTTCCTCTGGCAGGAAGGGCACACCTTCCACGAGACCGCCGCTGAGGCCGAGGAGGAAGTGGTGCGCATGCTCGAACAGTACCGCCGAATCGCGGAAGAGTGGTGCGCCGTCCCGGTGCTCGCCGGCCGCAAGTCGGACACGGAGAAATTTGCCGGGGCCCAATACTCGATGTCAATCGAGGGGATGATGGTCGACGGCAAGGCGCTGCAGATGGGCACCTCGCACTACTTCGGCGACAACTTCACGCGCGCCTACGACCTGACCTTCACCGGTCGCACCAACGAGCGCCAGTATCCCTACTCGACAAGTTGGGGGGTCTCCACCCGGATGGTGGGGGCGGTGGTGATGGCGCACGGCGACGACTCCGGTCTGCAGCTGCCGCCTCGCATCGCCCCGGTTCAGGTGATTATCATCCCCATCTTTCGCAGCGACAGCGAACGAGTCCAGATCGACACCGCGCTCCAGCAAGTCCTGACCGACCTCGAGGACATTCGGGTCAAAGTCGACTGGCGCGACGAGCGACCGGGCTTCAAGTTCAACGAGTGGGAGCTGAAGGGCGTGCCGCTACGGATCGAGATCGGTCCGCGCGACCTGGCCAAGGGCGAGGTCACGGTGGTGCGGCGTCTGAACCGAGCCAAGCAGAATGTGCCCCTGGGCGACCTGGGCGTTACCGTCCCGGCGATGCTCGAGGAGATCCAGGCGGCCCTCTTTACCCGGGCTCGCGAATTCCGCGAAGCTCATACGGTCAGGCTCGATTCGCTCGAAGCCCTGGTGAAATTCTTCGACACCTCGATCGGCTTTGTCGTCACCCCCTGGTGCGGGCGAACGGAAGACGAGCGCACGGTCAAGGACCGGACCACGGCGACCACGCGGGTCATCCTGGGAGCCTCCGGGCCGGCGGCCCAGCCCTGTGCCATCTGCGGCCGGCCGGCCAGCGTCGAGGTCGCCTGGGGAAAGGCGTACTGAGCAGCCCTGATTGGGCTTTCGGAAGTTCGGGGATAATTTCGCCATCAACGACCAAGGAACCTGGGTATGCAATTTGCTGATCTTCTGAGCAGGGTCAACTACCTGCCGCCGAAAGATGTCGAGGTGCTGTCGCGCGCCTACGATGCCGCGGCCAGCGCCCACCATGACCAGAACCGCCTCTCCGGTGAGAAATTCATCGAGCACCCGCTGAGCGTCGCCGTCATCCTGGCCGATCTCCAGCTCGATCGCGACACGCTGGCGGCCGCCATTCTGCACGACACCGTCGAAGACACGCACCTCACCATCTCGGACCTGGAGCAAAGTTTCGGCCACGACGTCGGGAAGCTGGTGGCGGGCGTCACCAAGCTGGAGAAGATCTCGTTCCGCAGCCAGGAGCAAGCGCAGGCGGAGAACGTCCGCAAGATGCTGGTCGCCATGGCGGAGGACGTCCGGGTGGTGTTGATGAAGCTCGCCGATCGGCTGCACAACATGCGGACGGTCAACTTTCTGCCGGAGGTCCGCCGCCGAGCGATGGCGCAGGAGACGCTGGACATCTATGCGCCGCTGGCGCACCGGCTGGGGATCTGGAACATCAAGTGGGAGCTCGAAGATCTCTCCTTTGCACAGCTGCATCCGGAGGAGTACCAGGAGATCGTCAAGAAGATCGCCCGCAAGCGCAAGGAGCGGGAAACCTACGTCAACGACGTCAAGGAGATCTTGGAGCGCGAGCTGACGGCGGTCGGGATCAAGGCCGACACCACCGGCCGGCCGAAGCATGTTTACAGCATTGCCAACAAGCTCACCATGGGCAAAGACTTCGACGAGATCTACGATCTCTCGGCGATCCGCGTGCTCACCGACTCGATCAAGGACTGCTACGGGGCGCTGGGCGTGATCCACTCGCTCTGGAAGCCGATCCCGGGCCGCTTCAAGGATTACATCGCGATGCCCAAGTCCAACGGCTACCAGTCGCTGCACACCACCGTGGTCAGCCATAGCGGCGAGCCCATGGAAATCCAGATCCGCACCCAGGAGATGCATCGCATCGCCGAGTGGGGGGTCGCGGCGCACTGGACCTACAAAGAGGGTGGCAAAGAAGACCGCAAGATGGACCAGCGGTTCGCCTGGTTGCGCCAGCTCATGGACTGGCAGAAGGAAGTGCTCGACGCCGAGAAGTTCGTCGACGCCGTCAAGATTGACGTCTTCCGCGATGAGGTCTTCGTCTTCACCCCGAAAGGGGACGTGCTGGCGTTGCCCACTGGCGCGACCGCCGTCGACTTTGCGTACCGGATCCACACCGAGGTCGGCCATCGCTGTATCGGCGCCAAGGCGAACGGGCGCATGGTGCCCCTGGATTACCCGCTGCAAAACGGCGACATCGTCGAGGTCCTGACCTCCAAGGGCCCGCACGGGCCGAGCCGAGACTGGCTCGGCTTCGTCAAAACGGCGGGAGCCGCCCAGAAGATCCGCGTCTGGTTCAAGAAGGAGCGGCGCGAGGAGAACGTGACCAAGGGGAAAGAGCTCCTCGACAAGGAGTTCCGGCGCATGCAGCAGCGCGCGCTGGCCTCGATCGGCGAGGAGCGCGTGCTCGAGCTCGCCAAGGAATTCCGCTTCACTGACCTCAATGACTTTTACGCCGCCATCGGGTATGGCGACGTCAGCCCCCACTCCGTGCTGCTGAAGTACATGGTTGCCGGGCAGCCCGATGTCGACGGCAACGGCGAATTCCCACTCATTCCGCTGGTACCGCAGTTCAAGCCCACCGGCGAGATCCGGGTCAAGGGCGAGCGCGGCGTGCTCACCCAGATCGCGCAGTGCTGCAAGCCGGTGCCGGGCGACCCGATTGCCGGCTACATCACGCGGGGCAAGGGAATCACGGTGCATCGGAGCACCTGCAAGAACGTCATGAACGTGAGCAACCAGGATCGGGTGGTCGAGGTCGACTGGGACACCGGTGGCCGGCAGCTTTATCCGGTCGGCATCAAGATCGAGGCCTGGGACCGAACCGGCCTGCTTCGGGATATTGCCACCGTCATCGCCGAGAGCAAGATCAACCTCACCGGCGCCGAAGTTCAGGTCTACGACGACAAGACCGCGGTGATTTCGACCACGGTCGAGATCAGCAGCCTGACCCAGCTGAGCCGCCTGATGGAACGGCTGGAAACGGTCAAAGACGTGCACACCGTGGCCCGAGAAGGCAACCTGGCGAGGAACTAAGCCTCCTCGTTCGTTACTGGTTCGTCACGCTTAGCGTCGCGGCCCACAGGGAAAGGGTTGCCGTAACCCGGTCTCCCTAGCATCGAATTCCGATGGGTGCCCCGTCGACTGGCTGGCGCACGCTTGCGGCATTCTTCGGCGTCGCCTCTGGCGTCGCCCTGCTGTTCGCGCTGGTGGCGCTGGTCGCGCTGCAGCCGCGGGACGGCCTGGCCTGGGTCCAAGTTCCGGATCTCGCTGCGGACCTGCGGGTGGACAGCGGCCTCCAGACCAAACCGCTGAAGGGCACGGTGGTGGCGGCGGTGCTGCAGGACCAGGCGCTCGACGGGACCAGCGCCAGTGGGCTCGCCGTCGCTCCGGCGCTGGCGGTCGCCCCGCAGCAGCCCACGGTGGCGATCAACGTCCCGCCGACGTCCCGCCCGGTCACCACCCCAGCCCCGCCCCCGACGACGGCCACGCCCACCCCGACACCAACCCCGGCGCCGACGCCGGCGCCCACGCCAACGCCCTCGGCGACCCCGGCCCCGACGCCCTCGCCGACCCCCGCCCCGACGCCCTCGCAAGTCAAAGAACGGCCAGGGGGTCCGCTGCTCGCAGATCACGGTCACGGTCGCGGGTGGCTTCGCCACCAACGGCGTGGGTGGCACCGTCTCCTACCAGTGGGTGCGCGTCGACAGCCAGGGCAACCGGACGAACGGCGCCTCGGGGACGGTCTCCGTGGCGGCCGGCGATAAGAACTTGCACGGTGTGACCAGCGACGTCTTCACCCCGGTGCACAGCGGGTCCGATCAATTGGTCTTTTCGAGTCCCGCCTACTCTGTCCCGGCGCAGAGTTGGACTTGCAGTGGCTAAGTCGCGCGTCCGCCGCCGCTTGACGATGCCCACGCTCAAGATCCGCACGCAGATCATCCTGCCGTTCCTGCTGCTGATGCTGATCCTGGGCGTGATCGGCACCTACCTGACCACCAGCCTGGTGGCGACCTCGCTGGAGAACCGGATCGCGGACCAGCTGGTCCGCTCCCAGGACGCCGCCCTGGACGCCGCGGTCAAGCTCCAGGGTCGCCAGGTGGCGGCCATCCGGCTGATTGTCAACACCGAGGGCGTCGACCAGGCCGTCCGCGCCGGTGACGCTGCCGCCCTTCGCCGCTTGATCGTGCCCCTCGAGGTAAACAACCGCCTGGGGACCCTGATGGTCTTCGATCCGAGCGGCAAGACCATCCTAGAGATCACCCAGCCCGATGCGACCAATCCCGGTGGCCTGGTGTACGGGAGCGGCACCGACATCTCGAACGAGTCCGTCGTCCAGCCCGTGCTCCGCGGCCAGTACGACGCGCTTGGCGACAAGTTCATCGGCTATATCGGCTCCCCTGCCACCGCGCTGGCGGCCGCGGGTCCGGTCGTCCTGGGCGACAAGGTGGTGGGCGGCGTGCTGTTGGAGACCTCACTCGCCGGCGTCCTTACCGAGCTCCAAACCAAGGCGCAGGCTGAGGTGGCCCTGCTCGACGGCAGCGGTCGCTTGCTCGGCAGCACCGCCTCCTGGATCAAGGGCGACTTGATCGACGCCAATCTCCGCTCCTACCTGGCGCTCGCCTCCCCCGGCCGGGCGGCGACGCGGAGCCTAGCGGTCAGCGGCCAGGACTACGAGTTTCAATTCACCAATTTCTACCTGCGGCAGCAGACCGCGGGCTACCTTGCGGTCGCGGTCTCTCGCAAGAGCGTGATCCAGGCCGGACTGCAGTCGGCGATCCAGATGACGACGCTGTTCGCCGGCGTGGTGCTGGTCCTGCTGTTGATCGGCTACCTGCTGGCGCTGCGCCTGACGCGCCCGATCGAGGCGCTGGTCGCGGGGACGCAGGCGATCGCCCGTGGCGACCTGACCAAACGGCTGGACGTCAGGCGCCGAGACGAACTGGGCGAGCTGGCGAGCGCATTCAACATCATGACCGCAGACCTGCAGGAGCGAACCCGATCGCTGAACGAGCAAATGCGCCGTCTCGCGGCGCTGTCGCAGACGAGTCAGGGTCTGGGCAAAGATAGTGAGCCGGGTGCCATGGCGGAGGCGATCCTCGGGGTTAGCCTGAAGGCGCTTGGACTCGAAACCGCCCTCTTGCTCGCCCGCAACGAGGCGAACGGGCTCGAAGTGCGCGCCGTGGTTGGCGCGGTCGGCAAGGCCGCAGCCCAGCTCACCCGCCTGAGTCCATTGAAGCTGGCGGAAGGATTTTCGAGTGAGGCTTCGGCCGGCGTGGAAATCGCCGAGACGCTTGCGACCGACCGCCGGCGCGGCCTGCGGCTCTTCGCCGAGCTTACCGGCGTCCAACGCGCCCTCGTCGTGCCGCTGATTCGCGGCGATCGGAATGCGGGGTACCTCGTTACCGGCCTGGCCGCGGGGTACACGTTGCCCAAGCAGGATGTCGAACTGCTGCAGACGATCGCCACGGAGATGGCGTTGATGATCGAAAACGCGGACCTGCGCAAGAAGACCGAGCTCCAATCACACCGGCTCGACCAGGCCATCATCGCCCTGGAAAAGATCTCGCAAGCCCTGACCGCCGTCACCGTGGGAACCGACAACTTGTTGCGTGCCGTAGCTCACGCGACGTCCGAGATCCTCGACGTCCCCTACGCCTCGCTGCACTTGCGCAGGCCCGCCTGGCGTCAGCAGTTCTCCGACGTCATCGTCGGCGCCACCACTCGGCGCGAGCTCGCAGCCGTCCGCCAGAGCGGCGAGGGGGCCGCCCAGCGGGTGGTCCGGCCCGAGCAGGTGCTCGAGCTCGACCTCGTCGATGAACACGGCGACCCATTGCCGGTGGCGCGGCGAATTGGGCTTCAGCGGACGGTCGCCGTCCCGATGTGCCTTGGGGGAGAGATCGTCGGTGTGCTGGCGGTCCACATGAAGGAGCCGCGGCCGCTGGAGCGGAGTGAAATCCGGGTCCTGCAAACCCTGGCCAACCAGGCCGTGATCGCCATCGAAAATGCCGCGGCCTACGAGCGCACCAAACAGCTGGCGACAACTGACGCCATGACCGGGGTGGCGAACCACCGCGAGCTGGAGACCTACCTCGACCGGGAACTGGCGCGGGTGAAGAAGACGAGGGAACCGCTGGCCATCATCATGTGCGACGTCGACCACTTCAAGGCGATCAACGACACCGTCGGTCACCCGGCGGGCGACAAGGTTCTCCAGCACCTCACGCGACAGATCCTGCTTCCTTCGGTCCGGCCGAAGGACCTGGTCGCGCGCTACGGAGGCGACGAGTTCGTTCTGGTGCTGCGCGGCACGGATAGCCGGGCGGCGGTCGCGGTGGCGGAGCGAATTCGGCGCACCGTCGGCGGTCAGGCGGTCCTGCTGGACGGCCGGGCCGTCTCCAACCTCTCGCTCAGCCTCGGCATCGCCGTCTTTCCTCGGGACGGCGAAACCCGCGAGGCCCTGATCCAGGCGGCCGACCAGGCCCTCTATGTAGCCAAGCGCACCGGCCGCAACCGGGTGGTTCGCAGCGAGGCCGGCTCCATCGACACCCAGCTCGCGAGCTAGTTTCGCGTTTGGAGCTGCGCAAAGCGCATTCGCTAAGCTTCGACACCATGGCTCCCATCGCGCAGCGGGCGCGCGGCACCCAGGATCTGTTGCCCGCGGACCAGCCGTACTGGGATGCGATGGAGGGGGCGGCGAAAAACCAGGCGGGGCGCTTCGGTTATCAGCGCATCGAGACCCCGATCTTTGAGTCGACGGAACTCTTCCAGCGCAGCGCCGGCGAGAGTAGTGACGTCGTCGCCAAAGAGATGTATACCTTCACCGATCGCAGCAGTCGGTCGCTGGCGCTGCGGCCGGAGGGAACCGCCCCCATCGTGCGGGCGTACTTCGACGCCGGGCTCGACCAGGAACCGCAGCCGGTACGGCTCTTCTACACCGGTCCGTATTTCCGGTATGACCGGCCCCAAGCAGGACGCTTTCGGGAGTTCCACCAGTTCGGCATCGAAGCCATCGGGGATGGCAGCCCGGTGATCGACGTGGAGGCCATCGTGGTCGGCTGGAATTGGTTTGCCGAGCTGGAGATTGGAGGGGTGAGCCTGCACCTGAACAGCATCGGCGACGAAGTCTGCCGCCCCGCCTATCGCGAGCTGCTGCGCGAGTACTATCGACCGCATCTTTCCAAGCTGAGCGAGGAGAGCCGCGCACGCTTCGAGAAGAACCCGCTGCGCCTCTTCGATTCCAAGGATCCGCAGGACGAGGCGCTGAAGCGCGAGGCGCCGCATATCGTCGATCACCTCTGCGCGCCCTGCGCCGAAGCGTTCCGGGTGGTCAAGGAAGGGCTGGCGTCGGAGGAAATCCCCTACGCGCTCAATCCCGAGCTGGTCCGCGGACTCGATTACTACACGCGAACGGTTTTCGAGTACCAGCACGCGAGCCTCGGCGGCGCGCAGAACGCGCTCGGAGGTGGTGGACGATACGACGGCCTCGCGGCGGCCCTCGGCTATCGCTCGACGCCGGGGGTGGGCTTTGCCATGGGGCTGGACCGGACCGCCATCGCGCTCAAGGAGGCCAAGCCCGCTGCGCCCACGGCGCTGGACATCTATGCGGTCTCGCTGGAAGCTCCGGATGAGTTGTATGTATTTCATCTGGCATCGAGCCTGCGGGCGCGCGGATATCGCGTGGTCTTCGACCCAGGCCCGGCGCGGCTGGATGCGAAGCTGCGCAAGGCGGCAAGGCGCGGCGCTCGCGTGGCGCTGCTGGTTGGCCCGGAGGAACGGGAGAAGCAGCAGATCGTGATCAGGGACATGCACGCAAAGACGCAGACGAGTGTGGCGGAGCGGGAGCTCCTGTCGACTGTCAGCCAGATGTTGGGCGGCGGGTGAGCCTGACCGCGCGCACGCCCGCCGGCACGATCCGATCCGACCACGTCGGACGCGAGGTAGACCTATACGGCTGGGTGCACCGCCGCCGCGACCTGGGTGGCCTCATCTTCATCGATCTCCGTGATCGCAGCGGGATCATCCAGGTGAAGTTCGATCCCGCCAACGCGCAGGCGCATGCCACCGGCGGCGAGCTGCGTCCGGAATCCGTGATCCATGTCCACGGTCCCGTTCAGCAGCGCCCCCCTGGGACCGAGAACACGGAGCTCGCGACCGGCGAGGTGGAGGTGGATGCGCGCACGGTCACCATCCTGAACCGCGCCCAGCCCCCGCCCTTCGCCGTCAATGAGGACGCCCCGGTCGACGAGCAGCTGCGACTTCGGTACCGCTACCTCGATCTCCGTCGCGGCCGCATGTCGCGCAATCTGCAACTGCGGCACCGGATCGCGAAAGCGATCCGCGACTTCCTGGACGACCAGGGCTTTCTCGAGATCGAGACGCCGGTGCTGATCCGAAGCACACCCGAGGGTGCCCGCGACTACCTGGTGCCCAGCCGGCTGAAGCCCGGCTACGTCTACGCCCTCGCCCAGTCACCCCAGCTGTACAAGCAGCTGCTGATGGTCGCCGGTGTGGACCGCTATTTCCAGATCGTGCGCTGTTACCGGGACGAAGACCTGCGTGCCGATCGCCAGCCCGAGTTCACGCAGCTCGATCTCGAGATGTCATTCGTGGCCGAGGACGACGTGCTGGACGTTGTCGAGCGCTGCTTCGCGCACATCTGGCAGCAGGTGCTTGGCAAGCCCGTCTCGACCCCAATCCGCCGCATCACCCACGCCGACGCGATGCTCCGCTACGGCGTGGACAAGCCCGACCTGCGCTACGGCCTGGAGATCCACGAGCTTTCGCCGATCTTCCCGAAAACCGAGTTCAAGATCTTCCGCCAGGCACTCGACGCCGGCGGCGTTGTCCGAGGAATTCGTATCCCACGGGCGGTCGGCGCGAAAGAAATCGAGGCGCTCACCGAGGTCGCTCGGGCAGAAGGGGCGAAGGGGTTGGCCTTCTGGCATCGGGAGGCGGATGGCTGGCGCTCACCGATCAGCAAGTTCTTCAGCGAGCGTGAGCTGACCGACCTGCAGCAGGCGTTCAAGGCCGAACCCGGCGACCTCGTGGTCGCGGTCGCCGACCGCGTCGAGGTGGCAGCGCCGGCCCTGGGCGGCGTGCGCAAAGCGGCGGCACGGATGCTGGAGCTGATCAAGGAAGGCGTGTTCGAATTCGTCTGGGTTACCGAGTTTCCGCTCTTCGAGCGCAGCAAGGAAACGGGTGAGATCACGGCCGCCCATCATCCCTTCACATCGCCAAGGCCGGAGGACATCGGACTCCTGGACAACGAGCCACTCAAGGTGCG
>VBIS01000005.1 GCA_005880605.1 Chloroflexota bacterium
TCGAGCAGGCGCAGGTCCGGCTGTGATCGCTCGAGCAGCATCCGCACGGCCGTGGGAGTGATCGTGAGCCCGCGTTCCTCGGCCAGCTTGCGCACCCAGCCGGCGCGATCGGATCGCCGCGGCGACTCGAAACGCTGGACGACAGCGCGCTTGTCCTTTTCCATCGCCGCGATCACCTTGTAGAGCGCGTTGCCAGGGGCAACCAGCACGTGCGCCACCATGACCAGCTGGGTCGTATCGGGGATGCCCTCGAAGTAGGCGGCCGCCCGTTCGGCGCCCGAACCCTTGTCCCGCTTGCCGGTCAGCAGGCCCCAATCGCGCAGCACCAGCACCCGCAGCGGATCGATGAAAGGCAGCGTGCCGGCCTTCTCGGCGAAGGCGTCGGCGGTGAGGGCGTCCGCCTGGATGTCTTCGTAGTTGAACTCGAGGGTCAGCCCACTGCGCAGCGGCTGCACCAGGTCCTGTGCGGCTCGATCGATAAGGTACCCCTCGGCGCCGTGAATGAGGGTGATCACGCCGGCGCAAAGACGCGGTCGATCTTAGCCGCCATGTAGAAATCGCTTTCGGTCAGACCATTGATCTTGTGCGTCCACAGATAGACGCGCACCTCGCCCCAGCGGACATAGAGATCGGGATGGTGATTCTCCGCCTCGGCCACCGGGGAGATGCGATTGACGAAATCGACGGCCTCGAGCCAGTTCTTGAACTTAAACGTTTTGATCAGCTTCGTATCGGCGTCGACCAGCCAGCCATCGAGCTGGTCCTGCAGCGGCACGATCTGGTCTCGGGTGAGCGGCGGCGTGCCGCCGCGACAGGGGACGCACTTGTTGTCGGCGAGACTGGTGGCCATCAGGGATGGAACAATCTTAGCGACGTGAAGACGCCGCCTCGAGACTGGTGGCGCGCGGCATCGGTGACGCGCTGGCAGATGCCCACCAGGGTGCTGGTGGTGGCCGTTGCCACGTTGACGGTTGTGCTGGCCGCGGCGATCATCGACGAGATCGTGTCATCGGGTGTGCGATCGCTGCCGCCCTCGGTCGGCGCCGCGGAGCCTCAGGGCCTGGGTAACGGTCAGTTCCGCTTCTTCCCGCACTCCGGCCACGCCAGCGTGGGCGTCTCGTACCGATTCCAGCTCTACACCCACTGCGGGCTCGACTGGCCGCTCGCGATGGACTTCGACTCGAGCTTCTGGGACCCGATTGGTGCGGGCCCGGCGTCGGACGGCAGCGGCAACCCGCCCGCCGGCTACGCCAATCCGTATGACCAGGGCGCGGTCACGCTGATCTCGCCGACGCGGGCGCAGTACCGGAGCGGGACCGGCATCGTGACGCAGTGGAGCCGGCACGCCGGCCCACGGATTTCCTCGCTATGTTCCTAGCGAGCTAGCCGCCGATCTGGCTCATGGTCTTGCCGGGCCGGACGAAATCGGCCTGGCCGATCTTGTGACCCTCTTCTTTCTGCCAGACCCCGGCCGCGATGAAGTCGCGGATCTCGGTGTCCGAGGCGCCGCCGCGAAGCAACGCTTTGACGTCGTGCTCCTGGATCGAAAACAGGCAGGTCCGCAGGTGGCCTTCGGCGGTGAGCCGTATCCGGTTGCAGACCTTGCAGAAGGCATCGCTGACGGACGGGATGACGCCGATCCCGCCCTGGCTGCCATCGCGAAACTTGAATCGCGTGGCGGGCGCCGGCCGCTGATCGGCGACCGGCTCGAGCGGAAACTCGCGGTCGATGGTTTCGATGATGTCGCGGCTCGCGACCACGGCATCCATCGACCAGATGCCGTCGGCGTCGAGGGGCATGAACTCGATGAAGCGGACTTCATACCCTTCGCGACGCGCCAGCTTGGCGAAGTCGAGGATCTCGTCATCGTTGCGCCCGCGCATCACCACCATGTTGAGCTTGATGGGATTGAACCCCGCGGCGCGCGCCGCATGAAGCCCACGCAACACGCGGTCGAGCGCATCCCGCCGCGCCAGGTCCTTGAAGCGGTCGGAGTGCAGCGTATCGAGGCTGACGTTGAGCCGCTTCAGCCCCGCCGCACGCAACGCCGCGGCCTTTTCTTCCAGCAGAATGCCATTGGTCGTCATCGCAATATCGAGCGATGGATCGATGGCCGCGATCATGCGAGTGAGATCCTCGATGCCCTTGCGCACCAGCGGCTCGCCGCCGGTCAGCCGAATGGTTCGAACCCCCGACCGCTCGACGAGGATGCGAGTCAGCCGCACGATCTCCTCGAAGGTCAGCACCTCTTCGCGCGCCAGCCACGGCAGCCCGGCCGCCGGCATGCAGTAGACGCAGCGGAAATTGCAGCGGTCCGTGACCGAGATTCGCAGGTCATCGGCGATACGCCCGAAGGTGTCGCGGAGATGGAGGACAGGCTGGGGGCTGGGCACGAAATTAGTATATGTGGCGTGCAACTTGGCGTCATGCCGCCGTTCACCCCGATGGAGGCGAAGGTGCAGTCCGAGCTGCCCCGCGGCGAGGCCTGGCAGTACGAGCCCAAATGGGACGGCTTCCGCGCGGTCGCCTTCAAAGACGGGGATGAGGTCATCATTCACAGCCGCAATCAGAAGCCGCTGACCCGGTATTTTCCCGAGCTGGTCCCAGCGATCCAGAAGATCAAGCCCAAGCGCGCCGTCCTCGACGGTGAGATCGTGATCTTTACCGGTTACGGCACCGACTTCGATGCCATGACGCTGCGCATCCACCCGGCGGCTTCCCGGGTCAACATGCTGGCGGCCGAGCAGCCGGCCACCTATATCGCCTTCGACCTGCTGGCCGATGGAGACGAGAGCCTGCTGGACAAGCCGCTGAGGGAACGGCGGCAGCGGCTGGAGAAACTGCTGGGCCCCAAGCCGGCGTCGATCTTGCTGAGCCCGGTGACGCGCGATCGCGAGGCCGCGATCAACTGGCTGAAGGAATATCGTGGCACCGGACTGGACGGCATCGTCGCCAAACGCATCGAGAGCATTTACAAACCGGGCGAGCGCGCCATGATCAAGGTCAAGGAGCAGCGAACCGCCGATTGCGTGGTGGGCGGCTTTCGCTGGGGAAACGACGGCAAGCGAGTCGGGTCGTTATTGCTCGGGGTCTATGAGGGAAAAACGCTTCAGTACATCGGCCATACCTCGGGCTTCGATGACACGCAGCGGCGCGAGCTGGTCTCGATGCTCGAGCCACTGCGCGGCGGCACCAGTTTTGAAGGGGGCCGCGCACCGGGTGGGCCCAGTCGCTGGTCGCAGGACCGCGACCTGGCATGGGAGCCGCTGCGCCCCGAGCTGGTCTGCGAGGTGGCCTTCGATCGACTCGAGAACGGGCGCTTCCGTCATGGGGTCGGCTTCGTGCGCTGGCGTCCCGACAAGTCGCCGAAGTCGTGCACGCTCGCCCAGCTCAAGGCCGAAGCGTCGTTCGAGCTGAAGACGCTCTTCGCTTAGTCCTCGCGCTTCTTCTTCTCTATGTGCGGACGACCCGCCTCACGCTCCTGCTTGGCCTCGTAGGCGCCCGAGACTTCCCGGTACAGCTCCTTGGGGTCGTCATTGATCTTTCGCGCGACGTCCGAGGGATTCAATGGTGGCTCGGGCGTCGGCTCGCCATCGATCGCCTTCGGCTCTGCCTCAGCCATATTCAGCACCTCCTCGATATTGCTACTGACGATATCAAATTTTGATATAATTGCACACTGAGCAATTGAAACCGCAAACGTGACCGCCCTGGGAGGTGCGCGCATGAAAGTTCGAGATGCGATGGCCAAGACCGTGTCATCGGCAAGGAAGAGCGACAAAGTCATCGACGTCGCCAAGAAGATGAAGCAGGAAGACGCCGGGTTCATCCCCGTGCTCGAGAACGGTGGCACGCTGATCGGCGTGATCACCGATCGCGATATCGTGATTCGCTGCATCGCGGAGGGGCATGACCCTCGAAGCGAAACGGCGGAGCACCTGATGAGTCGCCAGGTGACGATCATCAGCCCCGATGACGACATCGAGCAAGCCGCGAAGATCATGGAACGCGAGGAGATCCGCCGGCTTCCGGTTGCCGAGAACGGCCGGCTCGTCGGCGTCTTGAGCCACGGGAACCTCGTGCAGGCGACCAAGAACAAGACCGCGGAAAAAGTGACCGAGGGGGTGACGCGTGGTGCCTGACCTCAAGCAAGTCGACCTCACCAAGGTCCGCGATGAAGTCGTGGACCGCGTCGGCCGGGCGGCCAAGGAGCTCGGTAGTGGCGCCGGCAACGCGGCGCGCGAGCTCGGGGCGTCAGCCGAAGAATCGATTTCCACGCAAATCAAGAAGCAAGGGAAGGTCGCGCGCAACCGGATACCCGGACGGCGCCGTCCGGCGCGCCTGCCGGTGCTGACCGGTGCCATCGTCGGAGCGGCGGTGGTCTATCTCTTCGATCCTGAGAAAGGTCGGGCCCGGCGCGCACTGCTGGCCGATTGGGCGGGCGCCCGTCTTCGTCGCGGATGGCGGACAGCCAACCAACTGGGCACGCGGACGAGTGCTACGGCGGCCGCTTTCCCGCAGCGAATGGTTCAGCTGCGCTCGATGCGACCCCGACCGGCCGATGACCTGACGCTACGCGACCGCGTCGAAAGCGAAGTCTTCCGCAATCCCGACCTGCCGAAAGGACAGATCAACTTCGACGTCGAGTCCGGCGTCGTCACGATCCGCGGCCAGGTGGAGAACGCTTACCAGATTGCCAACGTCGAGAAGGCCGTCTTGAAGGTGCCTGGCGTCGCCGGCGTCGAGAATCTGCTCCACATCGACGGCACGCCGGCCCCCAACAAGGCCGAATCCCGAAAGAGCGTTAGCAGCTAGATCGATCTCAGTCGGTTTTGAGCGGTCGGCTCCCCCGCCGGCCGCTCTTCTTTTGCGACGTCGGGGGCGTGCCATGATCAGGTGAGTGAGCCAGGGGATCACGTCCCAGCCCAGCCGGATCGACGTCCCCGCTGACGCTCTCGTGGTGCTGATTGGCGCCGCGGGGTCGGGGAAGTCGACGTTCGCCGGCCTTCACTTCGTGTCGGATTGCGTCGTTTCCTCGGATCGCCTACGGGCGGAGATGCCAGGGGCACCATCCGAAGACGTGCTTTTCTCGGAGCTGCATCGTCGGGTCCAGGCAAGGCTCGCCGCCGGCCGCCTCGCGGTCGTCGACGCAACCAATACCGACTGGATGTGGCGCGCGCAGCTCGTTGCTGATGCCCGAGGCTACGGACGTCCGGCGATGGCAATCGTCTTCAACCTGCCCGCCGACGTCTGCTCGGCGCGCAACGCTG
>VBIS01000006.1 GCA_005880605.1 Chloroflexota bacterium
TCGGCATGCTCGATGGTGGAGAGGCGGTGCGCGATGATGATCGAGGTCCGGCCGGCCACCAACTTGAGTAGTGAAGCCTGGATGATGCGTTCCGTCTCCGGATCGACGCTCGCGGTCGCCTCGTCTAGAACCAGGAGGATGTCGGGCTCG
This sequence comes from Chloroflexota bacterium, assembly GCA_005880605.1. Classification (GTDB taxonomy): domain Bacteria; phylum Chloroflexota; class Dormibacteria; order CF-121; family CF-121; genus CF-13. Next base: position 151 of record VBIS01000006.1, read on the forward strand.
AACGCGAAGGCGCGGGCGAATGAGAGCAGCTGCTTCTGGCCGGTAGAGATATCGCTTCCGCGTTCGTGTAAGACGTAGTCGTATCCGCCCCGGAGCCGGCGGATGAAGGCATCGGCGTAGACGGAGGCAGCCGCCCGTTCGATCTGGTCAGGCGTCATGGGTTCTCCGAGGCTAATGTTGGAGCCGACCGTCCCCGTGAAAATAAACGGGTCCTGAAAGACGACGCCGATCCGCCGGCGAACCGCGCGCCGATCCAGGCCACGAATATCGTGTCCGCAGAGGCGGATAACACCGCGCTGGATGTCGTAGAAACGGATCAAGACGCTAATCAATGAAGACTTCCCGGCCCCGGTCGCCCCCACGATGGCGACCTTCTCGCCGGGGGCGACTTCGAAGGAGACGTCTTTCAACACCCAGTCCTCGCCCTGGTACGCGAACCAGACGTGGTCGAAACTGACTGCCCCTGGCTGGATCGGTGACGTCGTTGCCCCATCGGCGTCGACAGCCGGCCGATCGAGCAGCGAAAAGATCCGCTCGGCCGAAGCCACAGCCGTCTGAAAGATCGCGAGCTTGTCCGCCAGATCCCGCACCGGGATGATGAGCCGTTCCGCGAACTGGATGAAGAGCACCAGCGTCCCCAGCGTGAGCAAGTGATGGATGACCCGGCCACCACCAAACCAGAGCAGCAGTCCGACGGTTGCGGCACCAAGCCAGTTCATCATGGGCAAGAAGATGGAGAAGAGGGTGGCCGAATGCAGGTTGGCTCGGGAGTATTGCTGATTGACGACATCGAAATCGTCTCGAATCCTCCCACCGGCGTTGAACAGTTGAATCGTTGAAATACCGGAAACCGCCTCCTGGATGAAGCCGTTGATGGTTCCCAGGCTCGACCGAGTCCAGCGCTGCGCCTGTCGTAGCTGCCTGGTGATGAAGGTGGCGGCGAGCAGCATGACCAGCGCCATCCCCAGAACAAGCAGCGCCAAGGACCAATTGATCAACAGCAGGAAGACGATGATGAACACCGCCGACACCACGTTTCCGATACCCAGAATCAAGCCTCCCGTGAAAACCTGGTTGATAGCGTCCACGTCGTTGGAAATCAGGCTGACAAGCTCCCCAATGGCGGTCCGGTCGAAGAAGGCGACCCCCATTCGCTGCCAGTGACCAAAAATAGCGTTCCGCAGGTCGAACATCGCCCGCTGGCCGATCCGGTTCGTCAGCTGGAGTTGCCCGTACCGAGCGAGGCCGTTGGTAATGAGGACGAGAAACCACAGGATCGCCAACCACTGGTATCCGTCGAGGCGCTTCGGTGCGATATAGCGATCGATCGCCTGCTGCGTGAGGTAGGGACCGGCGAGCTCCAGCAGGGACAGCAGGAGCAGAAGCATGATCGCCGCCGCCAGGAGCGTCGAGTGGGGCTTGATGAGATGCCAAAGGCGCCGGTTCATTGCGACCCTCCGTCCCGGTTGCGCCATCGGAGCAGATCCTCCTCGAGCTGCTGATGCCCGTACATCCGCGCGTAGACGCCCCGCCGGGCGAGTAACTGGCCGTGCGTCCCTTGCTCGACGGCTCGGCCCGCCTCCAGCACGACGATCAGGCCGGCATCCTTGATGGTCGAGACCCGGTGCGCGATCACCAGCCTGGTTTGAATGCCTTTCGCCGCCTTCAGGCCGGTGAGGATGGCCTCCTCGGTGCTCGTGTCCACGCTGGAGAAGGCGTCATCGAGCACCAGCACCGCAGGCCGGCTGAGCACGGCCCGGGCAATCGTGGTCCTCTGCTTCTGGCCGCCGCTCAGCGTGATGCCGCGCTCGCCGATGACGGTCTCGAGTCCATCCGGGAACTGATCGAGGTCGGCGCTCAGCTGCGAGAGTTCGGCCGCCCACTCCATCTGGAGGGGATCAGGGTTCTCCGCCCCAAGGTTGATGTTGCGGGCGAGTGTGTCGGAGAAGAGAAACGGTTCCTGGAGCACGCACCGGATCTGCGATCGGAGCCACTCCAGCGGGAGATCGCGGACGTCGACGCCGTCGAAAAGGATGCGGCCGCCTTTCGGATCGTGAAGCCGCAAGAGCAGCTTGACGAGGGTGGTCTTCCCCGACCCCACCGAGCCGACAATCCCCACGGTTGATCCGGCCGGGATCAGCAAGGAGAACCGCTCCAGCACCGGACTGCCGTCATAGCTGAAGCTGACGTCCTCGAAACGGATCTCGCCACGAACCTGGTCCGGTTGCCGCGGTGCGGTCGGCGACACGATGGCGGGCCGCCGGTCGAGGATCTCCTCGATTCGCCTGAGGGAGGCCGCGCCCTGGTAGAGATAAGTGACCACCCATCCGATGCCAAGTACGGGTCCCGACATGATCACGAGGTAGGTCATGAACTGGACGAACTGGCCGAGCGTGATCCGTCCTTGCACCACGTGGATGCCGCCCAGGTAGAGGAGAACCACAGAAGCGGCCCCGTCGGTGATCGCGAAGACCGGCCAGAGCGCGTTGTAGATGCGGGCGAACGCCAGGCTTTTATCCATGTAGTCCTGGTTGAGCGCTCGGAAAGCCCGCTTCTCCGACTCCTCCTGAACATAGGCCTTGACCACCCGGATGCCAGAAAGGTTCTCCTGCGCTTTGGCGGTGACCGCGGCAAATTGTTCCTGGATCAGCCGAAACCTGCGGCGCGTATGCGGTCCAATCACGAAGAGCACGCCGTGCGGTATGACGAACAGGCAGACCGACAAGACCGTCAATTGCCAATCGATCAGCAGCATCAAGGTGACGACCGCCAGGAAGATGACCAGCGCGTTACCCAGGTTGCTGATGCCGATGGCGATGAGGGCCTGGACCGCGCTCATATCGTTGGTGGCGCGCGCCATGATGTCGCCGGTGCGGATCTGCTGGAAGAATCCCTGGTCGAGTTTGAGCAGGTGGGCAAAGAGCCGAGTCCGCAGTTCCGTCTCCACTCGGTAGCCAAGGCCGCTGAAGCAGAGCCGCCGCACAAGCTGACCCAGCGCGGCGGCTGTGGCGAAGACGACGACGGCCAGCGCCAGCAACGGGATGCGTCCTTCCTGTCCGCGCGTGATGGCATCCACCGCCTGTCCGAGGTAGAAGGGGGAGAGCAGTTCCAGGCCGTTCGCCAGCAAAATCGCCACCAATCCGATGCCGAGCAAGCGCCAGTGGCGCCCAACGCTGGCGAACAGGATCCTCGTCACCGGCCCACGTCGAGAAAGCCCCTTTCCTGGCTCCAACCTAACGGCCCTCAGTTGATGCGGCGGAGGCGAGCTGCCCCGATGCGGAAGTCGGCCATGCCGTAAAAGACATCAGCCTCGCCGTTCTCGCGCACGTCAATCGCGGTGGGGAAGACGACGTTATCGACAATCCCGTGGCTTTCCTCTTTCGTTTCCGGCTCGAGCAACGGAACACGTGAGCGGGAGAGAACGCGGCCGACATCCTGAGGGTCGAGCATCATGGCACCCGCCACGTAGCGCACGGGAACGCGCCCGCCGGGCGGCGCTTGGCCTTTTGTTACGCCGTGGTGGATGATGAGCCACCCCTCTGGGACGCGGATTGGCGGAGTGCCGGCACCGATCTTCGTCGCCTCCCAAGGCTGCTGTGGCCCTGCCACCTGGCGATGGTGATCGAGCCGGGTGAGCGCCCGAATGTCTGCCATGACGGAATCAGCCGCAACGAACGAAACCCAGATGCTCTGGCGCGGATCTGCCACGCCGACCGGCAGCGGCAGGCTCACGGCTGAACTATCGGGAGACAGATTCCACATCGGACGATGGAGCATGGCGTAGGCGGGATTTCCATCAGGGCCAGGCACTGGCTCCGGGAAGAATATCGCGTCCTTGTTGGGGTAGAGGTTCATGTCTGTCTTCAAAGCCGGCTCATAGGCGAATGACACCGGCCCCATCCGCCGCCACTTCATCAGGTCATCGCTTACGGCCAGCGCGATTCGGGGACCGAGCGGGCCATAGGCCGTGTACGTCATCACGTGAGCGCTCAGCCCAGCAATGAACGTGATCCGAGGATCTTCAACGCCGGCTGTGACCGGGTTGCGTTCCCACGCCTCGTCAGGTTCGAGGACCACGCCAAGTCGCTCGACCCCCGAAGCCTTCCCGTCTTTATCGAACAGCACACGCGCGCGTCCAATCCGCGAGAAGTTGCCTTTAGCCACCATTCGCGGAAAGAGGTAAAGCTCTCCATCCGGACCCCGCGCGCTCGCCGGGTTCAAGACACCCTCTGCCTCTCGAGTATCGCCATCCAAGGGCTCCATGACGACGCCGAGGCGCTCCAACTTGTATGGCGGTTCGGCCACCGGAGCACCCTACCATGAGCCCATGATCCGGCTCGATGCGGAAGAATGCCGGGATCTGTCGCGCGAGTGGCTCGTCACGAATGGCCTCGGAGGATACGCCAGCGGGACCGTAGCCGGGCCGAATACACGTCGGTATCACGGTCTTCTGATGGCCGCCCTTCGTCCGCCCGTCCAGCGCGTGCTCCTGCTTGCGGAATTGCACACGTTCCTTGTCGGATCTGACGGCGAGCCCATGCCACTGACAGCCCCGTCGGAGGTGCGACTCGATGGGATGCTGCCGGCTTTTCGATGGGGGATAGACGGTCGCGTGCTCGAGCGGCGGATCTGGATGGAGCATGGAACGAATCGAACTGTCGTGAGCTACCGCATGCTCGCCGGCACTGCCGTAACGCTCCGGGTTCAACCGTTCTTCGCGCATCGGCCAGCCGACCTTCATCGATCCCAACGTGGAGCACCAGACGTGCATCGCCTGGCTCAGGGCTGGCAGGTGTCGCTTGATGGAACGACGACGCACCTGGAGGCACGGCCGGCTGGGACTGTCAGCGATGTGGTCGCCTGGATTCACGTCGAACACAAGGCAGAACGCGAGCGGGTTCTCGACGATGAAGAAGAGCTTTTCTCTCCAGGAGTGCTGGAGCTTGCGATCCAGCCCGGTTCGCCTATCACGATCATCGCGGGAACTGACCCACTCCCGGATCGGTGGTCGAGCGCTGATTCCCTCGGGTCAGCCCGCCGCTTCCAGCGCGAAGTCCTCCTGGCCCTCGGCAACGGAGATCACGATGCCGTGACGCGGCAGCTTGCGCTGGCGGCATCGCAGGACACCATGATCGCTTTGCGCGGGTTGACGCTCGCGGCGGGCTATCCGGACCAGGCGCGCCAAATCCTGCAGACCTTCATCCACTACCTCGATCACGGCATGCTGCCCAACGCGTTTCACGATCCCGGCGAGGCGACCGAATTCAACACCATCGACGCCACGCTCTGGCTCTTCCAGGCGTTGCATCATTACCTGGAGGTAAGCGGCGATTGGGCCTTCGTCAAGGACCAGCTCCCTGCTCTTGAAGAGGTCGTTCGCTGGCACGTGAACGGCACTCGCTTTGACATCCACATGGATCCCGAGGACGGGCTGTTAACCGCCACTGCGCCCGGATACGGCCTGACCTGGATGGACGCTCGCGATCAGGATTGGGTCGTGACGCCGCGTCATGGCAAACCCGTCGAGATCGCGGCGCTCTGGTACAACGCGCTGCGGCTGATGAGCGATTGGACCGCCCGCGCCAATGCGCCGGTCGCTCGGTTCGCCATGATGGCGGAGCGCGCCCGGCGCACCGCCAGTGCGCGTTACTGGTTCGACGCTGGCGGCTACCTGTACGACGTGATCGACGGGCCGGAAGGGAACGATGGAAGCTTGCGGCCGAACCAGCTGATAGCACTGGGTCTTACCTACCCTCTGGTCGATGGACAGCGGGCGCGCAGGTCGCTCGATCGCGTCACGGAAAAACTTCTGACACCGTTCGGGCTGCGGACGCTGAGCCCGGACGATCCGCGCTATCTGCATCGCTTTGGCGGGGATCATCGCAGCCGCGACGCCGCCTATCAGATGGGCATCGTCTGGCCGTGGCTGCTGGGACCGTATCTCGATGCCCACCAACGAATTCATGGCGACCCGACGGTGGTCGCCCGGGTCCTCGCGCCGTTCGAGGCGCATTTTCGAGACGCCGGCCTCGGGTCGATCAGCGAAATCTTCGAAGCCGAGCCACCATACCGACCGGCGGGCGCGATCGCGCAGGCCTGGAGCGTCGGTGAGCTCCTCTGGCACGCGCGCCGCTACACGCCCAGGTAGGCCTTGCGAATCGCCGGGTCGCGGCGCAGGTCCGAAGCCGGACCGCTCATCACAATTCGGCCGTTTTCGAGCACATAACCTCGGTCGGCGATCTCGAGGGCGAGCACGACGTCCTGCTCGACGAGGAGGACGGCGGTTCCGTCCTGGTTGATGGCCTTAACCACCTCCATCACGCGATCCACCACGTTGGGCGCCAGCCCCAGGGAGGGCTCGTCGATCATCAACAGCTTTGGCCGGCCCATCAGGCCTCGACCGATGGCGACCATCTGCTGCTCGCCGCCGGAGAGCGTTGCGGCCTCGCGGTCCAACTTGTCGCCGAGCGCTGGGAAGTACCCGAGGATGCGCTGCAGGTCCGCGCGCACCTGCCGATCGTGGCGGCGGTAGGCACCCAGCAACAGGTTCCGCTCAACGGTCATGCTCCCGAAGAGGCGCCGGCCCTGCGGGACGTGGATCAGTCCGTTGGCCACGATCGCCTCCGGACGAAGGCCTGTGACTGGCCGGTCCGCGAAGCGGACGTTCCCGCGGGAAATCTTGACAAGGCCCGAGAGGGCACCGAGGAGCGTCGATTTTCCGGCGCCGTTGGCACCGATCAAGGCCACCAGCTCGCCGGGGGATAACTCGAGGTCGACCTCAAAGAGCACCGGCGTCATTCCGAAGCCGGCGGAAAGCTTCTCGACCTGGAGGAGCGCGCTCATCGGTTAATTGCCCTCCGTCGCTGGGGAAGGGTCGGGTGGGGGCGGCTGGTCACGCGCGTAGCGCTGGCCGAGGTACGCCTCGATGACCCGCCGGTCTTTCAGGACCTCGGCGGGCGGGCCCTCGACGAGTGTCCGGCCAAAATTCAGGACGAGCGCGCGGTTGCAAATCCCGACGATCACCTTCATCACGTGTTCGATGAGGACGATCGTGATCCCGCGTTCGCGCACCTGGCGGACCATCTGCAGCGCCTGTTCCACCTCGACGCCGTTGAGCCCGGCCATCACCTCGTCCAGCAGGAGTAGCCGCGGCCGCATCGCCAGTGCCCGGGCCACTTCGAGGCGCTTGCGGTCCGGCACCGTCAACCGTAGAACCGGGTAGTGCCGTTTCTCGCCGAGGCCGACCAGCTCGAGGACGTCGTCAGCCTCGTCCAGTGCCGCGCCAGGCTGCAATCGCTTGTCGGGCCGGCCGAAGAGCGCGCCCATCGCCGTGTTCTCGCGCACCGTCATCGAGGGGAAAGGCCGGACGATCTGAAACGTCCGCCCGATCCCCAGCCGCGCGATGCGATACGGCGCCATGCCGCTGATCGACGCGGCCTCCCAGCGAATGTCGCCGCCGTCCGGCCGGTAGAGTCCGCTGACGCAGTTGAGCAGCGTGGTCTTGCCGGCGCCGTTTGGCCCGATGATTCCGAGGACGTCGCCCTCGTCGACGCCGAAGCTGACGCCGGCCAGGGCCTTGACGCCACCGAAACGCTTGCTCAGATCGCGGACCGTCAGCAGGCTCATACGCTGGTCTCGCGTAGGGTCTGGCGGAAATATCGCAGTGAGATCCGACTGCGGCCGCCGAAGAAGTCGATCACGCCGCGCGGGATGAAGATGACGCAGGCGGCGAGAAGAACCCCCAGACCGATCTGCGAATAGACCGCGCTCGAGCCGCCGCCCGCCAGCGTCTGGATGATGAGCTCGAGGGCAATCGCGCCGGCGACCGGGCCAAGCACCGTGCCGGCGCCGCCGACGACTGCCATCAGGATCATCTGGACGTTGTCCGAGATGGCGAAGACGTTCTCCTGGTTGATGAAGCTGCTCCACTGCGCGAAGATCCCGCCGGCCAGTCCGGTGAGCGCGGCTGCGATGCAGAAGGCGGCGACCTTGTAGAAGGTCGTGTTGACGCCGATGACCGCGGCCGCCTCTTCGTTTTCGCGGATCGCCAGCAAGCCATAGCCGAAACGGGTTCGGAGGATGACCCAGGTGGTCAACACGGCAATGGCGGCGGCACCCAGCATCAGGTAGAAGAAAGCCAGATCCGAGCGGACGATGGGGAGGAAGAGGCCGGTCGAGGCGCCGAGCTGACTGGTGTTGTTGACAACTTCGACCACCGCCACGCCGACGCCAAGGGTGGCGACGGCGAAGTAGTGCCCGCGCAGGCGCAAGAGCGGCAGGCCAATGATGAAGGCGAAGAGGGCGGCGACCACCGGCGCGACCAGGAGGGCCAG
>VBIS01000302.1 GCA_005880605.1 Chloroflexota bacterium
GTCTCCGTCGCCGTGGCGCCCGGTTCAGCACCGGTCGTGTACTCCAGAGGGCAGCTCAACCTCGAGTGGTCCGGTTCAGAGGTGACGTGGCAGCCGGTCTACCCCTGACGACGAACGTAGGGCAACAAATCCTAGCGAGCTAGCGTCTTTTCCCCCACAATTGGCGCGGATGAGTCTCGCGGGAGCTCCCGTGACGGACCCGATCACCCTAGCTGCGGCAACCGGCCGAGCGCTGTCTCGCCGGCTTGCGGCCCTTGTGGTTGACGCCCTTGTCATCTCGCTACTCGATGCGATCGTGAATGGAACATTCGGTGTAACCCGGCTCACAGGCGGTGTCGTGCCGTCGATGGCTAGCGGCGGCTTCAGCTCGTTCACGACGCAAACGACCGTCGATTGGCTCTGGCTGACGCTGCTGTGGGTTGCCTACTATGCCGTGCTCGAAGGGCTGTTCGGCGCCACGGTCGGAAAACGGCTCGCCGGCGTGCGCGTCACCGACCTGGAGGGTCGACGCATCGGATGGCAGGCGGCGATTCTCCGTAACCTCGGCCGGCTGCTCGACGCGCTGCCTTTCCTCTATCTCCTAGGTGGCATCCTCACGCTCAACTCGCGGCAGCACCAGCGTCTTGGCGACCGATTCGCCGGAACGCTCGTGCTTCCGACGGCGGCGGTTGTCGGCCCGCCACTGCCCTCCGATGTCCGGCGCCGCCGAGTTATCGCGGTTGCCGCCGGTGCAGCGTTGCTGCTGGCGTCCTGCGCGGTGTTCGCCTACTTCGGCCGTCCGCCGCTCGTCATCGAGGGTGCCAGGAACACCGGGGACATGCTTTTCAGCAAACCGGTCAGCACGTACACCCTGGGATCGCCGCGCTGGGGAACTGGCAGGGTCACCTACCCGGTCACCTATGAGCTCGCTCGAACGCAACAGGCCTGCCAGGGCAGCATCACCCTGGTATGGAACTGGTCACAGGCCGGCTGGGTGCTAGGCAGCGCAGGCGGTCATTCTCCTCGGGCAGGCGTACCGTCACTCTGATGTACTCCGCCAAGAGCGAGGTGGCCGGAAAGGTGCGGACCACGAGGCCCTTTTTCAGCAGCGCTGGAGCGGCGTGTCGACCCGTCTGGACCAACAAGAAGTTGGCGGCCGAGTCCCGGACCTCGAGATCAAGTGCCTGTAGCCCGCGACGCAGTCGCGTCCGTTCTGCTTTGACCTGCTGCACCCGTTGGCGCATGCCGGCTATGTCGGACAACGCCTGAGCTCCCAGCGCCGCCGAAACGACGCTGATACTGCCGGGCGGCCGCACCCGTCGGAGGGCGTCGCTAATGGCGGCCCCGGCCAGCGCATAACCGACCCGTACCCCGGCGAGACCGAATGCTTTGCTCAAGGTGCGAACAACAACCACGTTCGGCAGTCGCTCGATCAGCGGTAACGCGCTGACGCCCGACGTCTCGAAATAGGCCTCGTCGACCACCAGCACACCATCGGTGGCAACCGCGACCTCCTCGACGTAGTTCAGCGGCAGCAGCTCGCCGGTCGGATTGTTCGGATTGCAGAGCCACGTCAGGCGCGCACCTCGGGCGTGCTCCAGGAATTTTATCAGGTCGAGGATCTCGTCCGCGCCAGCGCCGACCGTCACGCGATCGGTCGGAACGTCGACGTACTGGGCGATCGCCTCGGTGAGTGTGGCATAGCTGGTATCGGGATACTCATTGAGCAGCTCCGGCGGCAGGGCGTCGAGCCGCGCTCCCGGCCAGGGAAAGGTGTTGGTGTCGAAGCGGACGACCTGGTCTTCCGGGACGCCGGCCTGACGGGCGATGCTGGCGCTGGGCGGCTCCCATTCATAAGGATGCATCCGGCTGATCGCGGCGCGCGGTTCTGGGGGCGTCTTCACGGTGGTGGGCATAAGAATAAGGTGACATCGCGATGGACCAGGCCCAGGTAGCTCCAACCGCTCGGACGGACGGCAAGGCCGTGGCAGCCCTGTATTCAGTCGTGGTCAACGTGGTGCTGATCGGCGCCAAGCTGCTGGTCGGGTTGCTGACCGGCAGCGTCGCGATCCTCGCCGATGCGGCGCACTCCTTTCTCGATCTTTCGGCGAGCATCTTCGCCTACGCCGGCATTCGAACCGCCGCCAAGCCGGCCGACGAAGACCACGCCTGGGGCCACGCCAAGGCGGAGAACATCTCCAGCCTGGTCCAGATGTTCCTCCTGGGCGCCACCTGCATCGCGATCGTGATCGAGTCGGTGCGGCGGCTCGTCGTCGCCGGCTCGGTGCGCGTCGCCTGGTATTCCTTCGTGGTCGTCCTCGCCGCCATGGTCATCGACATCGTGGTCAGCCGTTACCTGCAGCGCGTCTCGCGATCTCACGGCGGGAGTGCCGCGCTCGAGTCAGATGCGCTCCATTTCGCTTCCGACCTCTGGGCCTCACTGGCGGTGTTGATCGGCATCACACTCGTCGCCGTCTTTGATTTCAAGCTGGCGGATCCGCTGGCCGGAATCGCGGTCGCCATCATCATCGGGACCACCGCGATCGAAC
>VBIS01000007.1 GCA_005880605.1 Chloroflexota bacterium
CCGCACGAATGTGGAAGAGGAGGTCGCCCGGCGTGGCCACCGCGTGGCGCGATCCCGCATGAAACTCCCGAAACGCATGCAGTCCCGCCGGCCGGGCTGCGTCGAAGAGCTGGTCCCATGCCGCGGAACCGAATCCCATCACGCACGACAGGTAGCCCTCGAGGTCGCGGAACGCCACGGCACGCACCAACGCGGGAAAGTCCCCACAGAAGGACCGCACGGTCGCGCGGTGGTCCTCACCAGGGTTGAGGGTGACGACGAGAAAGATGGCGGCGCGGGTGAGCGGCGCGATCACCGGCTGCGCCTGCCGCTTGCTCATCGACGTTAGGCGCGGTCCGGCGCTGCCTCGTCGCGGGCGATGAGGACCGCGTCGGGGCGCAGCGCCAGTCGCACTCGCGTCCCGGCTGGGTGCGCCGACGCCTCCGAGGTCGGCAACTGCGCCAGGATGGTGATGTCCCCGAGGTCGACGGTGACCCGGCTGGTCGCGCCCAAAAAGGCGGTCGCGATCACGGTCCCGGCCAGTGGACCTGAAGCGCCTTCGCCGTCACCGGCGAAGGTGACCGCTTCGGGACGAACCAGCGCGACCGCCGGTCCATCGGCGGCGTCTGGCTGCACCAACGGCAGTCGCGTTCCCCTCACCTCGACCTCGCCATTGCGCACGACGCCCGGAAGCCGGTTGGTCAGACCGACGAACTCGGCAACGAACGGCGTCGCCGGTCGCGAGTAGATCGTCGTCGGCGGCCCCAGCTGCTCCAGCCGGCCGGAGTGCATGACTCCCACTCGATCGGCGATGGCCAACGCCTCCTCCTGGTCGTGGGTCACAAACAACGTGGTGATCCCGACCTCAAGTTGCACGCGGCGGATCTCATCACGCAGCCGCGCACGCACCTTCGCATCAAGGGCCGACAACGGCTCATCGAGCAGCAGGACCTTGGGCTGAATGGCGAGCGCCCGCGCCAGCGCGACGCGCTGCTGCTGCCCACCCGACAACTGGTGCGCGAAGCGCTCGGCGAAGCCGGACAACCCAACCAGCTCCAACATCTCGCCGGCCCGACGGCGCCGCTGGGCGGGACCAATCTTGCGCATCTGCAGCCCGAAGGCCACGTTCTGCCAGGCCGTCATGTGCGGGAAGAGCGAGTAGGACTGGAACACCATCCCGACATCGCGCTTGTTGGTCGGCTGGCCGGTGACGTCCTTGCCGGCGACCACGATTTGGCCACTATCGGCTTGCTCCAGACCCGCGACCAGCCGAAGGGCCGTGGTCTTGCCGCAACCGGATGGTCCGAGCAGGGCGACCAGCTCGCCCGCCGCGAGGGTCAGGCTCAGTCCGTCAAGCGCGGTTACCCCGGCGTAGCGCCGTCGCAGGTTCTCCAGTCGAACCTCGACGCCAGCTCGTGTCGCCGTCCCGACGCCCACAGCTGCCACTGCGGTCGTCATCGCATGCCTCCTCCCAGCTGGCGCCCGTAGCCGGAAATCGGCGCTTCCTCCAGCCGGGCCACCCGCGCCGATCGCGACCTGGAGGTTCACATAATTGAGCAGGTTGGCAACAGTGAATTCGCCCAGAACCACCGCCACCGATAGCAGGGAGGCGTTGAGCAACGCGCTCCACATGTTGGGCACGATAATGCGACCCATGACCGTCGGCCATCCCGCGCCCAGGCTTCGCGCCGCTTCCGACAGGGTTTTGATGTCGATGGCCGAGAGCCCGGTGTGGAGCGTTCGATAGGTGTATGGCAACACCAGGACCAGGTAGACAAACGCCAGCGTGAGGATCGAGTCACTGAAGTTGAATGACAGCCAGCGGTACTCGGGCGCGAGGCCTGCGACCAGCACGATCGCCGGGATGGTGAGTGGCAGCAGACAAAGGAACTCCACGACGCGATTCAGGCGGGGCAAGCGCAGCCGTACCCAGATCATGGTCGGCACGAGCAGGAGAAGCATCCCGAGAGATGTGATCACGGCCAATGCCAGGGATGCAAGGATCGCGGCGACCAGGTCCGGGGTTTGGAAGATCGTCTGCCAGGCCGCCAACGTACGCGGCGCATCCAATCCGTTCCCCCGGGTCGAGAACTCGAACATTGCCCCGATCGGAACCAAAAAGAAGGCGCCGAAGACGAGGAAGACGACCACGCGGAATGCCTGAAGCTTGAACCGGCGATTGCGGGTCATCGCAGCCACCGGGCGGTCCGCTGCTGCAGCACGGTGTAGAGCACCATCACGATCGCGACGATCACGACCATGACCAGCGCCAGCGCGGAGGCCAGGCCGGGTTGATGAAGCCCGACCTCGCTGGTCAGTGTGTTGGCGATCAGCAGTGACGCGATGATGCTGCCCTGGTTGATAAGCGCGGCGGCGGTCGCATAGGCAGAGAAGGCATTGGCGAAGAGGAGCAGCATGCCGCCGAAGAAGGCCGGCGCCAGCAAGGGACCGGCGACGTAGCGCCAGTAATGCCAGGTGGCGCCCCCCAGACTCTCGGTCGCCTCCCGCCACTGCGGGCGGATGCCATCCAGCGCCGGCAGGAAGACGAGCACCATCAGCGGAATCTGAAAGTAGGTGTAGACGAGCACCAGCCCGTTGAGCTGATACAACCACAGGCTGTTCGCGTAAATATTGATGCCGTGCTGCTGCAGCCAGACGGTAATGAAGCCGGCGAGGCCGATGGTCGCGATGAAGGCGAAGGCCAAGGTGACACCACCGAATTGCGCCAGCACGCCGCAGGCTGAGACGACCAGGCGACGCAGCACACCATTGGGGTTCCCGGTCACCACGGCGTAGGCTAAGGCGGCGCCCAGAATGGCGCCGATGACGGCGCTGGCCGCCGAGAGCACGACGGCGTTGACGAAGGCGCCGATGATATAGGGCCTGTTCATCGCCGCCAGGTTGGAGAGCGTCAGCCCATCCGGGCCCACGAACGACCCCCCGACCACGATGGCCGTCGGCAGCAGGAGAAAGATACCCACGTAAGCCAGGAAGGGCACGGCGCCCAGCCAGTTGAGTGAGAAACGGCGGCCGCCCTTAACAGGGCGGCGCGCCGTCTCGACAAGCGGTTTTACGGCGACGGTCAACCGATGGCCTGGGCCCAGTGCGAGGCGAGGTAATCCTTCGCCTTGGTGGCCTGGTCCGCGCTGAGGAAGACCGGCGTTCCGTTTACGGGCGGCAGCTTGGCCGCTGCCCCAGAGTCGACCTTGCCTGACTTCTGCATGGCGGCCATCCGAACCGGCCGTGCCAGGCCTTTCAGCCACAGGTTCTGGCCTTCGTCGGAATAGAGGTATTCCATCCAAAGCCGGGCCGCCGCCGGGTGCGGCGCCTGCTTGTTGACGGCTTGCGCATAGTAGCCGCCGAGGATCGCGTTGTTCGGGACGAAAACCTTCCAGGTCGGAACGTCGGCGCCATGCGCGGCCGAGAGATAGTCCCAGTCGAAGACGACCGGGGTCGTGCCGTTCTTGACGGTCGCCGTGGTCGCCTGGACCGGCACGAAGTTGCCCTTCAGCTTCAGCTGGTGGAAGAAGTCCACGCCCTTGCTGATGTCATCGGCCGATCCACCCTTCGCGATCGAGGTCATCATGACGCCGTTGAGGGCGGCATTGGCCTTGGTCGGGTCGCCGTTCAACGCGACTCGGCCGTGGAAGCCCGAGCCGAGCAAATCGTCGATCGCGGTGATCGCCGGCACCTTGGAGGAGTCGTAGCCGATCGACATATAGCCGCCGTAGTCCTGGAACCAGAGGCCTGTTGGCTCCTTCTGGCTGTCCAGGATGTCGTTCCAGGTTTGCACCTTGTAGGGGGCGAACAGGTTGGTGTTGGCCAATGCCACGGCCATCCCAATGTCGAGGACGTCGGGAGCTCGGGTCGTCCCGGCGAGCTGCTGGACGGCGTTGACCTCGTCCTGGCTGCTGCCGTTCGGGTTGGCGGAATCGATCGGGATTCCGTACTTGGCCGTGAATCCGCTGATGATCGCCCCGTAGTTAGCCCAGTCGGGCGGCAGCGCGATGACGTTGAGCTTGCCTTCCTTCTTGGCGGCGGTCACCAGAGCGTCCATTCCACCCACATCGGCGGCAGACTTGGCGTTGGCGGCGCTGGTGGTCGAGCTCGAGGTGGTCTGGCCGCATGCCGTGAGCAGGACGAGGGCACCGGCGAGGATGCCGAGGCGGCGCAGGCCGAGCCCCAGGCTCATTCCCTTCCCTCCCCGGGCCGGCCGCCCATAGCCAGGAAGTCGCGTCGCCGAAGACAGGCGTATTCCATGTTCCCCTCCTCAGGGTCGAACTAGTGTTGGCTCCACTCGTTTAACCATCTCCCGGACCGGTTGTCAACACTCGATTGCGCCATGATTGGCTTTGGTTGCGATGAACGAGAATCTGAGTCTTGGCCGCATTGCCGGCATCCACGTTGGACTGAACTGGAGCCTCCTGGTGGTGGCGGCCCTGATCGCCTGGAGCATTGCCACCGGTATCCTCCCGGCGGCGGCGCCCGGCCAGACCGCGACCGCCTACTGGACCGCCGGTCTCGTATCGGCGTTCGTCTACCTCGCCTCGCTGCTTGCCCACGAGCTCGCTCACTCCATCGTTGCCACGCGGCGGGGTGTCAAAGTCGAGGGCATCACGCTCTGGCTGTTCGGCGGCGTGTCCCGCTTCAGCACCGAGAGCAGCTCGCCCGGTGCGCAGGCCCTGATCACCTTCGTTGGCCCCTTGACCAGTTTGCTGCTGGGCGCTCTGTTTCTTCTCGTGTCGATCGCGGTTGGCGGTGGCGCCAACCCGGGCCTCGTGCCAGCCAGCCTGGCCTGGCTCGGCTACATCAACCTCCTGCTCGGGGTATTCAATCTGCTACCCGCGTTCCCGCTGGACGGCGGCCGGATCCTGCAATCGCTGATCTGGCTGCGCACCCATGATCGCCTGCGAGCCACCAGGATCGCCGCCCGCATTGGCATGGCCTTCGCGTTCCTGTTCATCGCCTACGGTCTGATCACCCTCT
This sequence comes from Chloroflexota bacterium, assembly GCA_005880605.1. Lineage (GTDB taxonomy): Bacteria > Chloroflexota > Dormibacteria > CF-121 > CF-121 > CF-13. Next base: position 4,966 of record VBIS01000007.1, read on the forward strand.
TCGCCGCGGGGAGCCTGATCGGCGGCATCTGGGCAGTGTTCCTCGGCTGGTTCCTCCTGAGCGCGGCGCGTGCCGAAGAAGCCGGAGGCCTGATCCGCCAAGCGCTGGCCGGCGTCAAGGTCGCCGATGTGATGACGCCCGATCCGGTCCAAGCCCCCGACGACATCAGCCTCGAGGAGGCCCTGCACAGCTACGTGCTGACATCTCGCCACTCGACGTTTCCGACCCATGATGTCAGCGGTCACCTCAGCGGCCTGTTGACCATGGCAGCCCTCAAGACCGTGGCGCCGGACGCCCGAGCGACGACCTCGATCAAAGAAGTGATCTGTCCCCTCGACAAGGTGTCCACTGCCAGCCCGACGGACCCAGCCACCAACCTGCTCAATGTGTCCGAGGGCTGCAGCGAAGGCCGGACGCTCGTGGTCGACAACGGTCGGCTGGTGGGAATCGTCTCGCCCAGCGACATTAGCCGGCTGATGCAGCGGTCACTGGCAGGGGCCGCTAATCGCGGCTAACCGTCAGGACCACGTTTCCGGTCTTCTGCTCCGTCTCCACGTACCGCGTAGCGTCGACGACCTGGTCCAACGGGTAGGTTCGATCGATGACTGGCCGGAATCGTCCGCTCTCGACGAGTTCTTTGAGGAAGCCGACGTCCTTTTTCGTCGGCATCCGGCTGGTGATCGAGAACCTCACTCTTTTGCCGCCGATTAGCGCGGTCCAGAGCGCCAACCAGAGGTTTACGAAGCGGTCGGTCGCGAGGTAACTGCCGCCCAGCTTCAGAGAGGCTCGTCACTGCTTGAACGAGTGCTTGCCGACGGCGTCGACGATGACATCGTAGGTCTGCCCGTTCTTCGTGAAATCCTCGTCCGTGTAGTCGATCACGGCGTCGGCTCCAAGCGATTTCACCAGCTCCAGGTTCTTGGTGCTGCACACCGCGGTGACACGTGTGCCGAAGTATTTCGCGAGTTGAACCGCCGCGGTACCGATGGCTCCGGACGCCCCGTAGACGAGCACCTCCTGCCCTTTCTGCAGGTGGGCCTGTCGCAGACACGCCAGGGCGTTGAGCGCGCCGTCGCACATCGGCGCCGCCTGCTCGAAGCTCATGGCGATCGGCTTCCTCGCGATTCGCGAACTCTCCGACACGGAAACGAACTCGGCGTGGGTACCGAAGCTGAGCCCCGTTATGCCGAAGACCTGGTCATTGACGGCAAACTCGCGGACGGCGGCGCCGACTCCAACCACTTCGCCGGCGAACTCGCTTCCGAGGATCCGCTGCCTCGGCCGACGGACCCCAAAGACGAGGCGGCTGATGAGCTGGACGAGAACGCCGCCACGCCGGTTGGCCTCGCGCGTATGACAGTCCAACCGGTTAACGGTGGTCGCATGGATCTTGATGAGGACTGCGTCGTCCCGGGGGGTGGGCCGCTCGACCTCTTCGAGTCGAAGAACCTCGGGCGGCCCATAGCTGCCGTGCACAACGGCTCTCACTCAGGTGAGCTGGAACGGAGGGTACTGGTCGGTAACTAGAAGAAAGGCATAGCTGGTGACGCGATTGCTCCAGCGGAGCACACCAACGACGAAGCGGAAGAGGGTCTGCGGATAGCGGCCCGTAAAGAGGATGGCGAACCAGGCAATGATCACGGCAACGGCTACGGCAATCCAAAGGAAGAAGA
>VBIS01000008.1 GCA_005880605.1 Chloroflexota bacterium
CGAAAACGTCGGTATCAACCAGGAGCTCAGGCATGGTCCCACTCATCGCGGCTAGGCACCTCGAGATTCGGAAGCGCCCCGAAGGTTGAGTTGAGCGCGGTAGCCGGATCAACCGATCGGTCGGTCAGGTACGCGTCGACCGCCTGGCGGACGATTTCAGCCAGCGTTCGCCGTTCGCGGCGGCGCCGCTCATCGAGCCGCTTCCGCTGCTCGGCCGTTAGGTAGATCTGGGTCCGTCTTGCCGCCATATACAGCGCATTATACAGCAGGTTTTTTTGTCTTTTCTACCGGTTGGTCAGCGCTTGCGTGACATCAGCCAGAATCTCCGGCGCGGTGGGGACGCCGGTCTGCGCAGGAGCCGACCGGGACCGTTCCATCACGACTCAGAGCTCCCCCCTCCTGAGTTCGGCGATATAGGGGTCGTACTCGACCGTCGGTGTTCCCGACGTGACATCACGGTAATAGTCCTGGGCGATCTGGGCCTGTCGCTCCCGGCCGTAATCGGCATAGTGCTTCCCCGCGGCCCGATCGGTTGTGAGTCCGGCGGATCCACCGTAGTCGTAGGCATGAGATCCCTCTGCGATTTGGTCGCCGAGCGCCTGACCGATGTAGACCGACCCCGCATGCTCGTACTGGTCCACGTGCGTCAGCTCGTGCACGACGATCGACAGGTCGGCGCGATCCGCCGCCGTCATATTGATGCTGTGGAAGGTGGTGAATGCGCGGCCTTGATTCAACTTGAAGACGAGGCCGAGCACTCCGCCTTGGTCGATCCTGACCTCGTCCCACCTGAGCGCGTTGGCCCCCAGCACACTCTGCGCGGCCGCGCGTTCGGTATTGCTGAGCGGCGTGGCGTTCGAGACGATATGCAGAACGAACTCGGCGAGCTCTGGTCCGCCAATGAGGTCGAAGAGGCGGCTGATCAGCGTCCCGGCCCACGCGGCGCCACTCTTGGCCTTTGCCCAGATCCAGCTGGCAAAGCCCGCGATCCCACCGTGGATCAGCGCGCCGATAGCCTCGGGGATGAAGGTGACAACTCCGATCAGACCGTCGGCGATCGCCTTGCCGAATCGCAGCAGCCGTCCCGGGAGATCCCTGAACAAATTGAGGAGCCATTCGCCGGCATCGCCAAGCCGGGCAAAGACCCAGCGGGCGGCGCCGCCCAGGGCCTTGCCGATGCCGCCCACAGCCTTGCCGATTCCGCTGGCAATCCCCTTAACGGCCGACCCGACTGCCTTGGCGGCACCCTTGAAGAAGTTCCCAATACTGTCGAAGAATCCTCGCTGCACCGGCACCAGCCGCCCGCCGGCCTCGGTTGCCGGCTTTTCCAGCAGCTGGCAGACCGCGGCATTCCCGGCGGTGCGTTGGAGCGCTATGAGTTCGCTGTAGGTTGTTGGCGCGGGCTTGCCCACCCGAGCACGCGCGTTAACCGCCGCAGGCACGGCTCGTTTTGACTCGACAGTGGATACCTTGAACCGCTCACGTTGGCGCATGCGATTGTCGTAAGCCTGACCAATATGGGGCTCGGGCGATAGGGCCGGCGAGGCGCTCGAGAGGGCATCGTCGAATGCCCGAAAGGGCACCAGGGCACCCGGCGGCGCTGTTCGCGTGGCCCCGTAAGGGGGCTGGTCCTACTCGAGGTAGTCTTTCAGCTTCTTGCTGCGGCTCGGGTGCCGCAGCTTGCGCAGCGCCTTCGCCTCGATCTGGCGGATGCGCTCCCGGGTGACGCCGAACCGCTTCCCTACTTCTTCCAGCGTCCGCTGGTGCCCGTCGATCAAGCCAAATCGCAGCTGCAGCACGCGCCGCTCGCGCGGCGTGAGTGTATCGAGGATGTCTTCCACCTCCGTGCGCAGCATCGTGAGCGAGGCGGCGTCCGACGGCGAGGTGGCGTCCTTGTCCTCGACGAAGTCGCCGAGGTGCGAGTCTTCCTCTTCACCAATGGGCGTTTCGAGCGAGACCGGGTCCTGCGAGACCTTCACGATCTCCCGCACCTTCTCGGCCGAGATCCCCATCTCGTCGCCGATCTCCTGGTCGGTGGGCTCGCGGCCCAGTTCCTGAAGCAGCCAGCGGGACACCCGGACCAGCTTGTTGATGGTCTCCACCATGTGCACCGGGATCCGGATGGTTCGCGCCTGGTCTGCGATCGCGCGAGTGATCGCCTGGCGGATCCACCAGGTCGCATAGGTCGAGAACTTGTAGCCCTTGTGGTAGTCGAACTTCTCGACCGCTCGGATCAGGCCCATGTTGCCTTCCTGGATCAGGTCGAGGAACGACATGCCGCGGCCAATGTATTTCTTGGCGATCGAGACCACCAGCCGGAGGTTGGCTTCGGTCAGCTTGTGCTTGGCATCGTCGTCACCGGCCTCGATGGCTTTGGCCAGCGTCACCTCCTGCTCCGCCTTGAGGAGGGCGACCCGCCCGATCTCTTTCAGATACATCCGGACCGGGTCGTCGAGCGAGACCGAATCCATTGCCTCGATCGTGGCAATCAGGTCATCGTCGATCTCGACGACTTCCTCGAAGTCCTTCTCCCCGTCCGAGACCTCGATCCCCATGTCCCGGAACACGTTGAAGATCCGGAACAGCTGGTCAGGATCGAGCTCAACGTCGGGAAAGCCCGCGAGGATGTCGTCGGGGCTGAGGAATCCCTGTTCCTTGCCTTTGACAATCAGGGCCTCGGCGGCCAGCACCATCGGGTCTTCGGCGCGCTTCAGCTTGCCGCCGGGCGCCGGGACCTTCTTGGGCGCGGGCGCGTCTTTGACGTTAACCCGAGCCATATCTCACAGCCTTTAACGCGTCCAACTCACGGGCCAAGCGGTCATTCTCCTGCATCAGACTAACGAGCCGAGATTCATCCCCTGACGCACGCACCGCACGCATCTCAGCCACTAAGGCTTTCAACCGTCGTTGGGAGGCGTTTATTTTAAGTGTTTGGAGACATTGTTCCAGCGATTGGCGCAGCGCCGCCTCGGAACCACTGTCCAGCTCGGGGTAGCGAGTCATGGCGACCGCCGAAATCAGGCCCTGCTCGTCTGGGGTGAACTCAGAAAGCCGGTCGGTCGGCCGCGCCGTTGCATCTCCTTCGACCATCTGTTGCAACCTGGTGAAGACTTGCTCGTAGGCAGGCGAAGAGAAATTAATGTCCCTCAACGCGCCAGCCACCTCCCCCACCAGGTCTGGCCGCTCGATCAAGAGCCCCAGCAGGTACCCCTCATCCTGTCGGGTGTCTCCCTCCCCCCTCATGGGAGCAAATTTCCCTCCCCCGCCTGCGGGGGAGGGCAGGGTGGGGGCATATCCCTCCCCCCTTGCGGGGGAGGACCGGGGTGGAGGGTGCCCAGTCTTCAATGCCTGGACGTCGCGAAGTAGGGCAGCTGGCTCAATGCGTAGCCATCCTGCGGCCTGCTGAGCATAGATTTCCAGCACGGACGCCTCCGGAATCTTCGCCAGCACTGGGATCACTAATTCGGCACCCCGCCGGCGCTCCCCGGCATCGGTGAGATCGAGGCTTCCCAGCGCCTGGCGCAGGAGGTACTCCCATTCCGGCAGCGCGTGCTCCCGCAGGTTGCCCCAGCCGTCCGGATTGGCCCGCAGATAGTCGTCCGGATCCTTGCCCTGGGGCACCCGCACAACCTTTATATATATGCCGGATTTCGACGCCAGCTCGATGGCGCGTTGGGTGGCGTTCAGTCCGGCATCGTCCCGGTCGAAGGCCAGCACCAGTTCCTGGGTTTCCCGCTTCAGGAGCCGGACCTGGTGCTCGCTCAGCGCCGTACCGGAGGTGGTCACCACATTGGTCACGTTCGCCTGCCAGGCGGTGATGGCGTCGAAGTAGCCCTCCATCAGGACGGCGTGCTTCATCTCGTGGATCGACTTGCGGGCCCGATGCAGGTTGAAGAGCGTCCGGCCCTTGTCGTAAAGCGCCGTCTGCGACGTATTCAGATATTTCGGCTGGGCGGTATCGTCGATCACCCGGCCGCCAAAGGCGACCAGCTCGCCGTGCTCGTCGTGGATCGGGATGATGATCCGCTGCCGAAACCGGTCCCACAGCTCCCATCCTCCATCAGGCTTAATCGCCAGGCCCGCTTCGAGCAGCTCGCCATCCGATACCCCATGCTTGCGCAGGAACCGGACCAGGTTGTCCTTCCGCTGGCCCGCCGGTGCGAAGCCAAGCTGGAACTCGGTCATCGACGCCCGCGTGACCCCTCGGGACTCCAACTGGACCAGGGCTTTCTGCCCCGCCTGGTTCTCGAGCAGGATGTGATGGAAGTACTGGGCGGCCAGCAGGTTCAGTCGCTGGATGGTGCGCTTGAGCTCCCGCTGACGGCCGGCGCCGGGCGACTCCTCGAGCACCACCCCGGTCTTGTCGGCCAGCAGCCGCAAGGCCCCTTTGAAGTCGACGTGTTCGATGTCCTGGATGAAGGTGAAATGATCGCCACCCTTCTGGCAGCCATAGCAATGCCACAGCTGCTTTTCCGGCGATATATATAAGGATGGGGTCTTCTCCTGGTGGAATGGACACAGCCCCTTCAAATCTCGCCCGGCCTTTTGCAGCCGCAAGTGTTCGGAGACCAGGTCCACGAGGTCCAGCCGATCCTTGATCTCCTGGACTGCGTCCTGTTTTACCGGCGGCATGGGGGCAAGCTTACACGCAAGCAATTCCATTTCAGGCGGC
>VBIS01000009.1 GCA_005880605.1 Chloroflexota bacterium
ATCGGCACGAGGTCGATGTCAGCGGTTGGGACGATTTCGAGCGGATCTACATGGGCGAGCACCGCTGGTGGACGGTCAGCGAGATCAAGGCGTCAGACGATGAATTCGCGCCGCGCCGGCTCGGCCATTTGCTTGCCGATCTCGTCAATGGTGACGTTCCGAGCGAACCGGTCGATACCGGCTTCTAGTGTGAGCCGCTGAGGCCGGTGCGGCTCGGCCGGATGCCGGCCAAACCCTTCGAGAATGTGCTCGAGCAACGGCAAGGCGTGGAGGACGCGACCGGCGCGGATCGCGGCGTCCCAAAACGGCTCGAACTTCTTCCAACCCGCCGAATAGGCCATGTGTCTGAGCCGATCCCTGGGCGCAGCCTTGGTGGCAGCACCCCGCCAGATCGAGCCCCAGCGGTAGAACTCTCGATAGGCTCGCCAGTAGCCGCGTTCCAACTCAGCCGGCTGCAACAGCGCCGGGCGAAAGACGACGTGGCGCGTGTCGTACAGATCCCAGTCGCGATGAAGCACGCGCCCTTCCGACTCCATCCGTCCATAGAGCGCGGTGTCAGGATAGGGCGTCAGGATGTGATAGGTCGCGGTCTCGATGCCGTTCAAGATGGCCCATTCGACGGTGCGATCGAACACATCGGGCCCGTCGTGGTCCATCCCGAACACGAAGCTGCCGTTGACCATCACACCGAGGTCGTGCAGCCGCCGAATCGCCGCGTCATAGTTACGACCGACGTTCTGGTATTTGCGCTGATCCGTGAGGTTGGCCGCATTTACAGTCTCGAAGCCGACGAACAGACTGCGCAGTCCGGCAGCCACGGCTTTCTCCAGCAGCCGAGGTTGTTCCAGCACCGCCTTGACCGTGCCGGCAGCCTGCCACAGCCGCCCCATGCCGCGCATGCCGTCGAAGAGCGCCTCGGCGAAGGGTGGACTGCCAAAGAGATGGTCATCGAGAAAGTACAGGTGGCGTCCCGGAAGACGTTCGATCTCGGCCAGCGCGTTCTCGACCGGCTGCACGTAGTACTGCTTCCCGCCCTTGAAAAAGGCCACCTTGTAGCAGAAGTCGCAGACGTGCGGACAGCCGCGCGAGACGACGATCGAGTTGGGAACGAGGTACTTATGCCGCTTGATCAGATCGCGGCGGATTGGCGGCACACCGAGCAAGGTCCGTTGTTGCGACGCGTAGCGTGACGCGGGCCGACCGGCCCGCAGGTCGGCGAGGAATTGCGGCCAGGTGTCCTCTCCCGGTCCGAGGAAGATCGTGTCCGCGTGCACCTTCGCTTCCTCCGGCAGGGAGGTGACGTGAAGACCGCCGAGCACCACGCGGACACCTCGTGCGCGATATTGGTCAGCGATCTCGTAGGCGCGACGGGCGGACGTGATGTACACCTGGATCACGACGAGGTCCGGCTCGTCGTCGAGCGGGACCTTCTCGACATGCTCGTCCCAGATCGAAACGTCATCGTCGATCGCCAGGTAGCTGGCGAGCGTCGCGAGCCCGAGCGGGGGAAAGAGCGAGTACTTGATCGGCCGGAAGAATGGGCTCGTCGCCTCGGTGAGCGCCGGGAGGATCATCTTGACGCGCACGTCAATCGCCCTCCAGATTCCGCACCTGGATGCAACGGCCGGCGCAGCCGCCGGTTACGCGCCCGAGGAGGTCCGGCTTAGGCGGCGACCACGGGCGCGTCTTCCTCGTCGGCCGGCTGGCGCGCGCGCAGCGGCACGTCCTTGAGGAAGACCGACGCAATCAGCGCGATCACCAACACCGCGGCACCGTAGAGGAAGATTTCATGCAAAGTCGCGGCAAGAGCGGCGCGGACCGCATGAAGCACCTGGTCGAAAATCGCGCCACCCTGCGCTCCAAGCGCACCCACCGCCCTGGATCGGCTCGCCGCGATCTGCGCGGGATCGAACAGCGTCTGGGGGCTAGCCCCACCGCTGCCCACCAACTGCGTGGCTTGCGGCGGCAGGTGGAGGTTGGCCACCTGCTGGCTGATGTGGACCGGGAGACGCTGGCTGAGGACCGAGCCGAGCACGGCCGTGCCGATCGTCCCGCCGATCTGCCGCCAGAATTGGACCTGGCTTGAGGCGACGCCCAGGAAGCTACGGGGGAGCGCGCTCTGGACAGCAGTCAGGTAGAGCGGGAAGGTCGAGCCGAGGCCGGCGCCCACGATCACGATGTCGCGCACCACTTCGAGGCGCGACGTGGTGACGGTGACCTGCGAGAGCAGCCACATGCCGACCAACATGACGGCGATGCCAGCCGTCCCCAGGAACCGGTACAACCGAACGCGCACCATGACCTGGCCGACCAGCGTGCTGGCGACGATCAGGCCCAGCATCATCGGGGTCAGCAACTGACCGGAGTTGGTCGCTGTCACACCGAGGACACCCTGGTAGATCAGCGGAACGAAGACGATCGTTCCGAACATGCCGAACCCGGAGAGAAAACCCACGATCATCGACACGCTGAAAGTGGAGTTCTTGAAGAGGTCGAAGGGCACAATCGGATGATCCGTGCGGATCTCGAGGACGAAGAAGATGCCCAGGATGATGGCCGCGATTGCTAGGAGACCCAGCACCTCAGGGGATGTCCAGCCGTGATCGCGCGTGATCGAGAGGGCAACCATCAGGGGCACCAGGCCCGCGACCAAGGCGGCTGCGCCCTTGAAGTCGATGTCGCGCAGCGACGCCGATGAGCGCACGAACGGCATCGTGGCGATCACGAGCAGGACCGCGATGATGCCCACCGGCAGGTTGACGTAGAAGACCCAGCGCCAGCCCAACGTGTCGGTGATGTAGCCGCCGGCGGTGGGACCGACGATGGATGACAGGCCGAAGACGGCGCCGAACAGGCCGGCGAGACGAGCACGCTGGGAGGGCGGAAACAGGTCGCCGATCACAGCGAAGACGGTTGCGAACAGCATCCCGCCAAAGATGCCCTGGATGGTTCGGAAGACGACCAACTCGAGCATGCCGTGCGACTGGCCGCAGAGCGCTGACGCGACGACGAACCCGATCATGCCGACGAGTAGGAATGGCTTACGACCGAAGAGATCGCCCAGCTTGCCCGCGATCGGCACCATGATCGTCGACGCGACCAGATAGGCGGTAATGACCCAGGAGTAGTAACTGAGCCCGTTCAGCTCGGCCACGATCCGAGGCATGGCGGTCCCGACAATGGTCTGGTCGAGCGCGGCCAGCAGAAGCGCGAGCATGGTCCCCGCGACGACTCCGATCGTTTGCCAGCGGGGCAACCCCTCGGTGAGATGACCGGTGGCGTCGGTGGACGGTGGCTGCGGTTCGTTTGTCATGCGCTCCTCTCTGCGACCGCTGCACCGGTCATGTTTTCGATTAGCCGGAAACACGCGTGACGGAGCTGTTCGAGCTCGTCGATGGAGAGCCCGGCCGCGATCTTGAGCTGCCATTCCAAACCCTGGGCGCGCATACCATCGATGCGCTTGCCCCCCGCCACCGTCAATCGTGCGTAGGTCAAGCGGCGGTCTGACGGATCGTCGATGCGCTCGACCAGGCCATCACGCTCGAGATGATCGATCAGCCCGGTGATATTTCGCGGGGTGACCTCGAGCACGTCGGCCAACTCGCCCAGCGGAAGCCGGTGATCGGGCGCGGTCGCAAGCCGAAAGAGGACGTGGAGCCGGCCCTCGCTCAAACCGTGCTTCTCGGCCCAGCGATCCATCAGCTGGCGGGTCAACCGAGCGGTGATCCGCATCGCCGTCATCGCCTCAACCGTGCGCACCTCGCGTTCGGAAAGGGGCCGGCGTGCTGAGCGGATGGACTGACGGAGGCGGCTATCGTACAGGCGCCCGGCTCGATCGGTGGCCAGGGTGCCGTTGAAGTGACACTCGCCCTTGACCTCAGAGAACTGCATAGTGAAGTGCTTCACTATCCACGATTTAATGGCGGTTGTCAAACGGCGATTCGCGCTACCATTGATTTACTGCTGACCGTTCGGCGAATCAGGAGGTGAGTTCATGCCGACATTCATGGACGTACACGACGGGATGCACGTCACGCTGCAGGAGCTAATGGGGGCACACAAGAAGGATCTCGAAGCCCAGAAAGGAACCGGGGTTGAGTACGTGCGGTACTGGCTGGACTCCAAGGCCGGAAAGGTGTTCTGTCTCGCGAAAGGCCCGAACAAGGAGGCCGTCGCAGCCGTGCACATGAAGGCAGGTCATCCCGCCACTGAGCTCTATGAGGTTAGTGAGGGCCAGTAGGGCCGCGCCGATGGGATCGGGAGGGAAGTAGGCGATGGTCAGGCCCGTGCAAGCGAAGAACGAATGGCTCGTCCTGGTGTTCCTGAGCCTGGGCTTTTTCATGATCCTGCTCGACACCACGATCGTGAACATCGCCATCCCAGCGATGATCTCGGGCCTCAATTCGTCGCTCGACCAGATCCTCTGGGTCATCAACGCCTACCTGCTGGCCTACGCTGTCTTGCTCATCACCGCAGGGCGGTTGGGGGACTTCTTCGGGCCTCGACGCCTCTTCGCCCTCGGGTTGGCGATCTTTACCGTGGCCTCCGCGCTCTGCGGCCTCGCCCAGGACGGGAACCAATTGATCGCTGCCCGCATTCTCCAGGGCGTGGGCGGCGCGATTCTTACGCCGCAAACGCTCAGCATCATCACCGTCATCTTTCCGCCCGAGCGCCGGGGCGCCGCCTTCGGCGTCTGGGGTGCGGTCGCCGGTGTGGCGACCGTCACGGGGCCAACGCTCGGCGGCTTCCTCGTGACCTACATCAACTGGCGCTGGATCTTCTTCGTCAACGTTCCGGTCGGGCTGATCGCGCTCGCGGGTGCGCTTCTCGTTGTGCCCGACCTCCGTCCGGGGCGACGACACCGACTCGACATTGTCGGCGTCCTGCTGGCCAGCGCCAGCCTATTCGGCATCATCTTCGGGTTGGTCGAAGGTGAGCGCTTCAACTGGGGCACGATCTGGGGACCGATCACGATTCCTGAAATCATCGCCGCCGGCGTCGTGCTATTCGCGGTATTTGTCGTCTTCGAAAGATTCCAGGCGGAGCCCTTGATGCCACTCTCACTCTTCAGCAATCGGAACTTCAGCATCTCGATCTGGGTCAGCTCAGCCGTGGCCTTTGGCATGCTCGGGTTCTTCATCCCGGTAACGATCTTCTTTCAATCGGTCCTGGGATTCTCCGCGCTGAAGGCGGGGCTCACCTTCTTGCCGATGTCACTGGTCTCGATGGTCGTCGCTCCCATCGCCGGCCGGATGTCCGATCGGTTTGGCGGGAAGTACATCCTCGTTGCCGGGCTAACATTCTTTGCCGCCGGGATGGGGCTGGTGGTGCTGGTGATTTCGCTCAACGCGACCCAGGCAACCTTCTGGGGACCGGCGGCGCTCGCCGGGCTGGGGCTTGGCATGACCTTCGCGCCCCTGACCACGGTTGCCATGCGCAACGTCAGGCCACACATGGCCGGGGCGGCATCGGGCGTGCTGAATACCGTTCGGCAGGTGGGGGGCGCGATCGGAAGCGCCGTGATCGGCGCGGTCTTGCAAAACCGGCTCGCCACTCAGTTGCACGAGCAGGCGGTCGCGTATTCGAGCCAGGTGCCGGCCGCCTTTCGCAGCACCTTCGTGAGCGGCTTCTCCAACGCTGCGTCCGGCGGCTTCAAGGTGGGGGTCGGCCAGACGGGCGCCCAGCTACCCGTCGGCGTCCCGCCGGCGCTGGCGCCCACGCTGCAGCGCCTGTTTCACGATGTCTTCGCCAACGCCTACGTCAACGCCGTCAAGCCGACGCTGGCGGTGTCCATCGCCGTGCTGGCCGTCGGCGCGCTGAGCTGCCTCCTCATCGAACGACGTGCGAAGGCGACGGCCCGCGCGGACGCAGCAGAGGCCGGACCCCGGGCGGCCGCGAGCTGAGCGGCTGAGTATCTAGCCCCCGAACGCTTTCCCGATTCGGCGAGCCATGCGACGCCAGGACAGCGCGTCCTTGACTCGGTCAAACCCCCGCCGGGACGGAGGCCCGGGTTCGGGCTTGTAGCTGGAACCGAACTCGCTTGCATAGGCGACCAGATCACGGAGCTCGAGCAGCGGGATCGCGTACTCCCTCGTGACCTCCGCCAGCAAGGCGGCCGTCCGAAGCTGCACCCCGGGGCTTTCGGGACGGCAGAGCGCGAGGGGCCGCGCGTGCTGGGCCCGCATGCCTTCGGGGTGGATCACGATTCGGCCCCAGCAGAGCACCGCTCCGCCGAACATGTACGGCTCTTCGCGCAACGCCCGGGTCATCGGCATGATGTCGTGATAGGCGTAGATCCCGCAGCTGCAGCTCGGCTCGGGCGAGACGCCCCGTTCATCATGCCGATGCAGGCCGGCCCGAGCCAGACGGAGGCCGGGACGGGTCTGGCATTCGGCTTCGAGCGTCTCGAGTGGCGGCCACAAGGTCTCGGCCACGGGCGACTGAAGCCGACCGCGCGTCCAGGCGTCATCGGGATCGACCCGCCAGAAGCGGTACCCGACCGCGAGGTTCACGCCGGCGTGGTGACCGGGGCCTCTTCCTCTCTCTCGGTGCGCTGCGGTTCGCGCTCGGGCGCGAGCAGCGGCTCCGAAGCCGGCTCCGGTATTTCGATGACCCTGACAGGCTTGCTCGTGAATCCCATGACCCAGCCCTCATTTTCACACTAGCAAAGGTGGGGCTTCGCTAGAGGCGGACGAATCAAATCTAGATCAAATCGTCAGCTCCGGGATGCGGGACTCGTCAGTGCCAGCTCACTTCGGCCACCCGGGCCCACGACCGGCGTCGCCGGCGTGTTGTGCGCTCGCTGAAGGTACGACTGCGCTTTTACGACCTCGCCACTCAGCGCGTCGACGGTTTTTTGCATGCTGTCGAGCGCCTGCAGCTTGTAGGCGTCGATCATGTCCATCGTCGCGTAGATGTTGGCAAAGGCCGCCTGCAGCTTCTCCACGCTGATGGTGGCGCTGCCAGCCTCCTGCTGAATCTGGCCCGACTGTTCTTTCAACATCGCGGACGTCGATTCGATCAGGTTGCCCGTGGTGGTGTTCAGCGCGGTGATCTGGTTGAGCACCAGTTTTTGGTTGGTCAGGGCCTGCGCCACGATGACCGCCGTGCGAAGTGCCGACACCGTCGTCGTGGTGGCGCGGTCGACTCCCTTGATCAGCTCCAGGTTGCTCCGTCGCACCAACTCGAGAGCGAGGTAGCCCTGCACGTTGACGGCGAGTTGAGTCAGGAGGTCCTGCCGCTTCTGGCGGACATAAAAGAGCGCGTCCTCGCGAAGCGCCTTGGCCCGCTCGGGATTGGTCTTGCCGATCTGGTCGATCTGCGCTGCGAGCGCGGCATCGAGCTTGCCCGCCATGTAGATGTACTGCTCGAGCTTGCCCTTGATATCCCAGACATTGACTTTTTCCTGTTCGATCGCGGCGTTGTCCTGGCGCAGCTCGTCCTGGCCGTGATACAGCGCCTGGATGATGGCGTTCAGGTGCCCCTGGGCGGACTGGTAACGGGCGAAATAGTCACGAAGCCGGTTGCCGAAGGGAATCAGGCCAAACACGTGCTTCGCCGTGAGCAGGCCTTGCTGCGAGGGATCGAGGTCTTCGACGGTCCGCCGCAAGTCGACCAACGACTTCGATACCGTCGCCCCCTTGCTGAAGGGCCCCGACTCCATCGCCTTGACTGGCTTGTCGAGCAGCCGGTTGGAAACAGTTGCCGATTGGCGGATCTCGTCATCGCCCATGCTCTGAATGGCATTCAGCTTGGTCGCGAAGTCCGGCGATTGCGGATCGAGCGATGCGATGGACGTGATGTAGCCGTTAACCATGGCGTCGATCTTGCCGGCCGTCGACGGATCCAGCTGGATCATGCCCGCCGCTTCCCCATCGGTGATGGCCGCCACCGGCTCCGGTGGGGTCAGCGTGAGCGCGCGCGAGTCGGAGGTATCGGGCGCAGAGGCCGGCGGTTTGATGCTCACGGTGTCTCTCCTTTCTTTCGATCAGAGACGTTTGAACGGTTTCGTCATGGTTATACCCGGCTCGGACCTCGGCAAACGGCGAGCTGAAGCTTTTCGACAGCAAGCCGCCGGACTGGAGCGGGCTCTAGAAGCCGCGCGTTAGGCGCCAGCCCGTATCCGGGCCCTGGATCGCGGTCGCCGTGACGAGCGGGACGTCGGCCCGGTGGGCCCCCGCCTCGATGGCCAGCGTGCCAACCCGCGATCCGGCCGGCAAAGTCGCGGGTAGTTCATCGAGCGAGACTCGGCGCACGACGTTGGTCCCATCGAGGAGCACCCAGGCGACCGACTGATCCGCCACGATGCTGCCCGCCTCGCCCCAGGGGGTGCGATAGCTGGCCACGACATCGTTGCGGTGGACGATGGAACGCAGATGCAGCGCCGGGCTCAACCCGTGCAGCAGGGTGCTCATCGCGGCGAACGCACCCTGGAGCGCATTCGGTTGCCCCATTACCGCGCCGTAGACCCGCACCGATGTGCCGTCGACGCTCAGATCGGCGGCCGTCACAAAGCAGCCACCGGCCTGGTCGGTGTGGCCGGTCTTGATGCCGACAATTCCGCCCTGCCCCAGCAGCGTGTTGAGGTTATGGACCGTGCCCGCAACCGGCAGGGTGGCCTGCGGCTGGGCCACGATCTCGGCGAACACCGGCTGACCCATCGCCGTCCGCGCCAGGGCCACCAGATCGGATGGAACGCTGACGCTCAGCGGTGAGAAGCCGCTGACGTCGGCGTAATGGGTGACGCTCATCCCCAGGGCCGCCGCGCGTGTGTTCATGCGATTGACAAAGGTGGAAACATCGCCGAGGTCCCACCTGGCCAGCATGTCGCCGTAGTTGCTGGCCGAGGGCAGAAGCAGGCCCTGCAGCAGCTGGTACTCGGTGAGTTGCTCACCCGCGGTCACTGGAAGCACCGACTCATTCTGGGTTCGCTCTGCTTGAAAGGTCGCGACGTCGGCCCGGGTCACCGTGATCACCGGGCCCGGCTGTCCGAAGGCCAGGGGGTGGTCTTCGAGCACCACCAGTGCGGTCATCATCTTGGCGGTGCTGGCCATCGGGATCGGCGATTGGGCCCCCGACGTCCCGATCGCGCCGGCGCCCTCGAGGTAGAGGGCGGCCTCGCCGCCTGCGGGCCAGGGTAAGGCGGAGGCCACTCCGAACCGCTCTGATGCCGGCGCGACGGAGGTCGCGGCGGTCACCGGCAGCGGCCGAAAGTACTGGAAGGCGCCGACGGCCAGCACCAGCGCGAGCAGGTACGGAAGTGGACGGCGAACGAGTAAATTCTGCCCTAGCGCCAGTCGATGGGCGGTCCGAGCGCGGGCGCCGCCAGTTCGCGGATCTCGCCCGGCTTTGGGAAACGGCCCAGTTTCGCCTTGCTGAAGATGAGCCGATCATCGAGCGTGACTTCGAACCGGCCCTTACTGCCCGAGCGCAGCGACACGTCGATCATGATCGGCGCCCAGGCCCCAAGGATCTCACCCGCCAGACCGACGGCCTGCTCCAGGTAGTTTCAGGGCACGCAGTATTCGATCGTGACGCGATGCTTGGGGTCAAGCATCAGTTAAGGCTATCAGCGGTGGCGGCCGATCCGAATCCAGGGCCAATGACGCCCCACCGATAATGCCGACAGCGGCAAGAATGCCGGGCAACAGCCAGGTGTGGCCCAGGTTGTAGGCAGCGGCGCCAGGCCTCGGCCCCCGGAGGTACCCGAGCATGAAGAGATCGGGCGCCAGGATCAGCAGGACGTATAAGAACCACGGTCCTGCCAGCTTCCAGTAGGTGAGCAGGGAGAGCACCAGGAGCACGCCGCCTTCGAGCCGCTGCAACGCGATGGGGTCGTTCAGCACGCCACGCCGCTCGAGGTTCGGGCGGCTCATCGACCTGGGGGCGTGCGAACCGCCGCCGGAGGACCCGCCAGCGCCCGCAGCAGGCGTTCGGTCACGCTGCCGATCCCGTACCTCTCGTTCAGCTTCGCCAGCGCGCCGGGGTCGATAGCCTTGGTGGGTCGCGCACCCTTCGGAATCGGCACCGGCGCCACGCTCACCGGGACGCCGACCCGCCGCGCCCGCTCGATGTAGGCGTTGGCCGCGTCACCCAACCGCCCGCTGGCGATGATCCCATCCAGATCTTTGTATCGCCGCACCAGCTGCGCGGCCGTCTTCTCCCCCACTCCGGGCACGCCCGGCAAACCGTCAGACGGATCGCCACGCAAGACGGCGAAGTCGCCGTAGGAACGGCCGGGGATCCCGTAGCGACGCTCGACCTCAGCCTCGTCGACGACGAGCAGCCGTCCGATCCCCTGCTGGGTGTAGAGGACGCGCACATCCGGATCGCGCACGAGGGCAAACAGGTCGCGGTCTCCCGTAACGATTTCGACCGTGCCGGTGAGCCTCGGCAGCAACGAGGCGATCACGTCTTCGGCCTCGAATCCCTCGGCACCCATCACCTCGACGCCGATCGCCGCCAGCACCGTGTGGATGATCGGCTCCTGCGGCTCCAGCTCCGGCGGCATGTTGCCCTGGACCAGGCGATGCGTCTTGTAGCTGGGGAGGACATCGACCCGGAAGGCCGGACGCCAGTCCTTATCGGTCGCGACAACGATGGCGCGCGGCTTTCGATCGGTGACAAGCCGCCCCAACATGTCGAGGAAGCCCCGGACGGCGTTGACCGGCTGGCCGTCCGGCGCCTTGAAGGCGGTGACCGGGATGCCGAAGAAAGCCCGGAACATCACGCTGGATCCGTCGATCAACAGCCAATCCGTTGCCATCCGGCTACCCGGACCTCGCGACGGCCGCCGAGGGCCTGACCGCCGCCTCCAGCTGGGCGCCGAGCGAGAGGATGCTGTACTCGTCGCGAGGCCGGCCCACCAACTGGATGCCGATCGGAAGCCCCGCCTTGGAGGTGGCCAGCGGGAGGCTCATGGCCGGTTGGCCGGTGCAATTGAATGGATGCGTAAAGCTCAGCCAGTCGAGAAACTCAGCCGACGCGGTGTTGACATCCTGGCCGATTTCGCCAATCTTCGGCGCCGGATAGGTCAGCGTCGGCGTCAGGAGCACGTCGATCTGGTCCCAGGTGGCGATCAACCTGCGCGCTTGCTGATGCAACTCGGTCAAGGCCCGCAGGTAGTCGACCGCGGTCGACATCGGCGCGGCCTCGAACATGCGCTGGTTGAGCCGGTCGAGCCGTTGCGGCTGTGTGATCGGCAGAGATCCGACGGCCGTCACGGCGAGGATCTGGATCAGCGGGCGAAACTGACCAAGGTCCGGTTTGACGCGGGTCACGCGATGCCCGAGCCGTGCGACCTCGGCCGCGACGGACTCGACCGCCGACGCAACCTCGTCGTCGACGGCCACCGGCGCGTCGACGGTCCAGCCAACGCGCAGGCTGGGCGCGTCCCGACGGGCCGCCGCCAGGAAGGGCTCGAGGACCTCGGCCCAATAGGGATCGCCGGGCAGGTGCCCGCTCATCGCATCGAGGCCGAGGGCGGCGTCGGCGACCGTCCTCGCGATCACGCCGCTGGTGCTCAGCCCCGCCCAGTCCTCACCAAGGATCGGGCCGCTGGAAATCCGTCCCCGCGATGGCTTCAGCCCGACCACGCCGCAACAAGAGGCAGGGATACGGATCGAACCACCGCCATCGCCGCCATGACTCAGCGCGCAGAGGCCGGCGGCGACCGCCGCCGCGGCGCCGCCAGAGGAACCGCCGGCCGTCCTGGTCTTATCGACCGGATTACGAGCTGGGGGGAACATCGGACCCTCCGTCACCGGCCGGGTGCCGAACTCGGGTGCATTGGTCTTTCCCAAAATGGCGGCGCCCTC
>VBIS01000154.1 GCA_005880605.1 Chloroflexota bacterium
TAGACGATCTCGCGTGGTTGCCAGGTCTCGCCGCCGCCGTTAAAGGCGGCGCGGGCGTGCGGCAGCCGGCTGATGCCGACGCCGATGCTGCCGTCGGCATGCACGAATTGCGCCGGCTCGATCAGGCTTCCGTCAAACGGGTCGTACACCAGCTTGCCGAAGCCCGAATAACTCTCGCCATTGACGGTGCCGTTGTCGATGATGCCGGTGGCGCTGCAGCTGTCGCCGTAATCGCCGCTGCGGAAGAGCTCGTGGCCGTTTTCCAAGGTATCGGTGGTCATGTAGACCTCGCCCGCGATGCCGCCGCCGGCCAACCAGGGGCGATCGCCGTTGTGGCACTGCGTCGTGCCGTGTGGCCAGGTCTTGCCGCCGTCCTGGGATGAGAAGAGGGCGTCGTTGACCAGGTCGATGCCGGTGTTGTAGATCGACCCGGACGCGTCCTGCGTCAGGTCGGGGTCGCTGAACCCGGTGTAGGGCAGCGCTTCATCACGGAGTTGCCAGGTCTTTCCACGGTCGTCGGAGGTCCAGATCCAGACATGGTTCTTGTAGCAATTGGCGGTCGTCAGTCCGGGACAGAGGAACTGCTGGATCGACGCCGGACCGCCCGACCGATCGATGTGGGTCGTGCCCTCATGCGAGGTATAGACGAGGTTGCCGAATTTGTTGCTGTGAATGATCCCCGGCTCGCCACCGGCTCGAACCGTGTCGACGAAGCTGGGGGCCGAAAAGCCCACCGAGCTGGCCGCCGAAGTCGGCGACGTCGTCACCGCGCTCCCCACCGCCAAACCTGTGAGTCCCAGCATCGCGAGCCTGCTGATTCGCCGTAGCCCATGGTCCCATGCGCGGTCGAGACGGATCATCTGCTAATCGCCTCCTACCCAGCCGGTGGTCCCCACCAGCCCGGCTGGCTACTTACGGGTCGGATTGAGACAGATACATCTCATCACAATCGACCATCAGCGCGCTCAGCTATTCAGGAGGGCGAGGTGACCCGTTCCCGGCGAAGCCAGCGGACCAGCTCGGCGACGACCTCGTAGCGGCCGAACGACGGCATCAGGTACACGCCCTGCACCACGCCCTTTACCTCGTGCAGCAGCTCGCGCGACTGCGCGAGGCCTTCCGCGATGCCGTTTTCGCCGGCGAGGCGCATGCGCTCGCGGAGTTGTGCCGGGATGACGATGCCGGGGACTTCGTTGTGCATGAATTCGGCATGCCGGGAGGACTGCAGTGGAAGCACACCAAGGAGGAACGGGATCGGCAGCGGACCGGTCCGCTCGAAGAATTTTTCAAGCGTTTGCCGGTCATAGAGTGGTTGGGACATGGCGAGGTGCGCGCCGGCCTCGATCTTCTGCCGGAAGCGGTCGATCTCATGGTCCAGGTCCTCGGCCGATGGGTTGACGGCACAGGCGATGGTGAAGTTGGCGGGCTTGCCGATTGAGGTGCCAAGCCAGTCGTAGCCCTCGTTGAGTCGCTGCAGGATCTTGATCAGGCCGATGGAGTCGACGTCCCACACACCGGTCGCCGACGGGTAGTCGCCAATCCGCGGGGGGTCGCCGGTCAGCGCGATGATGTTGCGAATGCCGAGCGCGTGCGCGCCGATCAGCTCCGCCTGTAGGGCCATCAGGTTCTTGTCGCGCGAGGTGAAGTGGATCAAGGTGTCGGTGCCGACCTGCTGCTGGATCATGACGGCGAGTGAGAGCGCGCTCATCCGGACGCGCGCCATCGGGCTGTCGCCGATGTTGACGGCGTCGGCACCAGCGTCCTTGACGAGCTGCGCGCCGGCGATGCACTTCGCCGGATTCAGACCACGAGGCGGATCGATCTCCACGCTGACGACGAAGGCGTGGTCATTCAGGCGCTGCGCGAACGAGGTCGGCGGGAGTTGCTCGGCCGGATTGAGGTCGATGGCGATGGCGGCCGAGGGCGCGGGCATCGTGATGCGGGTGGGGCTCGCGGCTGGCTTGGGCGCCGCCCGCATCGCCGCGATGTGCGCCGGCGTGGTGCCGCAGCATCCCCCGATGTAGGCCACGCCGAGATCGGCCGCCTGGCGGGCAAAGGTGGCGAAGTACTCGGGCGTCGCGAAATAGAAGAAGCGGCCTTCGACCCGCGCGGGAAGTCCGGCGTTGGGCTGGCCCGAGAGGGGGAGGCGCGTTTGCTGCTGCATCTGCTCGAGAACCTGCAGCGCCACTTGCGGGCCGACGCCGCAGTTGACACCGATGACGTCGACCCCGGCGCGCTCGAGCGCCTGCACCACCTGGCTGGGCTCCTCCGCGCTGAGGGTGAGGCCGTCTTCGGCGAAGGTCATCTGGGCGACGATCGGCAGGTCGGTGGTTTTCCTGGCGGCGCTCACCGCCGCGAGGATTTCCGGCAGGTTGGTGAAGGTCTCGAGCACGAGGAGATCCGCCCCGCCCTCGAGCAGGGCCGCGATCTGTTCCTCGAAGGCGGCGGTGGCCTGAGCCACCGTGATCCGGCCGATCGGCCCGAGCTGCTGGCCGATGGGGCCGACCGAGCCGGCGATGAAGACCGGTTCACCGGCGATCTCACGGGCCTCGCGAGCGAGCTTGACGGCCCGGAAGTTGATGTCCCGCACCCGCTTGTCGAGCCCGTGGCGGGCCAGCTTGATCCGGTTGGCGCCGAAGGTGTTGGTCTCGATCAGCTCGGCGCCGGCCGAAATGTACGCTCGGTGAATTTCCTCGACGATTTTGGGCTCGGTGAGGTTGAGCTCGTCGAAGGACCGCTCGAAGCTGACGCCCCGGGCGTGGAGCTGGGTTCCCATGGCGCCGTCGCCCAGAAGGGGGCCGCGGGCAAGCCGTTCCAGGAACGGGGGAACACGCGAGGCGGGGTTTTTCGACGCCTGGGCCACGGAGCGCAATAGTAAGGTAGACGGCCCGAAATTGTCCCCTCCCCCTCTCGGGGAGGGTACGGTGGGGGCGTCTGGCGGGTGCAAGAGGGTCGGCCACCCGGAGTTGCTCCTGTGCGGCATGGCTGACGTGACTTCGCCCGGTGCAACCAAGCACGTAGTGGTTATGGGCGCCGGGCCCGCCGGATTGTCGGCCGCCTACGAGCTGACGCGGCACCGCACCCCGGTAACGGTGGTGGAGAAGGATCCCCGGCAGGTCGGGGGCATCGCCCGCACGCTCGAGTTCATGGGCTGCCGGTTCGATGTGGGCCCCCACCGGTTTTTCTCCAAGAGCGCCGAGATCGAAGCGCTCTGGACCGAAGTGTTGGGCGAGGAGATGCGGTCAGTGGCGCGGCTGACGCGGATCATGTATCGGGGGAAGTTCTTCGACTATCCGATCAAGGCCTCGAACGCCTTGCTCAACCTGGGGCCGTTTGAGGCGGCACACTGCCTTTTGAGCTACGCGCAGGCGCGCCTGCACCCGGTCGTCGAGCCGAAGTCGTTCGAAGACTGGGTGTCGAATCAGTTCGGGCATCGCCTGTTCGAGATTTTCTTCAAGACCTATACCGAAAAGGTCTGGGGAATCCCGACCAGCGAGCTTTCGGCCGACTGGGCAGGCCAGCGGATTCGTGGGCTCAACCTGGTCGAAGTGATCCGGAATGCGGTCTTGCCCGCGGCGCTGCGCGGCGGCGAGCGCGCCATCGTGAAAACCCTGGTCGACGCCTTCCGCTATCCGCGAACCGGCGCCGGACAGATGTGGGAGGCGGTGGCGTCGCGCCTGGCGGCCGCGGGCCATCCAGTCCGGTTAGGGGAGGAGGTGGTCGCCGTCCGCCATGCGAATGGTCGCGTGATTTCGGTCGTAGTCAAGGACCGCAACGGTGCGACGCTGGATGTGCTGGGGTCGGAGTTCATCAGCACCCTGCCGATCCGCGAGTTGATTGCGAAACTGCAGCCGGCCGCGCCCTCGATCGTGCGCGCGGCGGCCGACGGGCTCGGATACCGCGACTTCATCACGGTGAATGTGGTGGTGGACCGCGCCAACGTCTTCCCGGATCAGTGGATCTATGTGCACGACCCGGGTGTGAAGGTGGGGCGGATCGGGAACTTCAAGAATTTCAGTGCCGCCATGGTCGACGACAGCGGGTTGACGGGGCTGGGGATGGAGTATTTCTGCTTCGAGAAAGACGGCATGTGGAGCTGGCCGGATGCCGAGCTGCTGGATTTGGGCCGGCGTGAGCTGGTCGCGTTAGGGATTGTGCGGCCCGAGGAGGTTAAGGCTGGGATGGTGTACCGCCAGCCGAAGGCCTACCCCGTCTACGACGGCGCCTATCTCGGACATCTCGCGGTCGTGCGCGAATGGGTGAGCCGGGCCCTGCCGAACCTCTGGCTGGTGGGGCGCAACGGGATGCATCACTACAACAATCAGGACCACTCGATGATGACGGGCATGCTGGTGGCGCGGAATATCGCGCTGGGCGCGAACTACGATCCCTGGCTGGTCAATACCGACGCCGAATATCACGAAGAGGAACGGGCTGGAGAAGGGGCCGGCGGCGCCGGCGAGGCGGGGCGGCAGGTGCCGCAGCGGATCGCAAGCTGACCGGAAGTCGACCGATATACTGGTTCGCGCCTGGCAGTCCGGAGTAGCTCAACGGTAGAGCGGCGCGCTGTTAAC
>VBIS01000155.1 GCA_005880605.1 Chloroflexota bacterium
CCTCGGCGCCATCGGGTTCCGCGAGCCTCGGTGGACACAGCTTCGACCTCAGTGGCGGAAACCTGGTCTCGCTGGCCAGCGGCGAGTCCGTCACCTACACCGGCTCATGGAGCAACGCGCAGTCCGCGCTTCTGCTGCTCAACACCATGAACACCTACCTCTGGTACGACCAGAGCGTGGTCGGTACCGTCACGCTGACCTTTAGCGATGGCACGACGCAGCGCACCGACCTGACGGTCGGCGGCAACGTCCGCGAGTGGCGGACTGGTGCCGGCAACACCGTCAACTGGCTCACCGACCCGGCGACCACCACCGTCTGGAGTGGCAGCGCCACCGACGGCTCGAGCGCCGCGATCGACATGCTGACCATCACCGTCGCCCCGACCAAAACGATCACGGCCGTGACCGTGAGCAACATCAACGGCTGGGGCGCGCTGCACCTCGACCTCGCCGGCCTCACGATTGACCCCGTCGTCGTTGCGCAGACGCCAAGCTGCATCCGCCCGGGCAACTCCTGCACCACCGCGGCCGCGGACAACAGCCAGGCGTGGAAGTGGCAGCCGACCCTGCCGGGCGCGCTCAACACCAACCCGCACGCGAACAACACCGACAAGACGAAGTCGAACAACGGTCACAAGACCAACTAGACAACTCAATCAGGAGAGGCTCGGCCAACCGGCCGGGCCTCTCTTCGTTTCAGGGGCGACCGAGCCGGCAGCATGCGCTAGACTCGCGGCGTTGCCTGTGCCCGTGCCGCCGGTCTTCGTCCTGGCCATGCTCGTTATCCTGCTGGGCACACAGCTTGCGTACCTGGTCGCCCCCAGGGCGCCCCGCTACCTGGTCCGCCTGGGGCTCAGCACGCTGGCGGTGTTGCTGGGGGAGGGGCTGGGGCTGGCGGGTCTGGGGGCCCGTCTGGCGGTCGGCGAACTGCACCCGATCAACGACCTGGCGATGCTCGCCCTGCTGCAGTGGGCAGGCACCCGGTGGATCCGGCATGAGCAGCCGGTTTAAGCCGGGGCGCCATGCGGTACAACTTGGGCAGTATCCCGTGACTGACGAGGTCTGGAGGATCAGCTAATGGTCTGGCAAGTTGGAATCCTGCTCGTGGGCGTTGGCTTCCTATTGCTCAGTCTCTTCGCCTCCTTGACCCTGCTGAACATGACGCGCAGCCTGCGGACCATCGAGTCCATCCTGACCCTGACACTCGACGAAGCCCGGCTGGCTCTACCGGAGCTCCGCCACAGTCTTCAGCAAATCGACGATATGGTGAGCGGCGTCAACGATAAGTTCACCGCCGCCGACCGAGCCATGAACGCCACCAGCGCCGCCATCGGTGGTTGGCGGGATCGCGTGCGAGACACCTTAGGCGGACTCGGCCGCCGCCACAGACCACCAGCCGGCCAACATGGGGAGGAATCATGACGGAAACCCGAGCACGCCGCCAGCCCGCAACCGCCGGCCACGAGGTGCCTGCCGTAAGCGCCTACGTCACGGAGCTCAAGCTCCCGGCCGTCGGCGACTACATCGTCGTCGCCAAGCGGGCAGCCGCATCGCTCGGCCTCGTCGTCGGGTTCTCGCTTCAAGAAATCGACGACCTGAACATCGCCATCAGCCAGGCCTGTGAGAATGCCTGCGCCGCCGCCGCCGAGCAGTGGGGGAGTGGCAACGGTCAGCTGAAGTTGATTTTCAAGAGTCAGCCGCGGCGACTGGAGGTCGAGGTCCGGAGCGTGCCGCCGCGCGCCGTCGAGCAGCATGCGCGCCGCGCCCGCCGCGAGGCGGAGCTCGACTATGAAACGATTGGCTTGAACATGATCCGGCTGTTCGTCGATGAACTCCGCTACCAGGTGGACAGCCAGACGGGCAGCATGCGGATGAGGATGGTCAAATACCTGATCGAGTAGATAGCCCAGCGCCCGTTCGAACGACCGTTCGACCAAATCGTGACCTCGTTCGCCGCCTCTTTCTCAACTATCAGAAAACCAAGGACCCCCAGGTCCGGCAGCAGCTCGTGGAGCTGTTCAACAACCTGGTGATCTTCCTAGCCAAGAAATTCAGCAACCGCGGCGAGCCACTCGAGGATATCGTGCAGGTCGGCTATATCGGCCTGCTCCAAGCGATCGAGCGTTTCGAGCCGCAGCGCGGCCTGGAGTTTTCCACCTTTGCGACGCCGACCATCGTCGGCGAGATCAAACGCTATTTCCGCGACAAAAGCTGGGCCGTCAAAGTGCCGAGGCGGCTGCAGGAGACGATGCAGCGCGCTGATGTGGCCCAGCAGCGCCTGCAAGGCACACTGGGACGGCAGCCCTCGGTGAACGAGATCGCCAAGGAGCTCGGGCTGGAGCCGGAAGAGGTGCTGGAAGCAATGGAGGCAAGCCCGGCGCAGCGCACCATCCCCTTCGAGTCGACCGGTCCCGCACCCAGGGACGATGACGGTCTGCAGCTGACCGAACGCCTCGGCCGTGAGGACGAGAACCTCGACAAGGTGGAGCTGCAGGATCTGCTCGACCAGGCGATGCGCCACCTGACGCCGCGCGAGCGGCGGATCATGTACCTGCGTTTCGTCGACGAGTTACCCCAGGCCGAGGTGGCAAAGCGGCTCGGGATCTCCCAAATGCATGTGTCGCGGCTGCAGCGCGCCGCCGTCGAGCACCTCAAGCGCGAGCTGCCGGTCTCCAGTTAGTCCCTGGGCGAGTAACCGCGAGTCGCTGCAAAGCGAAAGCGGCGGCGTAGAGCGCGCCGACCACGATCAGCAGCCCGCGGTACCCCGTGATCAGCGAAACGTACTCGAGGATGCCCCCGACCATCGCCCCGAGGAGGTTGGCGCCGAAGGCAAGGTTTGACGCCGCGACATCCCTGAAGCGCTTCGCAAAAACCAGGTTGGCCAGGAAAATGGGAACAAATGCGACCGCGACCGCAGCCAGAAAGCGGGGGACAACGCTCAGCCGAAGAAGCAGATCCGGTTGGACGATCCATGCAACCGCAAGCGCCAGGAGCAAGGCAGCATAGAGAGGCCAGGCCGGGCCCAACTCGGTCCGCCGTGCGGTCTCGATCGCGAGGTAGACCGCGATCAGGATGCCCAGAAAGACAAGCGAGTTGACGAACCAGGTCGTCCCAAAAAGAAGCGCGAACTGCACCACGTTCTTCGTCTCCAGAAGGAGGAACGCGGCGCCCATGCAGAACAGGTCGAGATAACGGCCCATAGGCGTCAAGGTCCCAGCTGCGGCGCGCACAACCAGCAGGGCAGCCAGCAGGATCAGGCCGAGTGTTAGCAGATAAAACCCCGGGATGGCGCGATCTCGGAGGTAGAGAAACGGATAGTCATCGGTCGCGGGCGGCGGGACGGCCGCGGAGATCGGCTGCCACACGCCAGGGCACCGCAACGCATCCGAGCTGAGGCTGTCCATCAGCAGGGCGAGCCGGGCAAAATGACCCGCGGAGTCGAGGCACGGTGGATGCGCGTAAACCTGCTGCAATGTACCCGCCAGGCGGTCGACCAGCCAGTCTTCGCGGTAGTAGTTGTATTCGCCGAATGCGCCGCCTGCAGTTAAGTGCGAGCGCGCCGCCCGCATCGCCTCAACGGTAAAGAGATAGCTCTCGAGTCGTAAGGAAGACTGTCCGGCGACGAGCGTCAGCGAGTCCGGCAGCGCGAAGAGGATGAGGTCGTATCGGTGCGTGGTCTGCTCGAGGAAGGCGCGGCCGTCGTTGACATACGAGGCTACGCGGGGATCCTGGAACGGGCGATCAGGATTTTGTTGCACGCCGATGTCATGGATGCGAGGGTCGATTTCCACCGCGTCGACGTGCTGGACGCCCTCCTTGAGCGCGACGGCGACATCGACGCCGGTCCCGGCGCCAACGATGAGCACGCTCTTCGGGATCGAGCGCGTTCGCTGATAGATGAGGCCGTAAAGCGTCAGGGTGTCGAGCCTGCGGTCCGCGGGTTCCATCGTTTGGTGTGGAATCCCGTTCACCAGAAGCGACACGGCTCCCGACGGCTGGGTGATCAGCCGAATCTTGTAGTAGGGGGACCAGCTGTCCGTGGGGACAAGCGACTCGAGGCCGAGCAGGACGACGATGACCGCCAGGGCTGGGAGCTGCCAAGCGAGGTGGTGCCGGTCGGCAAGCAGAAACAGGACGACGACGACTACGGCTCCCCAGGCAAGGGGGGGAGCTCCGAGGAACGACAGCGCCGAGAAGGCGATGATGCCGGCGAGACTGCCGAGAATGTCGAGCCGGTAGGCGTCGAGTGGGGGAAACTGTCGGAAGGTTCG
The DNA here is from genome assembly GCA_005880605.1 of Chloroflexota bacterium. Classification (GTDB taxonomy): domain Bacteria; phylum Chloroflexota; class Dormibacteria; order CF-121; family CF-121; genus CF-13. Next base: position 4,272 of record VBIS01000155.1, read on the forward strand.
GGCGACCCCCTCGCCGATCAGCGCCATGACCCCGGCTACCCCCAGGAAGAGGACCGGAAGGGTCAGCCAGGGTGGCAACCCGGTCTGGGTGCCCAATGCCCCGAAGAAGATGAGTTCGGTGCCCGATCGATCGATCTCGACCGGGAAGATCCGCACGAACGCGATCAGCGCCGCCAGGCCAATGGGAGCGAAGCGAAACAAGTCGCGACCGGAATCGGGTCGCAAGAATCCGAGCCCGATTCCGAGAAAACTTGCCAGCAGGATGAAGTTCGAGAAGTAGGAAAGGTAAAGGATGTTGGAGCCGGTCCATCGAATTAAGGCCAGCTCAACAAAGAGCATCAAGAAGCTAAGTGCGAGCAGGCGGGTCCTGGGCAGCCCCGGTCTCGCATCGAGCATTTCGTTCAACTGGTCAGGTTCGGCAGCTTTAGATTTTCGCATCGGCGCCGGAGCCGGACTGCAAGTGCAGCCATCAGGACGGCCAGGATCCCGCCCATGCCCACTCCTTCAAGGAGCCGTATTCGCCCGGCACTCGCCCCCATCTCGTACTCCGTCAGTAGGGTGCCGATGATTGCCATGAGCGGCAGCACGGCTTCGATGGAGCGGCGCCCCCAAGCCAACGCGCCGGTCTGTCCAAGCCACCAAATGGCCCCGAAGACATAAGCGTCGAGGAAATAGTATGGCCAGACACTCTTCGCCAACAGAGGCAGGGCCAGGGCCGTTAATGCCAGCAGGCCATAGATATCCCGCGATGACGCCTCGATGTCGCGGCGGGCGAGAATCACGACAAGACTCACCAGCAGCGCAAGCCCGAATACGAAGAGCACGTCCGCGTGCTGAGGGACCCACTCGTAGGGCGTCCCAACGACGGCAGCACTCCCGGTCAACCAGGCCGTCACACGCCATCGACCGCGGGCCAGCAATAAGACTCCCACTGGAATCAGCGGGAGCGCGGCGAGGCTTCGCGTCAGCATCGCCAACCCGAAGGTGATTCCCGCCGCCACGGGCCGGTCGCTGGCGAGTTGGCGTACCGCGAAAAGCACCAACCACAGCATCATCGGCTGCTCAACGTGTCCATAGCCGAGCACACCGATCAAGAGGGTCGGAGACAGGGTAAAGACGCCGTACGCCACGACCCGCGATCGCCCCGCGAGGCGGACACCGCGCAGGCGATCGATTGCCTTCACCGCTTCCCGGGCCATCAACAAGGTAGAGATCGAAAACGCGGCGAGGACGAGCGCCCGCAGGAGGCGCACATCGCCGGGCCAGCCCAGCCACGACGCAACCGCGGCCACGGCCGTAAGCGGTACTAAGCCGAGTGGTCCGTTGTCATTCGCGATGACCGTCTGGAAACGCACGGTGTAGACCAGCAAGGGGTGGCCACGCAGCGCGATGCGCACCGCTGGCAAAAAGAAGTAGTCGAGGTCAGTCGGCGGCCCCCTCCACAGCCACCCCAAAATCCCCCAGGCCGCTGCGTAAGCGAACCCGAGGGCCCATGTCACGATGCGCGTCACGGGCTGATTCTCGGCTACACCCCGTCGTACGCAGCAGCTGGTTATCTATGCGGCGATCTGGCCGCGGCTCTCGTTTCCCCGCCCGCGCGCGCGGGCGCGCCGATCCCGCTCCACGCCGCCCGCGATATCGAGGACGAAGTCCCCGCGACGCGCATAAGCACTGCGAAGCTCCGCCGACGTGCGATGGACAGCCAGTTGCGGAACCTGGTCCAGCACTTCGGCCTCCAGGGCCTGGCGCCAGCTATCTCCAGGCGGCGCACCCGTTGTGGCGAGAAGCATCCCGTTCGAGCCCAGCCACGTTTTGAGGGCGAGGGCCGCTGTCACCGTCCACGTGATGGGGGCCTCGGGCTGGTTGGTGCCGTTGATCACCTCCGGCTCGGCAGTGCGAAGCTCGCGGGCCCGGAAGTCGTACATGACTCGCTGGTCGGGGCTGACGTAGAGGAACTCGACATGAGCGCTGGCGGTGTTGACCGCGTTGAGTAGCCGGATGCCGATCTGGCGGGCCAGCCGTGGCAGTCCCTGGCGCTCAAGGCCCCTGGCGACGTCGAACGTCTCCTTCATCCAGACGGTCCAATCGCCGTGGTAGTCCTGGAAGTCCACGACGCCGCCTTCGCTTAGGCTGCGGCAGCGGATACCGGCTTCGGTGATGAAGTCCGGGCTGCAGATCCGGCGCACCAGCCCGGCCACATACTGACTGGCAGCCGGCAGTCCGTCGAACATGCCGGTGTCCAGCAACAGGGCGCCGTTTGACGCGATGCAGTCGATCCATCTCGCTCGCCCTCCGCCGTCTCGGTCGAGGCCCATCGCGAAATAATTTTCGGCCGGCATCCACAGCTTGCGGATCACTCGCTCGCGGAGCGCTAGCGCTTGGTCACGCCACTCCATCGCGTGAGTTTCGAAAAGGCGCGCAGCGCCAAGGAGTGCGTCGTAGGCGTAGCCCTGCACCTCGACGGCGGCGATCGCGGCGTCCGAGTTGGCCAGGGTTCCGTCGCGGTGGATGTACGAGGTGTTCGAATCCTTCCAGACCTGGAAAGGGATGCCTTCTGGGTTTCGGCGCTGGAACTCGACCAGCCCGAGCGCGGAGGCGTTCATTTTCGCGGTGATCCAGTCCACCGCTGCGAGGACGCTCTCGCGGACCGTGATCTGACTGCCGTCCCGGCGGGTGACACCA
>VBIS01000156.1 GCA_005880605.1 Chloroflexota bacterium
GGATTGAAGCGTGGATAGTCGATCGAAATCACGCCGTCCGCGTGGGTCACGGTCGGCTTGGGGCCATAAAACTCGCCGCGATACGCATCGGACATCGATTCGTCGGCGCGGATGGTGAGGTTGGCGACGCCGTGCGGGAATTCGAGGCGTATCGTCGCCTTCGCCACCTGTTCGGGGGTCGCTGCTGTGGTCTCAACGGTGTTCATGGTTTTCGTTTCTCCTGATCTGTTGCTTACGCGACGGACGCCCGCTCCTGGTGGGCATCGGCTGTGGCCTGGATACGAGGCGGGTTGTTGCGCGCCCACAGTGCACCGACCGCGGCCACGAGAATGACTACGACGGCGAGCGCCATCGTGGGCCGCATGGCATCGACGAAGGCCTGCGTGAAGACGGCGTGGGCGACCTGCTGGATCTGCTGCACCACCTGTGCGGGTGTGCCCTGCGGCACCGACAGGCTGGTGCCGCTCTGTCCGCGACCGACCTGGAGGCCGGCTTTGGCGGCCTGGCTGAAGCCGTCGACGAAGGGCGCCCGGGCCTGGGCTGGTAGCTGGCTCGAATAACTCACCGCGCGGTTGTGCAGGTCATTGGCCAGCTGGTTCTGCAAGAGCGCGCCAATCGCGGCGCTGCCCAGGACGGCACCCAGCTCCTGCACGGTACTGATGACACCCGAGGCCACGCCAGCGAATCGTGGTTGCAGGTCACGCGTCGCGAGACTGTAGACGGGCGTCCAGATTCCCGCCATGCCCGCGCCTGCGATCACGAGGCCCGGCAGGAAGAGCCAGCGGTTGGAGGTGACCTGGGCCGTCCAGGCGATATAGGCCATCCCCACGGCGAACAGCGTCAAGCCAACGATCAGGATGTATTTCGCGTAGCGCGCCGCGAGCGGCGCCGCGACGCCCGACAGCAGCATCATCGCCAGGGGCTGGGGCGCGATCGCCAGCCCCGCGTCGAAGGCGCTCAGCCCCAGCACCGACTGGTAGTACAGCGTCAGCGGCAAGAAGACACCGACGATGGCGAACCCCATCGCCAGCAGGACCAACGCCATGAACCGGTAGTTACGGTCTTTGAAGACCGCGAAGGGGAGCAACGGCTCGCGATCCTGGCGCCGCCACTGCACCAGCAGGAAGACGGCCAGCACCAGCACTCCGGCGGCGATGATCTCGGGGATCGTGATCCCTGACCACACTGTGCCCCACTCGTAGCGCTGCCCCTCGATCAGCCCGAAGACGATGCCGAACAGGCCGACCGTCGCCAGCACGACGCCCACCCAGTCGAGCCGATGGCGGCGGCCGGGCCGCAGGTCGGGGACGAACAGGAAGGCGAGCACGAGCGTGATCAGCCCGACCGGCAGGTTCACGTAGAAGATCCACCGCCAGCCGAAGTGCGTCACGATGAAGCCGCCCAGCACCGGGCCGAGCAGCACCGCCAGGCCGGAGAGCGCGCCGTAGATGGCGAAAACGCCGCCGCGCCGCTCGGGCGGAAAGAGCGTGGTCATGATGGGCAGGCCCTGCGGCGCGAGGATGGCTGCCCCCAGGCCCTGCGCACCGCGCGCGAGGATCAACTGTGTGGGATCGTGCGCAAGCCCGCTGAAGGCTGACGCGATGGTGAAGACCACGATGCCGGCGCCGAACATGTTGCGCGGCCCGAAGATGTCACCAAGGCGTCCCGACGTGATCAGCAGCACCGCGTACATCAGGCTGTAGCCGTTGAGCACCCACAGCACCTGGTCCAGCGAGGCCCGCAGGTCGTCGACGATGCTCGGAATGGCGACGTTGACGATGGTCAGGTCGAGCAGCGTCATGAAGAGGCCCAACGCCAGCACCGCGAGTGCCAGCCAGGGCGAATACGATCGGCGTGTTTGTGACATGGTCAGTACAACCTCCTTGGATTGAGCGAAAATTCCCCAGCCCGGTGGCTGGTCCCTTCACGAATCGCTGGCTAGCTTCCTCTCCCGGACGTCATCGACTGCTCGTACGCCTTCATCTGCTCGTGGGTGATCCACAACTTCCCATCCTGGATTTCCTGGATCGTGCGCCGCACCCACTCGAGCTCGGCTCGGTCCATCGCGAGGCCGTATTCGCCTTCGATCATGAAGAGCCGTGGCAGGTGCATTTGTGTCGTCAGATTCCCGAGTTGGGTGTCCACGGCCGCGATGCGAGCCTGCAGCCCAACCGCCCGCACCTGGAGCAGGTGAACAACCTCCTCCTTTGTGAGGCCGCCCATAAAGGCCAGGGCCGCCGCGAACTGCGGGTACTCGTGCGCCGGCTCGGACAACAGTTCCCGCAGCCACCCCCTGGTCTCCTCCCGGCCGATCTCCGTGATGGCATACACGGTTCGCTCGGGCCGGCGTCCCGCTCGACTCGTCTCCTGTGACTTGATGAAGCCATCCTGCTCGAGGCGCTCCACGGTGTCATAGATCGAGCCCCCCTTGATCTTGATGACCTCATCGTGGCCGCGCTCCTTCATCTTTGATTTCATCTCATAGGGATGCATGGGGCGCTCCATCAGCAGGTTCATCACGGCCATTGCCAGCGGCGTTCGTGGAAGCTCTCTCTTAGTCCTCATCGGCTAGTCGAATCCGACTATACTACGTCGACCAATCGGTGTCAACTAGGCATCGACCCGGTCTTACAGCATCCTTACCGAGTTCGGCGAGGATATACGGGTCGTGAGCGCGACGCCCCGGCGAATCCTGGTCGTGGACGACGACCCGATGGTCGCCAATACGATTCAGCGCGTCCTGCGGCCGGAAGGCTACGACGTCGAGATCGCGCTCGGCGGGGCGGCGGCGCTCGACCAGGCCCGAGCCCGGCGACCCGACCTGGTGGTGCTCGACCTGATGATGCCCGGCATCGACGGCCTGGAAGTCTGCCGGCAGTTGCGAGCGAACGGCAGCCCGCCGATCCTGATGCTGACCGCTCGCAGTGGGACTGCCGACCGGGTGCGCGGGCTCGACACTGGCGCCGACGATTACCTGGTCAAGCCGTTTGCGTACACCGAGCTGCTGGCCCGGGTCCGGGCGCTGCTGCGCCGCGCGGCGCCGCCGCCGACCATCCTGCAGTATGCCGACCTGACCCTGGAGGTCGAAACCGGCGAGGTGCGGCGTGGCGGACGAGTCATCCCGCTGACGGCTCGGGAGTTCGCGCTGCTGACGCACTTCCTGCGGCATCCTCGCCTGGTGCTGACCCGGGAGCAGCTGCTCAGCGCCGTGTGGGCCGATGAGGAAACCGATGACAACGTGGTGGCCGTCTACATCGGCTATCTGCGCACCAAGCTGGACGGCGCCGGTGACCCCCGGCTGATCCAGACCATGCGCGGATTCGGCTATAGCCTGCGCGAGGCGTGACGTGTCGTTCAGACTCCGGCTGACGTTCTTCGGGGCGGCCCTGGTGGCCCTGACGGTGCTGGCCTTTGGCTGGCTGGTCTACACGCTGGCCACCAATACCCAGGGCACGACGCAGGACGATGCCCTCAGGCAGCGGGCCGCCGATGCCCAGGCCGCAATCGCGGCCGCCCCGGCTAGCCAGCTCAGCGCTCCGGGCACGCTGACCGGCGCCGAGGACCTTACGCGCCGGACGGATCCGTTCATCGAAGTCCTGACGTCCACCGGGACAGTCCTGTCCAGCAGCGGCAGGATAGGTGACGCGGCCCCGGCAGTCCCCGCCAGCCTGCTGGCGTCCGCGGCCGAACACGGCAGCGCCCTGGCAACGGTCGATCTGCCAGGCGCGCCATCGCTACGCCTCCTTGCCACGCGCTGGACACGAGGGGACCTGGGCCTTGCGGGTTTCGTTGTTGCCGGCCAGCCCACCAGCATCCAGTCGAGCAACCGCCGGGGCATCCTCGGCTTTTTGGTCATCTCGTCCATCCCGACGTTGCTGGCGGCGTTCATCGCCAGCTGGTTGATCACGGGCCGAGCGCTTCGGCCGCTCAAGACCGTCATCGAGACGGCTGACTCGATCGCGCGAACGCGCGATTTGAAGCGACGGCTGCCGCCGGCGCAACGACGGGACGAAATCGGGCTACTCAGCGAGAGCTTCAACCGGATGCTCGAGCAGGTCGACGCCGCCAACCAGCAGCTGACCGCGGCGCTCGAGGCGCAGCGTCGCTTCGTGGCCGACGCCTCGCACGAGCTGCGCACGCCGCTAACGACGATCCGGGGAAACGCCGACCTGCTGGCGCACGGTCCCACCGTCCCGGAAGACGTCCGCACGGCCGCGGCCAGGGACATTGCCAGCGAAAGTGAACGGATGAGTCGGCTGGTCGAGCATTTGCTCACCCTCGCCCAGGCGGATGCCGGGCAAAACCTGGCGCTCACGTCGATCGCCTTGCGGCCCATCATCGAATCCGTCGGCCGGCAGGCGCAAGCCGGCCACGACGACCGCAAGATCCGGACCGTCGGACTCACGGACGCCATGGTCGTCGGCGACACGGATGCGATCACCCAACTCCTCTGGATCCTGGTCGACAACGCCCTGAAGTTCACCAAGCCGGGCGGGTCGATCGAACTCGGGCTGCAGCAGCATGATTCGACTGGTCTGCTGACCGTCGCCGATGACGGCAGCGGAGTTCCCCCGGACGATGTCCGACGCATCTTCGAGCGCTTCTACCAGGCGGATGCGGCGCGGTCGAACCAGGGCGCCGGCCTCGGCCTGTCGATCGCGCGATGGATCGTCGACCAACATCACGGCAC
>VBIS01000157.1 GCA_005880605.1 Chloroflexota bacterium
AAGCAAAGTAAGATCGATTGCTCCTTCGCACTTCAACGCCACACTATGCGAAAGCCTGTTGAGACCCAAGAGAACGCTCGCATCGTGACGGCCCCGTCGCGGCCCTGTTGCGGCTTTCTTTCAGACCTTGTTACGGCCTTGTTGTAATGCGGTTCTTAACGGTTCACAGAACGGTCGCCGTCGTTGCCGCCGTATCGATTCTGTCCATCGTGGCGATGCAACCTGTGCTCGCGGATGGAAACCTCACGCTGCCCTTCGCCAACCCGAACCCGCGCATCACCTCGTGGACCGATCACCAATACCCGACGCGGCAGGAAGACGGCATCATGGTCCGTTTCGACGGCGCCACCGGCTATGCCTACGACGGCCATCGCGGTACGGATTTTGCCGTACCGTCGAACACGGCGGTGGTGGCGGCCGATGCGGGCACGGTCATCTACAGCGAGTGGAGCGACAGCGGCGGCTGGGGTGTCGTGATCGATCACACCTTCGACCGCACCGCCTACTTCCACAACAACCAGCTATTCGTCTATCCGGGCCAGCACGTCTCACGCGGGCAGTTGATCGCGCTCAGCGGCAGCACCGGCAACTCGACCGGACCGCACGTGCACTTCGAGGTGCGCGACTTGCTTACCCCCTGGCACTCGGTGGATCCCTACGGATGGATCGGGCCAGGCAAAGACCCCTGGCGCTGGGACATGGGCTACCTGTGGACCAGCAACCCTCCAGTCCCATTCCTGTTGCCCCTCGCCTTTCCCGGTGGGGCGCGCTGGAACTACTGGTATGGCGGCGCCGGCCCTCCGCCACCAATCAGCTGGCAGTTGCGCGACGGCGGCCACGGCCTGGCCGGGTACGCGGCCAGGTGGGACGCCGACCCCGGCGCCGGGGCTCCCAGGACGATGTCGGTCAGTGGATCGGCCGCCGTACCCGGCCCCGGATCGCATACCTTGCATCTGCGGGTCTTCGACCGGGCTGGCACCAGCGCCGACATCACCTACCTATATCTATATGACGTGGAGCTGCCGACCTCAACGCTGCACGTCGACCGCGCCAGCTCGAGCGCGCTGAACCTGCATTGGTCCGCCACTGACAGCCTCTCCGGCGTGAAAGACGTCGCCATCGAGGTCGCGGCCGGATCGTCCGCCTTTCGGCCGTGGTACGCGCAGTCGGCCGATCAGCCCGCGAGCGGCAAGAGCGTGGGCGCGACGCGCTTCTTTGGCGATGCCGGAACCGATTACCAGTTCCGGGTCACGGTGCGCGACGCCGCGAGGAATGCGGCCACGCCGGTCGTGCTCAATGGCTCGGTGCCGGCCGCCGCCGCACTCCCCGCCACCGCGGCCGACCGCGCCATCCTCGGCCCCCTGCCCGACCAGCCCGACGGCGCGCCGCGGGTGATGGGTGTCCGCCAGGAGCACCCGTCGGCCCTGGGTGCCTTGCTGCTCGGGAGCGACGCGTCGGTTCACGGGCTGGCCGGCGAACGTCCCATCGTTTCGGCGGCACCCGCGTCGGCCGCCGCCGCCGTCGACGTCGCCACGCTGCCCTCCGGACCACTCCGCCTGCTGGCCGATGGGACGAGCTGGACCAGTTCTGGCGGCGCCGGTCCGCGTTTCGCGGTCAACAGCCCCGTGCGGCTGCTCGCGGCCGCCGATGGTACGCCCATTGCGGTCGGCGCCGACGGCACGATCAGTGCCTCTCCCTCGGTGTCGCTAACCGCCGGCGCGAGCGTCGTCGATGCCGCCCTCTTTCCAGGGACGCATTCCGGCCTCGCGTTTGATAGCTCCGGCGCGATCCATGCCTTTGGCGGTGCCGATGCGGCGCTGGCGATGACACCCTCGAGCTGGGTGTTGCCGGATCAGCCGGCGGCGATTACCCTTGGCGGCACAGCGCAATCACCGGCCGGGGTTCTCACCGACGCCAGCGGTGACTGGCAGGTGTTCGGCAGCCTGCTGGTGCTTTCCGACGCCACCTTCGGCGGTCCGACCTTCGACCCGGTAACTGGCCTCCCCGTCCGCTAGCCAGTCGCGCGAAGCGCGGGCGCGCCGTACAAGCGTCTGACCGTCGCGAAAGGCGGCCGCCGTCAGCGGGGGCTGGCAATCGCCGAACACCATATTGGTTTCGACCCGCGCCAGGTCGATCGCGATTCCGGGCAACCCCTGCAGTCCCTCGGCAAGGCGCCGCGCGTTGCGGTGATCATCCGCAAGACGGCCCACCATCTCGTCGAGCGCGCACAGTCCGGCTGCCGCGAGCACCCCGGCCTGGCGCATCCCGCCACCAAGCAGCTTGCGCCAGCGACGCGCGCGTTCGATGAACGCCGTCGACCCGGCGAGCATGGAGCCGACCGGCGCGCTGAGGCCTTTCGAGAGGCAGAACATGACCGAGTCGACCGGCCCCGTGAGCTGACGGACATCGACGTCCAACGCGACCGCGGCATTGAACACCCGCGCGCCGTCGAGGTGCACCGGAAAGCCGGCTGCATGCGCCACCTCGCACAGTGCCTGGGTCTGCGCGGGGCTAATGCAGGTCCCGCCGCGACGGTTGTGCGTGTTTTCCAGGCAGAGGAGGCCGGTCGCCGGTTGGTGGATGTCCGGCTCGCGGATCGCGGCGCGAACCTGCTCCGGCTGCAGCCGCCCGTCGGGCGTCTCGAGCGCACGCAGCTGCAGTCCGCCGACGACGGACGCGCCCGCCACTTCCGAATGGAAGATATGACTCTCGCCCTCGACGAGCACCTCTTGGCCCGATTCCGTATGGCTGAGGAGGGCACAGAGGTTGCCCATCGTCCCGCTCGGGACGAAGAGCGAGGCCTCCTTGCCAACCATCTCGGCCGCGCGCTCCTGAAGCCGGTGGATGGTGGGGTCTTCATCCCACACGTCGTCGCCGACCTCGGCCGCCGCCATCGCCCGGCGCATCGAGTCCGTCGGCAGCGTAAACGTATCGCTGCGCAATTCGACCACACGCGTCATGCTGCCAAGGTTACACAGAGAAACGCATAGAAGTCATTTGCCCAGCTGCGCGTAGATCAGTGGGTGCGGGGTGACCACTTCGGTGATCGCCAGGTCGGTCTTGCGCTGGATGGAGACCTGAACGCGGGTCTGGAGGCTGCTGGCGGAAAGATCGGCAGCAGGACCGAGCTGCTCCGCGTCACCAATCACCACCATGAGCAGCGGCGTCCCGACCGCGTGACCGGCGACCATCAGGATGTCGCCCCGGCTCACAACTGGCGTGCTGCCGATGATGCGATAGCCGTTGAGCGAAATCGCTTCCGCGCCGGCGTTGCGGAGGTTGTTGAGGGCGTCCTGTAGCTCGAAGTCCATCACTGGCCCCTGGATCCGGATCTCGAGGCCCGGTCCATGTACCGCAACCGCGCCATTGACCTCGCGCAGCGTGGTCAACTCCTTGGAGAGCGCCTTGGAATCGGCCCCGCCCGAGGTCAGCGCCTGGTGAAGCTGCGTTTGTTGCTCGGCGAGCGCGGCGCTCTGCTGGATCAACTGGTTGTTGGCCCGGTTGAGATCGTTGATCAGCAGCGCTACGCTGGTGTCGTCCTGGGCGGCCAGGGTGCGGGCGACCGCGGCCTGCGATCGCAGTTGGACCACGATCAGGAAGCCGAGCCCGATCGCGATCATGCTGAAGATGATCAACCGCTGGCTCCGCGCGGTCAGGTCACCCGACTGGCTGAGCATATTTCACCAGGAAGGTGGCGTCGTAAACGGGGACACTGAGCCGCGTGCTACGCAGCCAGGAAAAACCCAGCCCGTAGATCCGGTTACGGCTCTTCAGCTCGGCCAGCTGATCCGGGTTGCCGACGCCGCCAGCCAGGGCCGGGGGATCGCCGAGCGCGATCACGGTGTAGGGTCCGCTCAGCCGGCTCGCATTGTTGACCAGGATGTTGACGCCGGCGTAGTGGAAAGCTGTGCTGGGCACGATCCGCTGCCCATTGACGGCGATCGCCTCCGCCCCGCTCGCCCACAGCACATTGACGATGTCCTGCAGATCCTGATAGTGAATCGTCCAGCCAAGGGATTTATCGACCGAGCTGTTGGGGTCCGTCCCATCGTGGAGCAGGACCGTCAGCCCCGGTCCGTGCAGCGCGGTCAGGCCGGCGAACGTCTTTTGCTCATCGAGCTGGGCTTTGACCTCCTGGGCTGCGCCCGATCGGCGGGCGCTCTCATCCTCGCCGGCTTTGACATCCGCCTGCAGCGTCTGGACTCGTGTCTTGAGCGCGCGGTTCTGGTCCTCCAACTGGTTCACGCTCTTGCGCAGCGCTTCATCACGGGCGAGCCGGTTGGAGGGGGGCAGTGGCTGGCTTCGAAACTGGGTGGCGGCCATCCCCGCGACGAGGAAAGTCGCAAGCGAAACGCTTGCCAGGACGGTCATCCGCGGCGTCACGGTGCCGTGTAGTGTAATGGGTGCCGAGCGCCCAGTCAGGCTATTTAGCCGGCGTAAAACAGCAGGAGGGATCATGGCCCAGAAGGTAGAAGCGGTGCCGAGCAGAGGCTTCGCCGAGGCAGTGCCAGAGGCGTCGAACCCGTGGACGATGGCCCAAGAGCAATTCGATATCGCGGCCAATGTGCTCGGTCTTGATCCGAACATGGCGCGGGTGCTGCGCGAGTGTAAGCGCGAGCTGACCGTGACCTTTCCGGTGCTGATGGACGACCACACCATCCAGATGTTCACCGGCTACCGCATTCACCACAACATCGATCGCGGTCCGGCGAAAGGCGGCATCCGGTATCACCCCGGCGTGACCCGGGAGGAAGTCAAAGCCCTGGCCATGTGGATGACGTGGAAGTGCGCCGTTGTTGGCATCCCTTACGGGGGCGCCAAGGGGGGCGTGGTCGTCGACCCCAAGCTGCTCAGCCGCAACGAGCTCGAAAACCTGACGCGGCGCTACACCAGCGAGATCAGCATCGTGATCGGTCCCGACCGCGATATCCCCGCGCCGGACGTCAACACCAACGCCCAGATCATGGCCTGGATGATGGACACGATCAGCATGCAAGCCGGCCATTCGGTGCCGGCGGTCGTGACCGGCAAGCCGCTGGGTATCGGCGGCTCGGAAGGCCGCCCAGAAGCCACCGGGCGTGGCTGCATGCTGACCACGCTGGCCGCGCTGAAGCATCTTGGCATCCGTCCCGAAGATGCGACCGTGGCGGTCCAGGGCGTCGGCAACGTGGGTTACACCACGGCCAAGCTGCTGGCCCAGGCCGGCTGCAAGGTGATCGCGGTCAGCGACTCGAACGGCGCGTGCTACAACGAGGACGGCATCGAGCTCGACGAGGTGGTGCGTGAGAAAGAGCTCACGGGCCGGCTGCGGCAGAAGATCTGCAGCTTCATCAGCAACGAGGAGCTGCTCGAGCTGCCGGTCACCGTCCTGGTTCCGGCAGCGCTCGAGAATCAAATCCATCGGGGCAATGCCAACCGGATCAAGGCCAAGGTCATTTGCGAAGGCGCCAACGGGCCCACGACGCCCGAAGCCGACCAGATCCTCTATAAGAAGGGCGTCTTCATCATTCCCGACATTCTGGCCAACGCCGGCGGGGTAACCGTCTCCTACTTCGAGTGGGTCCAGGACCTGCAGGAGTTCTTCTGGGACGAGCACGACATCAACGAGCGGTTGGAGCGGATCATGCTGCGGGCCTTCGACAACGTGCTCAAGGTGAGCCTCGAGAAGAAGGTCATGATGCGGACGGCCGCCTACGTGCTGGCGGTCGACAAGGTCGCCCAGGCGACCACGATCCGCGGCATCTATCCCTGATAAACACGCTCGCCTTTCACATCGGGGCTCGCTGATCAGAGACTACGAGGCCTGGCACCGCCAGTACGACGACCCGACCAGTACGTTGGCGCAGCGGCTGGCCATTGTGCAGCGCCGTCTCGCCGAGCGTCTTTCGGCCGCGCCCTCCGGCGCCGTTCGGCTGATCAGCATGTGCGCCGGGCAGGGCCACGACGTGTTCGGTGTCCTTCCGGAACACCCCCGACGTGAGGACGTGACGGCGGTGCTCGTGGAGCTCGATCCCCGGAACATTGAGGCGGCGCGGGCGACCGCCGAGCGGACCGGCCTGACGCAGGTCGAGATCATCGACGGCGATGCCGCAATCAGCGACGTCTACGCGCCCTTTGTCCCGGCCGATATCGTCCTTGCCTGCGGGATCTTCGGCAATATCTCGGACCAGGACCTCGAGCGCACGGTGCGCAACCTCTCGATGCTCTGCCGGAGCGGAGCCTCGGTCATCTGGACCCGGCATCGCAACGAGCCGGACCTGACGCCCCAGATTCGGAGCTGGTTCGCGGAGAGTGGCTTCGAGGAAGTGAGCTTCGACGCGATCGACAATGAATCGAAATCCGGGATCGGCACGGTCCACCTGGTCGGTGGGCCGCTGCCATTCCAGCCCGGTTTCCGCTTCTTTACGTTCACTCGTTAACCCCTCCCCCGCTTGCGGGGGAGGGCAGGGTGGGGACCTTCAGATCCC
>VBIS01000158.1 GCA_005880605.1 Chloroflexota bacterium
TGCCCAGGTCGGCGACAAAGACACGCCCGGCATTCGCGCTGCCGCGCAGCCCGGGCTTGGGGGCTACCAGGGTTATGGTCGCGGCCGCTCGAACCGCTGTCTCACCAGCCGCTCCACTGTCCGCGTCTACCCCGGACGGGACGTCGATCGCTACGATGCGCCCACGGCTTGCATTCATGGCCTCGATGATGCGCGGGGCGGGATCGCGAAGCGGCAGGCGGATCCCGATGCCGAACAACCCATCGACGAGAACGTCGGCGGATGGATCGACGCCGTGGGGCGCCTCCATGGTGGGGATGCCCAGGCGCTCGATCGTCCGCGCATGACGCGCGGCGAGGCTGTTCGGGTCGCGGGGCTGCACCATCGACACGCCAACGATCGCCCCGCGCTGGTAAAGGAAGCGGGCCGCCACCAGCGCATCGCCGCCGTTGTTGCCTGGCCCGGCAACGACCGTGACGCGTTTCCCGCGCACGCCGTCCACGAAATCATCGACAAAGCGCGCGACCTGCCAGCCCGCCACTTCCATCAACTGGATCGGCTCGATGCCGAATTGCGAATGCGCCTCTTCATCGGCCGCTCGCATCGTGGCCGACGACATGACGGGGACTCGGTTCCAGGGGACCGCCGGCCAGGTCACGTGATCAGCAGCGTTTCGCCGGGAGCGGTGTGGAGTCGTGTCGCCGCCGACCCCTGGCGGAGCGCAAACTCGATGCGGCCGCTGCTGCCGACGAGTGCGACCAGTTCGTTGGGCTGGGCCTCCTCGTAGGTCTCGACGGTTCGAACCGGCACTCCGTTGATCACCTTGATCCGTGCCAGTGCCCGGATGGGCAGGTTGGTGATGACGTTGCCGAAGTGGTCACAATGCAGCACCTGCGTCCGCCAGGCCTCACCCACCTTGGAGGCCCAGGCGTCGGTCAGCCGCAGCGGCTCCTGCCGGCGGGCGGTACCCAGCCCGGCCAGCGCGGCGCCCCCGGCAAGGCGCGCCGCCACCGGCCCGAAGACGTCACGTCCATGAAAAGTCGGCGCGGCTTCGGGCGGCGTCGCCAGCGCCACGGTTTCGCTGATGGGCTCGGTGAGGAAGGTGAAGAGGCCGTTGTCCGGTCCAACGAAGAAGTGGTCGGCTGCCTTGAAGGCGATCGCCTTCCGATCGGTGCCCACGCCGGGATCGACGACGGCCACATGCACGGTTCCCACCGGAAACGTTCGCCAGGCGCTGTCCAGGAGGAAGGCACCCTGCAGGACCGCGAAGGGCCGAATGCCGTGGCTCAAGTCGACGATGGTGGTTTTTGGGTGCACCGCCAGGATGGCGCCCTTCATGGCGCCCACGTAGGCATCGTCCAGGCCGAAGTCCGTTAGCAGCGTCACGATGCCGCTCGGCTTCATGCCGCCATGCTATCCGCTGGCGCCAGCCGCCAACCGGGGCCCAAAAGAAAAGAGCCGCCCACTCGGGCGGCTCTTTCTTCAGCCTTTGCGGCTTAGTAATCCGGCATCGAAGGCGCGGGCGCGGCCGGCTTCTTCTCCGGGATGTCCGAGACGAGCGCCTCGGTCGTCAGCAGCATGGCGGCGATGCTGGCCGCATTCTGCAGCGCCGAGCGGGTGACCTTGGTCGGGTCGACGATACCGGCCTTGATCATGTCGGTGTACTCGCCCTTGTTGGCGTCGAAGCCCTGGCCCTTCGGCAGGCCCCGGACCTTCTCCACCACGACGGAGCCTTCCCAGCCGGCGTTGTTGACGATCTGACGCAGCGGCTCCTCGAGCGCGCGGCGGACCAGCGCGACGCCAGTCGCCTCATCGCCCGTAAGTTTGAGACTGTCCAGCGAGCTCTGCGCGTGCACCAGGACGGCGCCGCCACCAGGCACGATGCCCTCCTCGACTGCAGCGCGGGTGGCAGACACAGCGTCCTCCATCCGGTGCTTCTTCTCCTTGAGCTCGGTCTCGGTCGGGGCGCCGACCTTGATGACGGCGACGCCACCGGCCAGCTTGGCGAGGCGCTCCTGGAGCTTCTCCTTGTCCCAGTCCGAGGTCGTCTTCTCGATCTCGGCCTTGATCTGGTTGATGCGGCCCTTGATCGTGTCCGCCTTGCCGGCACCCTCGACGATGGTGGTGTCGTCTTTGGTGATCGTCACGCGACGCGCCTTGCCGAGTTGGTTGAGCTGCACCGAGTCGAGCTTGAGGCCGAGCTCCTCGGAGACCACCTGGCCACCGGTCAGGATGGCGATGTCCTCGAGCATGGCCTTGCGGCGATCACCGAAGCCCGGGGCCTTGACGGCGACGGCGGTGAAAGTGCCACGCAGCTTATTGACGATGATGGTGGCCTGGGCCTCGCCCTCAACGTCCTCGGCGATGATCAGGAGCGGCTTGCCGCTCTGCACCACTTTCTCCAGCACCGGCAACAGGTCGGCCACCGCGGAGATCTTCTTGTCGGTGATCAGGATGAAGGGATCCTCGAGGACCGCCTCCATGCGGGTCGCGTCGGTCACCATGTAGGGCGAGATGTAGCCCTTGTCGAACTGCATGCCGTCGACGAGCTTCAACTCGTCCTCGATGCCGCGCGACTCCTCGACGGTGATGACGCCGTCCTTCCCGACCTTCTCCATCGCGTCGGCGACCATGTCGCCGATCTTGGGATCGCCGGACGAGATCGTCGCCACCTGCGCGATCTTCTCGCGATCGGCAATTTGAACCGACTGCTCCTTGATGGCTTTGACGACTTCGTCGACGGCCTTCTGGATGCCGATCTTCAACAGCATCGGGTTGGCGCCGGCCGTTACGTTGCGCAGCCCCTCGCCGATGATCGCGGCGGCCAGCACAACCGAGGTGGTGGTGCCGTCACCGGCAATGTCGTTGGTCTTGCTCGCGACTTCCTTGACGAGCTGGGCCCCCATGTTCTCGAAGGCGTCCTCCAGCTCGATCTCCTTCGCAATCGTTACACCGTCGTTGGTGATCGTCGGGGAACCGAACTTCTTGTCGAGTACGACGTTACGGCCTTTGGGGCCGATGGTAATTCGAACCGCGTCGGCGACTTTGTCGACGCCGCGCTTCAGCGCGGAGCGAGCGTCGGCATCGTAGACCAGTTGCTTCGCCATTGATCGTCCTCCTTCCTGCTTGTGATGTGTGGGCAACGTGCCAGTATTTCTGGGGCGGTAGCTCCCCAGCATTTTAGCACTCCTTAGCACCGAGTGCTAGCAGTCGCCCCGAGCGAGCGCCAGCCTTCATGACCCTCCCCCTCTGTGGGAGGGCAGGGTGGGCCTCGGTAGAATGAAGGGCGCCGCCGCTGCGGTCACTCCCGATGAGTATTCCTGGAGCTCCCCCCGCCCGACGCGTCGGCCGAGCCATGGCCTGGGGCGTCGCCATTGGCGTCGGCGCCGTCGTCTTCCGCGAACTGGTCCGGCCCCGCGAGCAGTCAGCCCTCCTGATCGACTGGGAGCGAGTGGAGCAGATTGCGCTGGCCCGCTCCGGTGAGGCCGGCGACCCGCCCGCCGATCTCAGCCGAGATCAGACCTATCAGCAGATCGCCGCCGAGCTCGAGCCCCAGCTCGCCCAGGCACTCGGGCCCGGCTCGGCGCAGCCGGGTGCCCGGGTCTACCCCGGATTGATCGCGGTCGGCCGCCGCCAATGGGTGCGGTTCAACATCCGAATCTTTCGCCAGATGTTCGAGCCACTGGAGGGCCTCCAGCAACTGATTCCCGGGTCCCTGCTCCTCAACTTTGGGCAAAAGGGTCTGACCCGCTATCTCGGGTTGATGCTGGGGCTGCTGGCTCGCCGCGTCCTCGGCCAGTACGACCCCGCCCTGCTCGGCCGGGAGCCGGTTGAGACCTCCTCGCTGATCCTGGTGGAACCGAACGTGCAGGCCTGGGCGCAAAAGGACAAGCTCCCGGTCGACGAGTTGCGACGCTGGCTCGCGATGCACGAGATGACCCACGCCTGGGAGTTCCGGGCCCATCCCTGGCTGCAGCCGTACCTCGAGGGGCTGTTGAAGCAGGTGCTGGTCGGCGGGCTAGCCGATGGCCGCCGGCCGAGCCGCCTGGAGTTGATCCGCACGCTGACGATCGGCGTAGGGCAGCAGTGGAAGGCGATCGCCAAACTGCAGGCGGTGATGAGCCTGCTGGAGGGCTACTCCAACCTGGTGATGAACGACATTGGTCGCCGCGAGTTGCCGCACTTCGCCCTCCTCGAGGGGGCCTACCGCCGCCGGCAGGAGCAGCGCACGCCGCTGGAGAAGGCCTTCCTTCGCCTCACCGGCCTCGAGATGAAGATGCGCCAGTACGTGATTGGCGAAAAGTTCTGTCGCGACGTCCGTGACGCCGGTGGCCAGGAACTTCTGAGCCGCGTGTGGCAGGGACCGGAATGGCTGCCGACCATGGCGGAGATCCAGCGCCCCCAGCTGTTCATCGAACGCGCCCGACCCCGGTGAAACCGGGGGCATTCTCCCTCACCCGAGGCGTGGGCCGGCGGGGATTCTCCCTCCCCCGCTGGCGGGGGAGGGTCGGGGTGGGGGCTGTCACCCTCATCCT
>VBIS01000080.1:0-10156 GCA_005880605.1 Chloroflexota bacterium
CGCCGCGGCCATCACCGCCGCCTCGATCTGAAGCGCGCCTGCGGGATCGCCCAGGTGCCGAAGCATCATCGCCCCCGCCAGGATGGCACCGACCGGGTTCGCGATGCCTTTGCCCGCGTGCTTGGGCGCGGATCCATGCACCGGCTCGAACAGGCCCCGTCGGTTATCTGGGTTGATGTTCGCCGAGGGCGCCTGGCCCAGGCCGCCGACCAGCTCCGACGCAAGGTCGCTCAGGATGTCGCCGAACATGTTGGAGGTGACGACCACGTCGAAGCGGCCCGGGTCCTTCACCAGCTGCATCGCCGCGGCATCGACAAAGAGATGCTCGGCCTCGAGGTCGGCCGCGGCCTGCCGCTCGCTCGCAAAGAACCGCTGCCAGAGGTCATGCGCGTGATAGAGTGCGTTGCTCTTGTCGACCATGGTGACCCGTCCCTGATGGCCCGCCGTTCGCCGCTGGCGTGCCAACCCAAAAGCGTAGTGGATGATGCGCTCGACCCCCTTGCGGGTGTTGATGTCCTCCTGGACCGCGATCTCGTCGGGCGTGCCCCGCTTGAACTGACCACCAACGCCGACGTAGGCGCCTTCGGTATTCTCGCGCACGACGATCAGGTCGATGGCAGCGGCATCGCGCAGTGGCGTCAGCCCGGGCGCCAGCAGCCGAGACGGGCGCAAGTTGACCCAGAGGTCCAGCTCGAAACGCAGGCGCAGCAACAGACCAGCGGCATACTGCGGGTCTTTGACTCGCGGGTCGCCGACAGCGCCCAGGTAGATGGCATCGACCAGCTTCAGCTCGCTGAACACCGAGTCGGGCAGGATCTCCCCGGTGCGCAGGTAGCGATCCGCGCCCAGGTCATAGGTGACGAAATCCAGGTCGGTCCCGGTTGCGGTTGTGACCGCCTGCAGGACCCGGATTCCCTGGGCGATGACCTCGGGGCCAATGCCGTCGCCCGGGATGACGGCGATCCGAAACGGCATTGGCTACAGCATAGTCGGCACGAATTTCGAAAGGTTTCCGCCCATTCGGGCGATACCACTACATAGTGTTGACCGAGGAGAAGGCTCTCAGCGTGGCGCTCGGTAAGATGCGCCGCCTGCGCCGGGTCCGCCGCCTCTCCCGACTGACCTACTGGGCGGCCTGGGGATTCGTTGGGGTCGTGTGCCTTCTGCTGCTCGCCGGCGGCGTCGCCGGCCTGGCGGCCGGCTAGGAGCCTCCCCCCTGCCCTTCCCCAGATTGGGAGGGGGTCTTGGACGCTGCGACCAGGCGGCTGAGGGCCTGCGTGGCGCGCCCGCTGTCCAGTGACTCGCGGGCCACGGCCATTGCTTGCGGCCACCCCGGCGCCTTGCCCGCCGCCAGGGTGGCGGCGGCGGCGTTGAGCACGACCACATCGCGGCGGGGCCCGGCTTCCCCCTCCAACACCTGACGGAGCAGGGCGGCATTCTCGGCCGGCGTTCCGCCCCGCAGGTCCTCCGGTCGGGACCGCCCCAGCCCGATGTCCTTGGGATCGAGCTCGTAGTCGGTGACGGTCCCGTCCTTCAACTCGAAGACCCGCGAGGGACCAGTGGTGGTCAGCTCATCGAGCCCGTCTTCGCCGTAGAAGACGAGCGCCCGCTCGTGTCCGAGGTCCTGCAACACGCGGATCATCAACGGCGCCAGCGCCGGAGCGCCGACCCCCAGCGCCTGACGCCGTACGCGACCGGGATTGGCGAGCGGGCCGAGGACGTTGAAGACCGTGCGCACCCCGAGCTCGCGGCGCGCCGGGCCCGCATGGCGCATGGCCGGATGAAAGCTGGGAGCGAAACAGAAGCCGATGCCCGCCGCCTCGATGCAGCGCCGCACGCCATCCGCGCCAAGCGTAATGTCGACACCAAGGGCCTCGAGCACGTCGGCGCTGCCGCAGCGGCTGGAGGCGGCACGGTTGCCATGCTTGGCCACTGGAATGCCGGCGCCCGCGGCGACCAGCGCCGCCGCCGTCGAGATATTGAAGGTGCCGGCCCGATCCCCGCCGGTGCCACAGGTATCGATCGTTCCGTCTGGCACCTCGAGCGGGGTGGCATGCGCTCGCATCGACTCCACGAAGCCCGTCATCTCGTCGACGGTCTCGCCTTTGGCTCGCAGGGCGATCAAGAGACCGGCGAGCTGTCCCGTCGTGACCTCCCCTGCCATCACCTGGTCCATCACGTCGCGTGCCTGGTCGCGCGTCAGCGGCTTGCCCTGGAGCAGCTGTTCGATCGCGTCGCTCGGCGTCACGGCCGCGGGTACTGGTAGGCAGCGGGCGTCGCCATGACGAGGAGCGCCAGCAGCATCTGGTAGCAGGTCTGGTAGTCGCTGGCCCGATAGCGGACCGTCCGCCCGCCGGCGCGCTCGACGTCGGGAATTTGCACGCAGAGATCCGCCATGCTGGCGTTCATCCAGTCGATCTCGAGCGTGAATGGACCCTTGGGGCGGTAGAGCGGCCGTTTGGCGCGCTGGCCGTACGCGCGGTAGGCGCCCTCTTCGATCCGCCGGCAAGCCTCGATGGGGTGTAACGACCGGGCCGCCTGGCGGCCGAGCGCCTGCTTGACGACCACGCCTTCGATCCCAGGAAGTTCAGCCGCGGCCTCGTCGATGGTGGCCTGGTCACCGGTGACCAGCGCCGTCCGGACGCCGAAGCTGCCGGCGAGCGCCGCATTCAGCGTCGCCTCGCTCTGCTCGCGGCCGTTGATCCGCAGGGCATAGATCGTTCGGCCGCCGTAGGTGTGGTCCATGATGGCGCCCTCGCTCCCCACCGAGGCGTGATAGCCGACGAAGAACGCGACTTCGAACGTGGGGTCGAGGCCGGCGCCCATCGAGAATGGCTTGTCGGCCCCGCTGATCACCTCGACACCGTCGTCCAGCTCGTCCAGCAGGAAGTTGCGCATGTCGCCGTGCGAGTCATTGACGACAAATCGGGTGGCACCCGCCCGGCGCGCGCCGGCCACCGCCGCGTTCGTTTCGGCGGTCATCAAGCGGCAGGACCGCTCGTATTCGGGCATCCCGCGCATCACCTGGTGGAGGTGGACGACGCCGGCCATGCCCTCCATGTCGACGGAGATAACAACGCCGTTGCGGCAAACGTTTGGGGCGGGGCGTGCTTTTCCGACCGGAGGAAGAGAAGTGGGGTCCTGGTTACGGGGGACTGGGAAGAAGAACCCCACCTGAAAGTATAGGGAACTGCCCCTCAGTTTTCCTCCGCTTTCTCGACCCTCTCTTAGCGCTGAGCGCCAACTTCAATAGCGGGCCACCCGTCGCAATCCGTCCGCCACTTTGTCGGGATTGAGCATGAACGCGTGTTCGAGGCTGGGGCTGAACGGCATGGCCGGCACATCGGGGCTGGCAATCCGGCTGACCGGGGCATCAAGGCTGGCAAAGCAACGCTCAGCGAGCTCAGCCGCGATTTCCGCCCCAAAGCCGCCCGTTCGGTTGGCTTCATAGACGACGGCGACCCGACCCGTTTTCTCGATCGAGCGAACGCACGTTTCGATGTCCCAGGGGCGAAGCGTTCGCAGGTCGATGACCTCGACTTCGATTCCGTCCTGGCCCAACCGGGCAGCGGCCTGCGCCGTCACGGCTCGCATGTACCCGTAGGTCACGGCCGTCAGGTCGACGCCTTCCCGGACGACCGTCGCCGATCCCAGGGGTCGGACCGCCGCCTCCCCGTCGGCGACGTCCTGGCGCTCGGCACGGTAGAGCTTCTTGGGCTCGAGGAAGATCACCGGGTCTGGGTCACGGATGGCGGCCTTCAGCAGGCCCTTGGCGTCGGCCGGCGTCGATGGAAGCACAACCT
This sequence comes from Chloroflexota bacterium, assembly GCA_005880605.1. Classification (GTDB taxonomy): domain Bacteria; phylum Chloroflexota; class Dormibacteria; order CF-121; family CF-121; genus CF-13. The sequence continues at coordinate 3,804 of VBIS01000080.1, forward strand.
TCAGACCCGGGACGTGGCAATAAAACGCCTCCGGCGATTGCGAATGGTAAAGCGCGCCGCGAACCCCGCCACCGGTAGGCGCCCGGATCACCAACGGACAGGAAAAGTCGCCGTTCGATCGGTAGCGGACCTTGGCGATCTCGTTGACGATCTGGTTGAAGGCAGGGTAGCTGTAGTCCGCGAACTGCATCTCGGCCACCGGCAGCAAGCCTTCGAGCGCGAGTCCCTGGGCGACGGCGGCGATACTCGACTCCGCCAGCGGCATATCCAGCACGCGCTGCGCGCCAAACCGCTGCTGCAGACCCTCCGTCGCCTTGAAGACTCCCCCCTTGAGACCGACATCCTGGCCGAGGACGCAGACGCGATCATCACGCTCCATCTCTTCGTAGAGCGCGTCGCGCACCGCCTGCACCAGGGTGCGATCAGACATCGGCATAGACGTGGCGGCCGAGGGTTGACGGGTCAGGGTCCGGGGAAGCTTCGGCCGCATCGGTGGCCCGCTCGACCTCGCGATTGACCTCCTCGCGCAGAGCCGCATCAGCCTCATCGTTGAGCCAGCCACGTTTGGTCAGCGCCTCGCGCATGCGGGGGATGGGGTCGCGCGCGGCCTCGGCCGCCAGCTCGGCGGCATCGCGGTACGCCCGCTGGTCGTCGTCGGTCGAATGTGACTGCAACCGCAAAACCTCGGCCTCGATCAGGGTCGGCCCCTCTCCGGATCGCGCCCGCACCGCCGCCTCCTGGACCGCCTGGTGCACGGCGAAGAAATCGTCGCCCCGGACGCGAACACCAGGGATGCCATACGCCGCGGCGCGTTCCGCGACGCCGGGGCCCGCCACCTGGAGCCGCTGCGGTACGGAGATCGCCCAGTGGTTGTTCTCGCAGAAAAAAATCACCGGACACTGATGGATGGCGGCGAAGTTCAAGCCTTCATGAAAATCGCCCTGGCTCGTCGCGCCCTCGCCAAAGCTCACGTAACAGAGCGACCCCTCGCCGCGCCATTTCAGCGCCAGGCCGATGCCGGCGGCCTTGGGGATCTGCGGGCCGACTGTGCTGGACCCGATGATGACGCCGCGGCGGCGACTTCCGAAATTTCCCGGCGTCTGGCGCCCGCCGCTCGATGGGTCGGCGGCCCGGGCAAAGGCCGCCAGCATCAGCTCCTCCGGCGTGAAGCCGCAGGCAAGAGCGGCGGCGAAGTTTCGATAGTAAAGACAGAAGCGATCGCGGCTCGGGTCGAGGGCGGTGATGGCCGCCACCTGAGCGACCTCGTGGCCGCGAGGTGAAATGATGAACGCGAGCTTTCCTGCGCGGTTCAGAACAAAGCGCCGGTCATCAAGCGCACGGGCCCGGAGCACCGTGCGATAGGCGTCCAGGACACGCTCCCGCGTAAGGGGTGCGACGTCGGGTGACAACCGACAAACTTTACCGGGCGGCTCGGTCAGCCATGCGGCCGGATGACGCCCATCCCGAGGCCGTCGCCCACGGGGACGATCGTCGCCTCGAGCTGCTCGTGGCGCAGGAAGTGCTCGTTGAAGGCGCGCAGCGCGTCGGTGTCCTCGTCGTGCACGCCGCCGGCGATCCGGCCACTCCAGAGCACGTTATCGACGGTGATCATGCCGCCGGGCGCCATCTTTGGCAGCAGTGCGTCAAGGTAAGCGACGTACTCGGTCTTGATGGCGTCGATGAAGGCGAACTCGATGCCGGGAGCCAGCCGGGGCAGCACCCGCAGCGCCGGCTCATTGATGACGCGGACGCGGTCGGTCACCCCGGCGCGCAGCCAGTAGCGGCGGGCCCGGTCGGTGCGCGACCGGTCCGGGTCGATGGTGTCGATCCGGCCACCAGCCGGCAACGCGCTGGCCATCCACAGGGTCGAGAAGCCGATCGCCGTGCCGATTTCGAGGATGCGCTTGGGGGCCATCGCCGTCACCAGGACGCGCAGCAGCCGGCCTGAGGCAGGGCTCACGATCGGCACGCCCTCGGCCCGACCGGTCCTGAGCATCTCTTCGAGCACGGGCCCTAATGGAGCGTGGACGCCCTCCAGGTACTGGAGGTCTGTATCAGTGACGAGCATGTGCCCCCTGCCGCGCCGGAAAGTGATTCAAAGGCCCGTGCCCGTGGCCCAGCCCAGGCGCCTGGGCCAGGGCATTTGTAAGGTACGCCCGGGCTTCGCCCACAGCGGACGCCAGGTCTTCCCCGCGTCCCAGCGAGGCAGCGATGGCGGCCGAGAAGGTGCAGCCGGTGCCGTGGGTGCTCCTGGTCACGATTCGGGCCGCTCGAAACTCGTGGACGCCTTCGCTGTCGACCAGCAAGTCGACGATCGGGTCTTCGTCCGAGTGGCCGCCTTTGATCACCACGGCATGCGCTCCAAGCTACATGATGGCGCGTCCCGCCGCCACCCGGTCGGCGTGAGTCCGGATCGTTAGGCCGGTCAACACCTCGGCTTCGGGGATGTTGGGCGTGACGACGTGGGCCAGGGGCAGGAGCGCCCCTCGAAGCGTCTGGACCGCATCTTCACGAAGCAGGCGATCTCCGCTCTTGGCGATCATCACCGGGTCGACGACCAGCGGGCGCAGGGCGTGGCGCTTCAGCCCGGCGACGACCGCCTTGATGATCGCCACGCTGAACAGCATGCCGGTCTTCAGCGCCGCGATTTGAAAATCTTCTGCCACCGCATCGAGTTGGGCAGCGATCACGTCGGGATCGATCTCCTGGACCGCGCGAACCCCCATCGTGTTCTGGGCGGTGATCGCCGTAATGACGCTGACGCCATAGACGCCCAGCGCCGAGAAGGTCTTGAGATCGGCCTGGATTCCGGCACCCGCACCCGAGTCGGATCCCGCGATCGTGAGCACGACTGGCTGGCTCATCGCCGCCCCAATCGCCAGTACGCCACGCCGCCGACCACGGCCCCGACGTAGCCAGAGATATCCGTGTTATGCAGGAGGTTGACGGCCAGCGGGCTCTGCCACAGCGACGAATTGACGAAGGGGATGGCGACCGCCAACCCGATCAACCAGGCGAGGACTGCGCGTCCATTGAACGTCATCGGCCGGCCGGGACGACGCCGAAAGACAAACATGTCCACCAGCACGACCGCAGCCCACGATGGGACCCACAGGTAGGTAATCAACAGGAAGTTCGTGTACTGGTCCTTGAAGTTGGAGATGAACATCGCGACGAACGCGAGGACGCCGCCGATCGCTCCGCAGCCGAGCGCGGCCACCCAGCGGTGGATCCGTACGTTGAGGGCCAATGCCGACAAGGCGGCCGTGTAGACGTCCAGGTAATTCGCCCAGATCTCGCCGACGGCAATAAACAGGAGGAACGGCACGACAATCGCGATCGGCGCATTGGCTGAGATCAAGGCCAGCAAGTTGCCGCCAGCGCTCGGATCGATGGTCGCCAGCAAGACGCCAAGCGCGCCGAAGGCAAACATCGAGATGGCCGTCCCGGCCCCGATCCACCCGGCCACGGAACGAACCGAGAGGTGCTCCGGCAGGTAGCGCGAGTAGTCGGAGGCAAAACTGAACCACGAAGCGACCAGCGCGAAGATGACGCTGGTCCCCAGCACCCAGGCCGCCAGGTGGTCGCCGCCGCTGACCGTGGGTTGCAGGCTCCAGTTGACTTTGGGCAGCAGAGCCAGGCCAAGGACGGCGCAGAAGACCACGAAGACGATGGCACCGTACTTCTCGAAGACCGCGATCGTCTGGTGGCCGTAGGCCGCGACCAGCACGGACAGCACGACGACGATCAACAGGGCCACGCCGTTCGTTACGTTCCCCTGTGGCAGGCCGGTGAGGCGGGCCAGTTGCGCCACCGCCTGCGCCGCGATGACGCAGTCGACGGCGAACCAGCCAACCGCCAGAAAGAGCGTGAAGAAGGCGCCGGGATAGGCGCCACGAACGCCGAAGGTCTCGCGGGCCGCGACCACCTGGGTGGTCCCGAAGCGTGGCCCGGCGACACTCAGTAGCCCATGCAGGCACGCGGCCAGCACCGCGCCGACCGCGACGGCAAGGATCGCCTCGAAGACTCCGAGCCCGAACGTCACCAGCAGGGCGCCGGTGATTAGCGAGACAAAGTTGGCGAAAGCCGCAACCCACAGCCAGGCGACATCGTGCGGAGATCCCTTGCGCTCGCGCGTTGGGATCGGCTCGATGCCATGAGTCTCGACCTTGAGAAATTCGTCGCTAGGAGCGGCGTGCTCAACCATCTTCCCTCCGCTGGCATTACCCAGATCAGGTTCCAAGGGTTGGCGGAGCGTTCCACCTCTCAGCGTTCCAAACGCACCCCGTTAGTCGAGTATAACTACCAGTAGCGCTCTTCTTTCCAGGGATCGGCGGCGTTGTTATAGCCGTTGCGCTCCCAGAAACCGAGGCGGTCGTGCTCGACCCACTCCAGTCGTTCCAGCCATTTCGCGCTCTTCCAGGCATAGCGCTTGGGGACGACCAGCCGCAGCGGCCCGCCGTGCTCCGGCGTGAGCTCGGCACCGTCATGCCGATAGGCAATCAAGACGTCGTCGTCGGCCAGGATGTCGACTGAGAGGCTTGTCGTATAGCCGGCGTCGCAATGGGCGATCACGTAGGCGGCGTTAGGTCGTGGCTTGACCAAGGCCACCAGATCCTTGAAGGCAACGCCCTCCCAGGCGTTGTCCAGCCGGCTCCAGGTCGTGACGCAATGCATGTCAGCCGAGATCGCCGTCGTCGGCAGCTTGCGGACCTCGTCCCAGGTCAGCGTCGCCGCCGCGTCGACCTCGCCATCGAGGCGCAGTCGCCACTTCGCCATGTCGTAGCGAGGCGGACTGCCATAGGAGAGCACCGGCCATTTCTGTGTGAGCACCTGGCCGGGTGGCAATCGATGCGGGTCCTTGATCACGCGTGGATCCGTCTCGCGATCGCGCCGAAAGAGCATCAGCCCCCACCCGGCCCTTCCCCAGAGGGGGAAGGTTCATCCGTCGACGGATGCTTCAGTTCCTTCCGAAACTGGTCGAAGGCATCGACCACGACATCGCTGACGCCGTACACGCTTAAGACCCGCTCTAGCTCACCCTGTACCTCGGCCTCCGGCAGCAGGTCGGTCTGCACCTCGTACCAGGGCACCTCGGTCCCTTCGGGCGTTTTCCACGTCCCGTTTTCATAGCTCACCGGGATGAAGCCGTGCCGGTCGTCCGGTTCCGAAGCCGTCACTTGCCTAATCTATATCGGCCCGCATGCTCCTGCTCGACGCCGTTCCCATCACCAGCTGCCACGAATGCGTGGCGACGCTGACCCTGCCCCTGGCTCTCTTCTTGACCCTGGCGGAGACCACCATCGGCGGCATCGCCACGGTCGCCTACCTTAAGCGGGCCGGCGGCTTGACGCTGGGCTTTTTGAAATTCATCGCGGTGACCTACGCGATCTTCGGCGTGCTCGCCTTCCTCGTCGTGCTGGCAGCGCCGCCGGGCTCCTATCGCCATCTCCTGACCATCAATCAGCCGGCAGCCAATGCCCTGGTCTTTCTGCAGGGCTGCCTCGTCCTGGCGCTGCTGGTCAATGCCGTCGTCACCTGGCGCGGCCGCGGCCCATCGACGGCAGGCGCGGCACTAGCGCTTCTGGCTAGCGTGCTCGTGCTGGCCGGGATCACCGCGACCTTCGCGCCCCTCGCCGGATCAGGGCTCGCCAGCGCCGGCGTTGCGCTCATGGTCGCGCTTTCGGCCGCGCAGGCCGCCGTCGTGCCGGTGACCCTGGGCGGGGTGGGCCGCGGCTCCGGCTCCCTGACCCATGCCCTGGGCTTGAGCCCGGTGCTCTCGGTCCTCTGGGCGCTCGGTTCGGTCATCCTGCCGCTGGTGGCGGGGGCCCTGGCGCTGGCAACCTGCCGGCTGCGGTCGTTCATGTCGACGACCGGCCTGCTTTACCTCGCCATGATCGCGATCCTGCCGGGGCAGCTGCTGGGCCAGCTGCTCTTCTTCGTGGCCGCTTCGGCCTGATACCCGGGCTGGCACCTTTCTCGGGCGCCTGACCGCTTGGTCTGGCAGGTAGACGCGGCCTAGAATCCCCCGACGCCCGACTCAGATCACAAGGGGGATTTGAATTGTCACGTTCCGTCACGCGCGCGACATTCATCATTAGCATTCCGCTGTTGACGCTGGCGATCATCGCCGTGGTTGGGTCTCAGCGAGCCCACTCGGTTGTGGCCAGCCGGATCGGCCGGGTTGCAACCGTCAACGTCGCCTTCCTGCAGCCGCGGCATACGGGCGCGAATGATCTCGCCAGGCTGGTTGACGACGCACCACCGTCCCCACCTCCGGCCACTCCGGCCGCCGCCCCAGCTCCCGCCGCGCCCGCGGCCGTAGCCGCCCGCGTGGTGCCCGTCCCCCGCAA
>VBIS01000080.1:10284-29372 GCA_005880605.1 Chloroflexota bacterium
GGCCGGGGAGAACATCGCCTGGTCCACCAACCCGTCGATGGTGGGCATCAACACCATGTTCATGAACTCGCCGGACCACCGGGCGAACATCCTGAAGGGCGCATACCACCAGGTCGGGATCGGCGTCGCCAGCAATGGCGCCAAGACCATGGTCGTCGAGGTCTTTTCGAACTAGGCCCTCGACCGCCGGCCTGAATACAGCTCGGGAATTTTCAGGCTCGATTCTGGGTTAATCTTGATAGATCGTCTAAGCAAGGGAGAGTCATGAGTAAAGCAGTCAAGGTAACCACCGCCACCTTTGAGGACCAGGTCCTGCTCTCGGAGCAGCCCGTGATCGTGGACTTTTACGCCGATTGGTGTGGCCCGTGCAAGATGCTGTCGCCCGTCCTCGAGCAGCTCGCGATCGAGCATACCGAGGTCAAGATCACCAAGGTCAACGTCGACGAGGAGCCCGCTCTGGCCGAGCGCTACCGGGTCCGCGGGATCCCCTACGTCGCCATGTTCCGCGATGGCAAGCTCGCCGAGCAGGTTGTCGGCTACAAGCCGAAGGCCGCGCTCGAAGCCAGCCTCGGCCTCAACGGCAAAACCGTCTAAGCCGCAGCGCAGTCCTCACAGGGGCAGATCGCCCGTAAAAAGCTGAGGCCGTAGATCCCGGTATTGTGCCCATCCTTCCAGTAGGGACGGATGCCAAACAGACCCACGGCCTCAACCTGGGCGAGCTCGATCTGGTCGTCGGTCAAGGACTGCGTGCTTGCGATTTTTCCGGGCATCCCCATCTCGCCGGCGCACTCGGCGCACGGACACTTCCAGCGAAGCAGCTCGAAGTCATAGGCCGATTGATGGCCGTCGGCCCATTGGATCGTCAGCAGCCGGCGGGCGCGGTCCGCCAGGATATCGAGCGGCCGCTCGCGATCGGCGGGGTCGCTCGTGTCGAGGCTCGCGCTAGGCGGCTTCGTCGTCTCCGGGTGCGAGGATGAGATCGAGATCCTGCCAGTTGGGCACGCGCCGGAGCTCGGCCAGCTGCAGCATCACCCGGCCCTGCGCCTCGAAGACGGCGTCATGGACCGCGTTGAGATCCTCAGCATCGATCCGCCGAAGGCGATCGGCCAGCTCCGTGTCGTGGCGAGCCGCGTAGGTCACGACCTGCTCACGGATGTCCTCCGGAAGGAGACGCTCATTCGCCAGCCGGAGCTCCTCCAGCCGGTCGAGCAGCGTGTCCAGCGCCGCGATCCGCCAGTAGGCGAGTCGAACCGGCGCGTGCGTCAGCTCCGCCTCGGCGGCGGCCTGCGACATCGCGCGAACCGCGGATGCGTAATCGGGCGCCTGAGTTGTCATTGTCATTCCTGGAAGCACTCGTAACTCCTGTGAACGCCCGCCGACGGGCCTGTCACTCCTACCCTATCCCGAACCCCAATAAACACAATGAGGGCGGAAATTCCACCCTACATTTGCCGGAATCCTGACCCGTTCAGTATAGGTTGCGGCCAAAACTCCGTCAATCGGGTCTTCGCCCTAGGCGCGCTAGCTAGATTTGGACTCTCGGGAGAATCCCGGTGTCTGTCCGCGACGCTTTTCGCGGCGCATATAAAGGCGATCTGGGCCGCCGGCCGGTCCGGGTGGCAGGATGGTAAAGAGCTCGAACCCGTCATCGGACAGCTGATTGGCTTCGTCCACGGTGGTGACGACCTTGTATTCGAACGCCATTCAGCGCCTAAGCATAACGGGTCACAGCTCGCCCATCACTCGTATGCCAGCCGCGGAACCGATGATGGCGGCTTTTGCCATGCCAAAGAAGAGCCCGTGCTCGATCACGCGGCTCCGCGGCCACCAACCGCAGTTCCGGCCGGCCGCCAAGCGATTCGACCGAACGGCTGGTCGCCTCCCAGAGGAAGGGCAAAATCTCGATCGGTACGGGTCCGCGTCCCAAGCGACCGACGAGCTTGCTTTCATCGGCCACCAGGACGAAGCGGCGACTGGCGTGGGCAACGATCTTCTCGCGCAGGAGCGCCCCACCCCGGCCCTTGATGCAATTCACGGCCGCGTCGATCTCGTCAGCGCCGTCGACCGCGAGATCGAGCCCGCCGTCGATCCGGTCCGTGATCGGGATGTTTGCCGCTTCAGCTAACCTCCTGCTCTCATCCGAGGTGACAACGGCCCGCACCTTAAGGCCCGCTCGCACGCTCCGGCCCAGCCCGTCGATGAAGTAGCGGGCGCTGCTCCCGGTACCAAGACCGACGATCATTCCCGGCCGCACCAACTCTACGGCGCGCTCGGCGGCGGCCCGTTTGTGCGACTCGACTTCGGTGTGCGCGGTTGCCATTTAATTGATAGGACCGATGTCAGGTAGAATCGATGCCATGGCGCGGCTGATGGAGAGCGTGCCGGGGCGTGTCATCCGCAAATTCCTCGAAGACCAGGCGCCAAACTGGGCGGCGCTGATCGCCTGGAATGCCCTGTTTGCCATGTTCCCCATCGTGATCTTTGCCGCATCTTTGCTCGGCCTGGTGTTACGGCTGTTCGGCCAGGCAAACGACAGGATCTACTCGACCTCGTCGGTTTGCTCTGGGGTGGATCGGCCCTGTTCGGTGTCATCGAACAGGCATTCGCGGTGATCTACCATACCAAGCCCCGGGATTTTCTTCGCCAGCGCCTGATCGCTTTTGGCATGGTCTTCCTCTTCACCATCCTCGTGGGCGTCGCAGTGGCGACATCAGCGCTTCTCCCCGCCCTCAAGCACATCCCCAACATTCCAGAATTTCTCTACTCCGGCGTGGCGGCCTTCATCCTACAAGTGGCGGTTGGAATCACCGCCGGCTTCCTCTTGTTCGGCAGCATGTATTACGTCATCCCGAACCGCAAGCAGCAGTTTCGCAAAGTGATCCCCGGCGCGCTTGTCGCGGGCCTGCTCTTTGAGCTGATCACCCTGCTGTTCCCCCTGTACCTGTCGATTAATAACGGCATCAACCAGTACGGCAAGACCTTCGGGCTGTTCTTCCTCCTGATGACGTTCTTCTTCTTCCTCGGACTGATCACCATGATCGGCGTCGAGGTCAACAGTGTGATTTACCCGGTGCCCATCGACTTGCCTGGCAAAGATAGTCACGCCGTGGCGGCTCCCGAATCGGGGCCCGAGGGCGAGCGCCGGCGGGTGGCGAGCAACGGTCAAACACCGAACGGGCGCCATGGCATTCCGGCCCGGGCGGCGCTCGGACTGGCCGTCGTCGCCTCGGTTGTCGGCGTCCTGCTCGGGCGGCGCAGCGCCAACTCCGACTGACGTAACCCTGGCCTGAACTGACCGCACACTAAAATTGTTGCGTGGCCGTAGAAACCCTCGCTCCGCGGCCGGCGTCGGCCAAGGAGGCCTCACCGGGTCGGGCCTGGTGGATCGAGCCGGCCCTGACGGTCGTCTGCTACAGCGCCTTCGTCCTCTATGCCACCTGGTCGGTTTTCTCCGGCACGGTGGTCGCGTACGATCCCTACGTTTCGCCCTTCTTCTCCACCTGGCTCGGCTTCGGCCTGTTCAAGATCCCGATCATTGGCATCCTGATTCCCTTCCTCGCGGTGATCCCACTCGGTTTGCGCGGCAGTTGCTATTACTACCGCAAGTCCTACTTTCGCTCGTTCTTCTGGGACCCGCCGGCCTGCGCCATCCAGGAGTTGAAGCGTGGCCGATATCACGGCGAGACTCGTTTCCCCTGGGTGCTGAATAACTATCATCGGTACTTCCTCCTGCTGAGCCTGGTCGTGCTGTTGTTTCTCTGGGTCGACGTGGTGCGCGCGTTCGTGTTCCATGGGCACTTTTTCATTGGCCTCGGCTCGGTGGTGATGCTGGTCAACGTCACGCTGCTGAGCCTGTACAGCCTGACCTGCCATTCCTTCCGGTACTTGATGGGCGGTCGCATCGATCGCTTCTCGCGCGTGCGGGCCGGCCGTATCTGGCAGCGAATCGTCATGCTGCTCAACCGCGCGAATCCGCAGCACGGGGCATGGGCCTGGTACAGCATGTTCTCGGTCGCGCTCACGGACGTGTACATCCGGCTGTTGATGGCCGGAGTGATCCACGAGCCAAGGGTGATCTTCTGAGCGAGGCCTACCAAACCCTGACGACCGACGTGCTCGTGATCGGGGCGGGCGGTGCCGGCATGCGCGCCGCGATCGAGGCCGCGGCGGCTGGCGCGCAAGTGGCCGTCGTGTGCAAGTCGCTGCTGGGCAAGGCCCACACGGTCATGGCCGAAGGTGGCATCGCTGCCGCGCTGGGCAACGTCGACCCGGATGACAATTGGCAGGTCCACTTCCAGGACACGATGCGCGGCGGCCAACTGATCAACAACTGGCGGATGGCCGAGTTGCATGCTCGCGAGTCCCCGGAACGTGTCTACGAACTCGAGACCTACGGGGCAATCTTCGACCGCACCCCCGATGGTCGCATTCTGCAGCGCGCGTTTGGCGCCCATACGTATCGGCGCCTGTGCCATGTCGGCGACCGCACCGGCCTGGAAATGATTCGCAGTTTGCAGGATCGCATCGTCCAGCTGGGCATCGAGGTGCACATGGAGGTGACCCTGACCAGGCTGCTCAAGGATGGCGATCGGGTCATCGGCGCCTTCGGCTACAACCGCGTTGACGGCGGCTTCGTCGCCTTCAAGGCCAAAGCCGTGATCATCGCGACCGGCGGGTGGGGCCGCATTTACAAAGTGACGTCAAACTCGTGGGAGGGCACCGGCGACGGCGTCGGAATGGGTTTCGACGCTGGGGCCGAGGTCCTCGACCCCGAGATGGTTCAGTTCCATCCCACCGGCATGGTCTGGCCGCCCGGTGTTCGCGGCATCCTGGTGACGGAGGCCGTGCGCGGCGAGGGCGGCTACCTCACGAACAGCGAGGGCAAGCGCTTCATGCTGGAGTACGACCCCAAGAAAAAAGAGCTGTCCTCGCGTGACGTCGTGGCGCGCTCGATCTACAAAGAAGTCCAGGCCGGCCGCGGCACCGAGCACGGCGGCGCCAATCTCGACGTGCGGCATCTCGGCGCGGACAAAATCAAGAAAAAGCTGCCGTCGATGTACGAGCAGTTTCTCAAGCTCGCCGACGTCGACATCACGAAGGACCCCATGGAGGTCGCGCCGACGATTCACTACGCCATGGGCGGGCTGCGCGTCGAGGCCGAGACCGGAGCCACGACGCTTGTCGGGCTGTACGCGGCCGGCGAGGCGGCGGCCGGATTACACGGGGCCAATCGACTGGGTGGAAATTCGCTCTCCGACCTGCTGGTCTTCGGCCGGCGCGCCGGGGCCGCGGCCGGTGCTTATGCGCGCGACGTCGGCCAGGGCAAGATCGACGAGCGTCAGATCGACCAGGAGCAAAAGATCCTCCTGCTGGCGCTCAGCGCCAGCGGAACCGAAAATCCCTACCTGCTGCAGCAGCAGCTTCAGCAGGCGATGCAGGATGGCGCCGGCCTGGCACGCGAAGAAAAATCACTCAAGGCCTGTCTCGATCAAATCCTGGAGCTGCGGCAGCGTTCGGCCCGGGTCCACGTGCCCGGATCGCGCAAATACAATCCCGGCTGGCACACGGCTCGGGATCTTCGCTTCATGTTGACGGTCGCAGAAGCCATCGTACGCGCGGCGATCGAGCGACGCGAGAGCCGGGGCGCGCATTGGCGGCTGGATTACCTCGAGAAAGACCCAGCGCTTGGCCGCGTCAACTTCATCGCCTACAACGAGGGGAGCCAGGTCAAGCTCAAGACACGGCCGGTGCCGGAGATGCCGCCCGAGCTGGCCAAGCTTTTCGCCGACGCGGCGTCGACGCCACCGCCTTCGCCGCCGCCGGCAGCAAAGCCGCCCCAACCCCAGCAGGTTCGAACATGAGCGCCCCGATCGTTCTCCAGATTTTCCGCGGTGAGAGCGACGCCGGTCAGGAACAACGCTTTGAAGTCCCGGCGGTCGAAGGCATGGTGGTGCTCGACGCGGTCCACTACGTCCAGGCGAATTTTGCGAACGATCTGGCCTGCCGCTGGAACTGCAAGGCCGCCAAATGCGGCTCGTGCAGCGCCGAGATCAACGGGCGGCCGCGCCTCATGTGTAAAACCCGCGTCGACGAGTTCGCGGATCAAGAGATCCACGTAGGGCCGATGCGGACGTTCCCGCTGATCAAGGACCTGGTCACGGACGTCTCATGGAATTACGAGGTCAACAAGCAAATCCCGGGATTCACGCCGGCGCCGAACGAGCCGGTCCCCTATCGGATGCTGCCCGAAGACACGGAACGCGTCTACGAGTATCGCAAGTGCATCGAGTGCTTCCTCTGCCAGGACGTCTGCCACGTGCTGCGCAACCACGACGATAAGTCGGCCTACTACGGGCCGCGCTACATGGTGCGGATCGCCGCCCTCGAGATGCATCCGCTGGATACCCGCAAGCGCACCGGCCTGCTGCACGGCAAGGCAGGTGTCGGCATGTGCAATATCACCAAGTGTTGCCAGGAGGTCTGCCCCGAGCACATCAAAATCACGGACAACGCCATCATCCCCCTGAAGGAGCGCATGGCAACCGATGTTTATGATCCGGTCGCGCGGATCGCGCGGAAGCTACGACCGGGGCGGGCCAGTCAACCGGGCTCGGAGTCACCCGATGGCCTGGCCGGTGCCACCCCACCGCAACGATTCGCGGTCAAAGACGTCGTGCGCCTGAAGACCCGCGGTCGCCGGTTCGCACGCGTCGGCCGGGTGCTACCGGACGGAAAGCTTGAAGTCTGGATCCTGCACATGAATGGCAAGGTGCAACACTGGGACGGTCCCAAGATCGTGCGCACCTCGGAGGTGACGAATAACTACGGACCGCTCGACGAGGTCGGGATCGGCAGCAAGTTGGTCGAGCAGTACATCACCGAGGACCACGCAGCCGAGCAGCAGCACTAATTACGAGATAATTGAGCCTCGCGACAGACAGCTGTCGCAAACATGGTGCACGCTTAAACCATGGCCGCGGTCGAGGTCCGACGAAAGCCCAGAGCCCATCAACTGGAAGCCGCCTTGGCCTCACTTCGAACGGGCGTCCAGGCGGTCTCGGCCTTCGTCGGCCAGGCCGAGGGCGAAGCGCTGAGCGAGGCTCTGATCCAGATCCGGGAAAGCGGTATCGACCCGCTGGAAGCCGCCTTTGCTGGCGGCGTGCGCCGCTTCGATAAGTCGGGCGAGTACGCCGCTGACGGCGCCCTCTCCGTGATCGCCTGGCTCAAATGGAAGTGCAAGCTCTCGGGCGCCGCGGCGGCCGAGCGCGTCGGCATCGCTCGCCAGCTGGACCAGCTTCCCAAAACGGAAGCCGCCTTCGCCCGGGGCGACCTGGGCTACGAGCACGTGGCGCTAATCGCCCGGACGGCCGATCACGTGGGCGCGGCCGCGGTGCGCAAAGAAGAGGCCAGCCTGCTGCACGAGGCGCAGACCCGCGACCCGGGCCAGTTCGTTAGCGTGGCCAAGAGCTTCGAGCACCGGATCGACGCCGAGGGCGCGCTCGCCGAATCTAACCGCGCGCATACCCGACGCTATCTGCATCTGAGCGAACCACAGGACGGCATGGTCCGGATCGATGGCCTGCTGGACGCCGAGGGCGGCGCGACGGTGCGGACGGCGCTGGCGGCCTTCATGAAGCCGATCAAGGATGATGAGCGCACGCATGGCCAGCGCCAGCATGACGCCCTGATCGAACTCTGCCGACAGCGAGCCGGCGGCAGGCGCGACGGCGCTGGCCCGCGGCCGCAGCTGATCATCCGGGCCAGCCTTGACACCCTGGCGGGAATCCCAGGGGCGCCGGCGGGCGAGCTCGAGGGTGGCGGCACGGTACCGGCGGCGACCGTACAGCGCATCGCCTGCGATACGGCCATCTCGCAAATCACCGGCCGCGGCGAGCTCGAGCACGAGCTCAACCATGCGAGCCGGACCATCCCCGCGTCGACGCGGCGGGCACTGGAAGCCCGCGACCAACATTGCGTGTTCCCAGGCTGCGACCGGCCGCTGAGCTGGTGCGACGGGCACCACTTGATCTGGTGGATCAAGGGCGGCCCCACGGAGCTGCCCAACCTGGCGCTCCTGTGCCGGCACCATCATCGGATGGTCCACGAAGAAGGCTGGGCGCTCGAGCGTAAAGATGGCCGGTTCAAAGCGATCCCACCACCAAAGCGAGTCATGCCTAGCTCGCGGACGGCGTGATCACCGGGTGGTGTCGCTACGGCCGAGGCTTAACCGTAACCTGGGGAAGAATCCCAAGCGACAACCGTTGTACCTGGGACGGTTCGGCCTGACATCGTTTCCTAGGGCTCTCGGCGAACCTCATGACCCCGCTGGAAGCAGCGGGGTTTTCTTTTAGCTCGCGAGAGCCGAACGGCGCCTCGCGAGTTTGACCTAACCCTCGCCGTTATAGGGTTGTGCTTGCATTGAGCACGGTTCTCCCCAAAATGGTGGGCCGTGAAGGACTCGAACCTTCGACCAACCGGTTATGAGCCGGCCGCTCTAACCACCTGAGCTAACGGCCCCGTGACGTTGCTGTCTTGCCGGCTGGCCGCGGCGGCAGATTGAATGGCGCCACGGTCGGCCGGAAGATATCTTCGGGCATTTGCGCCATCGGCTGACGAACCTTCACTTGGAAGGGGATCTGACTGAGAACGTCGTTCACATCTAGGCCGGGGGCGATTTCGATCAAGGCGAGGCCGTCGGGCTCGAGCCCGAACACGGCTCGCTCCGTGACATACAGCACTTGCTGCTTGTTCTTGCGCGCCTGCTCGGCGCTAAATGTCAGTTGGTCCACACGATTGACGAACTTATCGTGGCTGCCCTCGAGCGTGAAACAAAAACAAACCAGCCTCGCGCTCTGGGTGATATCGATAAATCCGCCGGCGCCGATGATGCGGCCGCCCAAGCGAGAGACATTCACGTTGCCTTCGCGGTCGACCTGGCCGGCGCCCATGAATGTGGCATCCAGTCCCCCGCCGTTGTAGAAATCAAACTGGCTGGCATGCGGGATGATCGCCGTCGGATGCGCGGTGATGCCAAAGTCGACACGGCCGGCGGGCACTCCGCCGTACACCCCGGATTCGACAGTGAGGGTAATCGCGTCAGATAGCCGGGCCTCCGCCAATGCCGGGCCAACACTGTCGCCCGGGATGCCGGTGCCAATGTTCACGATGTCGCCCTGGTGCAAAGATCGAATAGCCCGGCGGCCGATGGCCAGCCTGGTCGAGTACTCGGCGAGCGGCAACTCGGTACCTGTCGATGGCGAAATATAGATCGCGTCAAAAAATGCTCCGTCCGTCTGCCGGTGCTGACGTTCCGGATCGGGCGCCTGGACCACCAGATCTACGAGTGCCCCGGGGACGGTGACCTGTCTCGGCACGATGGCGCCGCGGGCGACAAGCTTCTTGGCCTGGCAGATAACGATGCCGCCGGAGTTATGCGCCGCCTGGGCGATGGCCAGCGCATCCAGCATGACGGCTTCTTCGTCGGTCGCGCAATTGCCGTCCTGGTCGACGGCGCTGGCGCGGAAAATGCCGATGTCAATCTTGAAGCTTCGATAGAACATGAATTCCTGTCCATCGATCGTCTGGATCGACACGTAGTCCGGTGCGTGATCGCGCGCCGGCTGGTTGACTTTGCCGCCTTCGATCCTCGGATCGACGAAGGTGCCGAGGCCGATCCGGGTTAGATTCCCCGGCCGGCCCGCGGCGATGGCGCGATAAAGACCAGACAGCTGCCCCTGAGGGAGGCAGACGGCTTCGGCCAGGCCCTGGCCCAGGAATGCAGACATCCGGGGCATGAGACCCCAGTGCGAACCGACGATGCGCTTCGCCAGGCCCTCGACGGCAAAGTGCTCGAAGCCAATTTTTCGATTCGACTGGCCAGCGGCATGCACGATGACCAGGTCTCGTGGATGGCCGGTCGCACGAAAGATTTTCTCTATGCCCTCGTAGAGCGCCTCGGCGACGCCCATCAGCGTGAAGCCGTCGACCGCGACCGTGGCGCCGTCCGGGATCGCGGCGATGGCTTCGGGGACGGAGGCGACTCTCACCCCCCACCCTGACCCTCCCCCACAAGGGGGGAGGGAAAATTGTCGCTCAAAGAATGTAGCCGCCGCCGACGTTGATCACTTCGCCAGTGATATAGCCTGCCTCGTCCGACGCGAGAAAGGCGACAACCGCGGCAACATCGGCCGGCTGGCCCGCGCGGCCCAATGGGATCTTGGCCAGTTGTTGCTCCCGGATCGCATCCGGGATGCCGCGCGTCATGGTCGTGTCGATGAAGCCCGGGCAGAGGGCGTTGACCGTGACTTGCGAGCGCGCCAATTCTTTCGCCGCTGTGCGGCTCAGACCGACGACGCCGGCCTTGGCGGCCGCGTAGTTGGCCTGGCCGATGTTGCCCATCCAGCTCGCGGACGAGATATTCACGATTCGCCCGGAGCCGGCGGTACGCATGATGCGGCTCGCCGCGCGGGTCATGAAAAAGACACCAGTGAGATCAACCGCGATCACCTGGTGCCATTGATCGTCCGACATCTTGTGCAGCATCGCGTCCCGATTGATGCCGGCGTTGTTGACGAGAATATCCAGCCGGCCGTAGCGATCATGCGCGTCCTTCACGACGGCGTCGCACTCGGACGCGTTCGATACATCCAGACGAACACCGATGCCGGCAGGCCTCAGACTCGACGCCACGGCCGTGGCGTCTGTCTCATTGACATCGGCGCATATGACAATCGCGCCGTCCTGGGCCAGCTTGCGGGCGATTCCCTCGCCGATGCCGCGGCCGGCGCCCGTAACAATTGCGACTTTGTCTTTCAGCAAGTCTCCAGATAGTAACGCCCGAAGCCCCACGCGAAACGTCGGCGTCACGGCTTCACGACGTTCGCAAACCCGGAATCTGCGTCGCAACGAATCGCCGTTAGGTTGAACGCAACACGTGGGGCCAGCATGAAGATCGGAACAATCGCATCCATGACCGTGCTTGGCGGGACGGTAGCCAGCAGCCTGTTGCTGAGCCCGGTACCGACGCATCCGGCTGCGGCCATTGCCCCCCTCGTGACCGCGTCTTTGCCCTATACGGGGCCGGCGACCGCGATACGACGGATCCAACACGCGACAGACCTCGAGGCGCCGCTCACGCCGACGGAGATTTACGTACAGTATGTCCCGCCGCTGCCCGATCCGACGCCGGCGCCTGCGGTCGCCGCGGCGCCGCGGGTATGGGTTGCGCCCGCTGGATATAAGACGATCGCGGTGCCAATCTACCGGCAGACTCGGAACCTGAACTGTGAAACGGCCGCGATGCAAATGGGGCTCGCCTACTACGGCCACTGGTATTCGCAAGACGCGTTATTCGCGTACGAGCATGCCGACCTCCGGCGCCCGGTGGTCTCGAACGGCGTGA
This sequence comes from Chloroflexota bacterium, assembly GCA_005880605.1. Classification (GTDB taxonomy): domain Bacteria; phylum Chloroflexota; class Dormibacteria; order CF-121; family CF-121; genus CF-13. The sequence continues at coordinate 21,686 of VBIS01000080.1, forward strand.
TTGTCCAATGGGGTGACCCGTATACGAACTTTGTCGGCGACGTCAACGGCAGCGAGACCGGACACACCGGCTATGGCGTTTACTACCCGGTGATTCTGGCGATCGCACGCTCGCACGGCCTGCCCAATGCCTACGGTGGCGAGGGATTCTCGGCGGCGACCGTTTATGCCGAGCTAGCGGCGGGCCATCCCGTCCAGATCTGGATGGAAGCTCGCTGGTCGCGACCCGCGGTGCGGACCTGGACCGCGTGGGACGGCCGGATTGTCAGGTACTCGTTGGCGGAACACTCTGTGATTCTTACCGGGGTTTCGCCAACCCAGGTCCGGGTCAATGACGATCAGTTTGGCAGCCAGTACTGGGTGAGCAAGTCCACGTTCGAGTCGAGCTGGCGCGATTTCAACAACATGGCCGTCATCTATCGCTAGGCGCGAGATAGCGCAAGGCAAGACGGACCGGGGCGTGTCGGCTTAGATGCAACAGCGGAACCTCCCGGTCCGACAGCAAGCCCAGCCGTCGGATCAGGTAGGCCCAGGCCAGCGCCGTCACGGCCGTGCCCAAAAGGGCGACCGGGAGCAGCACCCGCGTCGGCAGGTGGACGAAGGCTAAGGGCAGTAACAGCAAATATGGCGACGCGGCGAGGGCGCACCGCGAGGCGTAGCCCCACGGAATCGCCATCGTCCCGCGATCAAACGCCCACCAGGCGGCGAACGTCAGCCCCAACGTCAATGCCGTCGTCAGGCCGACGGCGACGACCGCGCCCCAGAGGCCAAAGCTCTGGATCAGCCAGAAATCGGCGATCGCCGCGAAGCCCAGCTGCGCAATCGTGATCAACGCGTTCAACCAGGCCAGCTCCCGCACGCGGACAACGAGGCCCCATGGTGTCGCCAGCAACGCGGCGACGAAGAAGAGCAGCATCAGGGGCGCAATCTGTTCAGCCGGTGGCAGACGACCCGACGTATAGAGCCTGATCACGGGTGCGAGCAGGGCGCTCCCGGCAAAAGCCAGTGGGAACGCGACGAGAAAGATGCCCTTGTAGAACGCCATGACTGAGATCCGGACTCGGTTTGTCTCATGACGCCAGCCCTCCAGCGTGCCAACGACCCAGGCCCCCGTCAGCAAGCTGGGAATCAGGGAGACGAGTCGTTGTGGAATGTTGTACCCGGTGTCGTAATAGGCCACGGCCGTTGAACCGGCAAAACGCAAGAGAAAAATATTCTCGAACTGCAGGCCGACGGCCGAGGCGATCAACAGGCTCGGCAGCCAGCCGCTCGCGTACACGAGCAATCGGCGCCAGCCCACCCGGTCGCCGGGGATCCCCTCGGCGCGCCGAATCCGCCGCAAGAGAATAAGTAAGTAAGTCAGCGCGAGAGCCGATTGGCCGACCGCACCGGCCACCAGAACAGCCCGAAGATCAGCGCCGCGTTGCAAGAACAAGACGGCGAGGCCCAGGGTGAGCGCCCCTGCAATCGGCGTCGCGATCGCCTGGCTGCGCATGTCATAGATCGCCACCAGCGCGAACGACAGGACGCCGGCTGCGATGCCGCCGAGAAGCAAGAGCGTGCCCAGGGCCAGTAAATCGGCGACGTGGGCGTGCAGCACGGCGTCTATCTCGCCGCGAAAGAGATAGACCAGAGCGCTGGTCAGCAGCCAGACGGCAATGATCGCGATCGCGCTTTTACCCAGCAGGTCATGGGCGGCGGCCCGGTCGCGGCGGCCCAGGACCTCCGGCAGGTATCGGAGCAATCCCTGGTCCTGCCCGAACGTCGCCAGCAAGGCGATATAGACCAGAACGCTGAGCACAAACGTATAGCGGCCGTACTCGGCGGCTGGAAGCCGCCGGATCAAGAATGCCCCCAGGGCGAGCGTCGCGATGGCGCTGGCAGCCCGCCAGGCGATCGTCCAGCCAACGAGGGCCGTCGTCCGGTCCGCCAGCCCAGAATTCTCACGGCCGGGATCGACTGACGCCATGACCTCGCGGGATTATAGGGGGGTTCCGGCTACAATGCCGGGCGATGTTCCTGTGGCCGGACCTGGTCGAGCTGGTCCGTCACCCGTTTTCGGCCCTGGGCGTGATCGATGCGCGCCGGCGCCTCGCTGATGGCCTGCTGGCCCTGGGGCTGTCCGTGACGCTGCCAGCGGCCATCGCGGAACTCGCGGCGCTGGGACCGTTTCGCCCGCCGGCCAATCTTGGTTCGCTCTCGTCGCTGACAGCGCAGGGGGCCGATATCTACGCTCGTTGGGTCTACATGCATCGATTCCTGATCCCGGTCTATGGCATTGCCGTGAGCACGATTCTCTGGATCGCCGCGGCCGGCGTGATTCACCTGATCGCCCGAGCCCTGGGTGGACGAGGCAGCTTTACCGGACTTGTCAAACTCCTGGGCTATGCCGCGCTCATCGGCCTGGTCGCCCTCCCGGTAGCACTGGCAGACGCGTTGCTGAAGCTCCAGGGCAATGCCAGGGCCGAATTGCCCGTCGGCCAGCTGGTCGGTCTGGTGGGCGTGGCAATCTTTCTCTGGCAGAACGCGCTGCTGGTGATCGCGACCCGGCAGCACTACGGGATATCGACCGAACGTGCCGTCGCCGCCGTGATCGGGCCGATTGGCGCGGTGGTGATCCTGACCCTCGCGCTGATTATTCTTGCGATAACGTTGGCGATCATCGCCCAGCAGCCCGCGTGAGCGACGGTAAGTTCCCCGAGAATTTCTTGTGGGGCACGGCGACGGCGGCGCATCAGGTCGAGGGCGGCAATCACGCCAACGACTGGTGGGCATGGGAGCAGGTCCGCGGCCATATCAAGAACGGTGATCGGTCAGATCCGGCCTGCCAGCATTACGAACGATTCGCGAGCGACTTCGACTTGCTGCGTTCTTTGCATCAAAACGCCCACAGACTGTCTGTCGAATGGTCTCGTATCGAGCCGGCGCCTGGCGAATTCTCGGCGACGGCCCTGACGCATTATCGCGATGTCCTGCAGGCCCTCCGCGACCGGGGCATGGAGCCCATGGTCACGCTACATCACTTTACGAATCCAACCTGGATTTCGACCCTGGGCGGCTGGGAAAGCCCTCAGACGGCCGAGTACTTCGCCCGGTTCGCCGAGCGCGTCACAGACGAGCTGCACGATCTGGCGCGGTTCTGGATCACGATCAACGAGCCCACGGTCGTTGCCTATCAGGGCTACGTGCACGGCGAGTGGCCGCCCGGCAAACGTGACTTTGGGGCGGCCCTGAGGGTCGTGGTGACGCTAATACGGGCCCACTGGCTGGCCTACGAGCGCATCAAGCGCAGGCATCCGCAGCTGCAGGTCGGGCTCGCGCACCATTTACGGATCTTTGACCCATCCCGCTGGTTCGCGCCGCAAGACCGGGCCGTCGCCGCGGCGTTTACTCGCGTCTTCAACGAGACCGTGCTGCGATCGCTGCGCGAAGGCCGCCTGGTCTTTCCATTGCGTCGAAACGGCAAAGTCAGTGGTCCACGGCAGAGCCAGGATTTTATCGGCCTGAACTATTACACCCGGGAGCTCGTCAAGTTCAATCATCGCTATCGCGCCGAACTCTTCGGCCAGCGGATGCTCGTCGAACCCGCTCTGCGCTCGGACCTGGCCTGGGAACTCTATCCGGAGGGACTGTATCGGACCCTGATGGAGCTACGCCGCGAGCAACTGCCGATTTATGTCACGGAAAATGGCATCGCCGACCGGGATGACGCGCGGCGCCCGGAATTCTTGTTGACCCATGTGCGGGCGATGCTTCGGGCGATCCACGACGGAAGTCCCGTTCGTGGCTACATGCACTGGACGAGCTTCGACAATTTCGAGTGGGCGGAGGGCTACAGCGCCAAGTTCGGCCTGATCGCCTGCGATCCGGCGACCCAGGAACGCCGGGTGCGATCGAGCGGGAGACTTTATGCCGAGATCTGCCGGTCAAACCACGTTCCGGCTACCGTCGAGCTTCCACCAGCACGTCAGACCGCTGAGTCAGGCGGCCCGACTGACCTGCGCTGAGCCCCGGCCGAGGCGGGTCGCCAACGAGAAATCTTTGCTCCATCTGGGCGACGACCTGGCCGGATACTTCCAGCTCGGCGCTGACTCGATAGACGCCGTCGGCATGCAGGCGGACCACGGGTTCGGCTACAACGATCGCGGGGTCGACCTGATCAGGGATTGTCACCCAGTCCTGGCCGCGGAATCGTCGCTTGGCGAACCAACCGCGGACCTCGCGCCAAAGGCTGGTGTCATGCGCCCGCTCGCGCTCGATGCGCCAGCGCAAGCGCGCGCGACCGTGGCGCCCCGGGTCGTCATTGATGCAGACGATGCGTAAGTGTTGCAGCCGCCCGCGCGGCAGCCGCAGCAGCAGACCATCGACGGCCGCCTGGTTCTCGGGCAGATCCACGGTCAAGTACAGGGGCGCGAATGCGTCGGCGACGGTCCGGTAGGCGCGCTTCGGCCGGCGGGCCTGATCGACGATCGACGCCGTGATCGCCGGGAAACTATCGACCAGCTGGAACAGCAACACGCCGCCGCAGTGCGCGAACTTCTGCCGCCGGAATTGATCGATCGCGAATCGCAGCAAGTGCGCCTGGTACTCCTGGCTGGCGCGGACGTAGGCATCGCGACTGGGATGCGCCGAGGGCGGCCCGATGCCGCTCCGCAGCCATTCCGCCGGCTGGTAGCCGGCGTAGCGCCAGCTCTCGTCGTCGTCGGCAACCGGCCAGCCGCGATTCAGGTGCCGCCAGACTGGCGAGTTCGCATTCGGCAGGGCCTGGGCGCCGACTTCAGACACGAAGGCCGGACTGAGGCCGGCGAGATCACGCCAGTGGCCCTGCGACCATCCGTGGCCGCAGTGCAAATCCTGGTCACCGGCCCCGGCGAGGGCCGGACGTGATGGATCGAGGCTGCGCAGCAGCGCTGCGGCCTCTTCATCCACGTCGAGGTTCAGCTGCTCCGTGTGCCGCTCGCCCAGCCAGCTCTGCGACCGGCTCCACGGTGGATCGGCGTGGACGGCGTAGTTGATCACGCTGGGCCGGTTGAACAACAAGTGCACCATCTCTTCGGCCTGGGCGGTCACGGCCTCCCGGAAGAAGGCCAGGGAGCGGACGTCGGCCCGATGGATATATGAACCAACCATGGGCATGTCCTGCCAAATCAAGATGCCCGAGCGATCCGCGGACTCGTAGAGGGCGGGCGGCTCGAGGTGGGCGTTGAGGCGCAGCATATCCATGTTGGCCTGGCGCGCCAGCTGCACATCAGATTTCAGAACATCTTCGCCGGCCGCGTCCAGGAAAAACTCGGAACAATAATTCGCGCCGCGCATGAACATCGGCCGGCCGTTGATCGCGTAGGTCCAGCCTTCGGCTCGGGTCTGCAGCCGGACCTCGCGGATGCCGAAGGTCTCGCTCAGGCTGGAACTCTGATGTTCATCGGCGCTGATCTCGACGTCGGCTTTATAGAGCGCGGGCTCGCCGTGGGCCCAGGGGTACCAGAGCTGCGGGTCCGGCAGGGCGAGCTCGACGGCGACCTCCTGGACGTCGTGGCCATTGAGCCGGAAGGCACGCCGCATTTCGAGGGGCGCGCCGCCCTGAAAATTATCCGGCGCGACCCGGAGCAGCAGCTCTCCGGTCATGATCCGGCCATCCAGATTGCGCAGCCTCGTGCGCAACGTGAGTCGCGCGAGGTCACCCTGCTCGAGGCGAGGCTCACAATGCATCCACTCGGCGACGACGTGACCAACCTGCTCCAGCAACACCGGCTGCCAGAGACCCATGGGGACGTGCCAGACGTACTGCTCGCCCAGGCGCCCCAGTTCGCGGCTCGGATAGGGCTTGGCGTCCGAATCATTGAAGAGGCCCATCAGGTGGCGTTTCGCGGCAAGGTCGGTCTCTACCGGCGCCTCGATGCAGACGGCCAGGACGTTCTCTTCGAGCAAGAACGAAGAAATATCGAACGAAAATGGCGCGAAATAGCCATAGTGGCTGCCGAGCAGCCGCCCGTTCAGCCAGACGTTGGCCACGAGAAACGCGCCCTCAAATCGTAAGAGCGTCCGTTGCCGATGACGCGGTCGGGGAAACCGAAGTCGGTACCAGATCGCCTCGTTGCCGCTGGTCGCGCCATGCAGACGGGGCACCTGGGCGGGTGCCCAGCCATCGTCATCGAAGTCGAGCCGCGGAAACCCACGGTCTTCGCCTTCCCCCAGGGTCGCGATCGCCATCCGCCAGCCGGTCGTCAGCTCCTGCCGGTTGAGGGCTTGCCTGGGAAACAGGGACAGACAATCATTCAGGGCCATCAGCGCGACCTCTCTGACATTGCCCCGTCCACGGACCGGACCCGATAGAACTCCGGAGCTTTATGAAACTCGTCGGCATAACCTTCGGCGAGATGCTGCTCGAGATCGTCCATGCCGGCCGACTCGGCGAGCACCAGCACACAGCCGCCGAAGCCACCGCCCATCATCCGCGCGCCGATCACCTGGGGCGTCCCGGCGGCGAGCTCCACGAGGCAGTCAAGCTCCCGGCAGCTTACCGCGAAATCGAGTCGAAGGCTCTCATGAGATGCGTAGAGGAGCGGCCCGAGGCCGCGGGGCGCGCGCCGGCGAAGCGCGTCGGCCGCCTGCAGGACGCGCGCATTTTCTGTGATCACATGCCGGGCGCGGTGTCGTTCAACGGGATTGCTTATTCGTTCCAGGTCGGCTTCCGTGGCGTCTCGGAGGCTCGAGAGCCCCAGTGCGCCGGCGGCCGCCTCGCATTCCTCCCGGCGCTGGTTGTACGCCGAGCCGGCGAGCTCGTGACGCACCCGGCTGTCGGCGAGCAACCAGGCAAAGCGGCCATCGGGTAACGGCACCTGTTCGTCCTCGAGCGATCGGCAGTCGAGCAGCATGGCATTGCCGCCGCGGGCTTTCAGCGCCGTGAATTGATCCATGATGCCGGTCCTCGCGCCCACGAAGTCGTTCTCGGCCGCCTGGCAGAGCCGGGCGATTTCGATCACCGGCACCTCGATGCCTCGCGCTGCCAGCATGGCCACAGCGCTGGCGACCTCGAGGGCGCCCGATGAGCTCAGGCCGGATCCCACCGGCAGGTCCGACGCGACGAAGACGTCCAGGCCCGGACCGGGACCGTGTTCCTGGTCGATCTCGCGAGCGACACCCACGAGATAGTCTGTCCAGTTTCCCTGGCGGCGCGAGGGGAGGCCGTCGAGATGAACCGTGGCCTGGAAGCGATCGCTGCGCATGGCGATCTGGCTGTCTCGCCGCAACCGAAGGGCAACGGCGAGGTGACGGTCGATTGCCGCCGGCAGCACGTAGCCCTCGTTGTAGTCTGTGTGCTCGCCGATGATGTTCATCCGTCCGGGCGCAACCGCGACGGCACCCGGCGGATAGCCAAACGCCTGGCGAAACCCGGCCCGGGCACGTTGATCAAGCTGATGGGGCGCGCTCATGGACCATCCATCCGCGCGAAGAGCCAGTCAAGCGCGTCGTTCGCGTTGTCGGCGATGGGCAGCTCCGGCTCGGTGCGCCGATCGCGGTCAAACCGCCAGGTCTGAATGCCGATGGTCGGTCGCCCGTTGCGTAAGGCGAGCGCGATCTCAGACAGGGTGCCCAGGCCGCCACCGATGGCCACCACCCCATCGGCGGTGCGAGCCAGCACCGCGTTGCGGGCGTGACCAAGGCCGCTGGCAATCGCGACATCGATG
>VBIS01000003.1 GCA_005880605.1 Chloroflexota bacterium
ACCCGATGTCTCGCAGGCGGCGCCCAACGGTCGAGTCGGGACGGCGGCGCCGGCGCTCTCAGGCCAGACGCTGGCCGGCGACCGCCTGTCGATCGACTTTCACCAGTCGAAGACGGTCCTGGTCTTTTGGGCCGCGTGGTGCGGACCGTGCCGCCAGGAGCAGCCCGGGTTGAATGCATTGGCGGCCAAATACGCCGGTCAGGGCATCCGCTTTGTCGGCGTCGACCTGCTCGACCACGACCGGGCGCTGGCCCGGGCCTTTGTGGCCGAGTTCAAGGTGGCGTACCCGAGCCTCTACGACGATAGTGGCAGCCTGGCGGCCGCGTACCAGATCGACTCGCCGCCCTCATTCGTGTTCATCGACCAGCGCGGCATTGTTGTGAGCCGTTACCCGGGTGAAGCGTCCCAGGCGAAATTGGAGAACCTAGTTCAAACGCTCGCTACTTCGTCCGGCGCTGCCACCGCGTCGCCTTGAGCATTTTCTTGTGCTTGTGTTTGCGCATCTTTTTCCTGCGCTTCTTGATTACCGAGCCCAAAAGGCCCGTCCGGTCATAGCTCGCATGTGCCGGAACATTGTAAGGGAACTCGGGGTTTAGACTGGTAGAGGCTACGTAGCCAATCACCACAAGGAGTTCCATTCCATGAGCCAAGCCGTCATCGTTGAAGCCGTCCGGACGGCGATCGGCCGCCGCGGCGGGTCGCTCAGCCCGGTGCGGCCGGACGATCTGCTGGCTGTGACGTTGCGTGAACTCGTGACCCGTGCCGGCGTTGACCCGGCACAGATCGACGACGTCGTGGCGGGCTGCGTTACGCAGACCGGCGAGCAGGGCATGAATATCGCCCGCGCCGCCGCCTTGATCGCGGGTTTTCCGGTTGAAGTCCCGGGGACGACGATCAATCGCTTCTGTGGTTCGGGGCAGCAGGCGGTCAACTTCGCCGCCCAGGGTGTGATGTCCGGCGCGCAGGACATCGTGATCGGCGCCGGCGTGGAGAACATGTCGCGCGTCCCCATGGGCTCCGACGCCTTTGGGCCCGGTGAGGGTCCCGTCAGCCCCAAGCTTATGGACCTCTTCGAGATCATTCCGCAGGGTAATTCCGCCGAGATGATCGCCAAGAAGTGGGGATTTTCTCGCGAGCAGCTGGATGAGTTTGCCTACCAGAGCCACATCAAGGCCGGCCAGGCGATCAAGGAAGGCCGGTTCGCGCGTGAGATCTTCACGGTGGCGGTGAAGCAGAACGGCAGCAGCCGTGAGTTCGCCATCGACGAGGGAGTTCGGATGCCGCCGTCAAAAGAGAAGATGTCGCAGCTCAGGAACTGGGGCTGAGGCCGCGGGCGCGCATCGTGGCGCAGGCGATCGTTGGCTCGGAGCCGACCATCATGTTGACCGGTCCAATTCCAGCCACCGCGAAAGTGCTGAAGAAAGCCGGGCTGCAACTCAAGGACATCGATCTCTTCGAAGTCAATGAGGCCTTCGCCCCGGTGGTGCTGGCGTGGCAGCATGAGACCGGCGCCGACATGGAGAAAGTCAACTACTCGGGCGGCGCGATTGCTCTCGGCCACCCGCTCGGCGCCAGCGGCGCCCGGCTGATCACGACGTTGCTGCACGAGCTGGAGCGGCAGGATGCCCGCTACGGGCTGAGCACGATGTGCATCGGCTACGGGATGGGCATCGCGACGATTATCCAGCGAATCTAGGGCGCTCTAGCTTCGCCGATCCGGGAAGTCGATCGGCTGGTTCTGGCGGCGACGTTCGACGACGCCCGTCAGCACGAACAGGAAGATCACCTGCACCAGGAAATACAGGGCCACGATCAGGTCAATCAGAGCGGTCATGGTCCCGCCCGACTCCCGAACGTCGGCGATGGCAAGGCCGAAGAAGAGGAACGAGCAGAGGTACGTGATCAGCGCGATCGAGTAGATCGCGTTCTTCCAGACCTGCCGGTTGGCCAGCACGCCGTTCAGCCCGCGGGCGCCGCCCTTGGATCGCAGCTTAACCGGCTTTATTACTTGCATTTCCACTTGTGGCCTGTCAGTTGCAGCGTCTGGCCAGCGGGACACGAAGCTGCCGGTGTATCGCCCGGGGCGACGGCGGTGACACCGTCCGGCGCGAGCGTCGACGAGTCGGTGAGATGAGTGAATTCATAGGTCACGTCGCTGTAGAGACTGGTGAGCTGACTGCCTGCCATGATGATCACCGCGATAGCGACGGTCGACAGCAAGACCAAGAGGAAGGCATATTCGATCACTGCCTGGCCGGACTTGCGGCGATGTCTCTTCATAGCAAGAACGACAGTAGCACCGGTTTCCGTGTGCCTCATCCGCCGTTCGGACCTCATTGAGACGCGATCGAATAACGATGGCCCTTACGGGAGACGATCGAAGCCGGCGCGCAATTCCTGATAACTGGTCGTAAGGCTCTCGTTAAGGATCTTGGTGTCGGCCAGGATGGGCATGAAATTGGTGTCGCCATCCCAGCGTGGGACCACGTGCTGATGGATGTGGTCGGCGACTCCGGCGCCGGCAACTTTGCCGCCGTTGATCCCGAGGTTGAAGCCATGCGGGGAGAGGACCTGGCGCAGGACGCGGAGAGCTCGTTGGGTCATGGCCATCACCTCATTGGCCACGGTCGGCGGCAGGTCCTCGAGGTTGGCGAGATGGCCCTTGGGGGCGACCATCAGATGCCCGTTGTTGTACGGATAGCGATTGAGGATCGCGATCGCCAGCTCGGTGCGGGCGAGCACCAGGTGATCGGCATCCTGTGCCGGGTCGGCGGCGGCCGCGGCGCAGAAGAAGCAGCCCTGCGGCTTGGGCCCCTTGATGAATTCCCTACGCCAGGGCGCCCAGAGGTGCTGCATCGCAGGAATGATAGGAGCCGCGCCCGCCTAGCTTGTCTACGCAGTTACACAAAATCGTGTATATTGGTGCCGTGGCGTCGACGATCGCCGCTCCCGATCCGGCGAGTTGGTTAAACTTGACCCTCGACCCGCGACTGTGGGGCCGTGGCGCAGCTGGGAGCGCGATTGCATGGCATGCAATAGGTCACGAGTTCGAATCTCGTCGGCTCCACTCCTTTACTAGCATGGCCAGAACCGCCGCACCCGTCTACGATCCGCAGGCGATCGAGCCCAAGTGGCGCGAGGCCTGGAAGAAGGCAGGGCTGTTTCGTGTCACCGAGGACTCGAGTAAGCCCAAGTTCTACAACCTCGTCATGTTTCCCTACCCCTCGGGTCCGCTCCACATGGGGCATTTCCGCAACTACGTCATCGGTGATGCCTTCGCCCGCTACAAGGTGATGCGCGGCTTCAATGTCCTGAACCCGTTCGGCTGGGACGCCTTCGGCCTGCCGGCGGAGAATGCTGCGATCAAGAGTGGCATCCCGCCGCGCGTCTCCACCGAGGGCAACATCGCCATTTCCAAGCACGAGCTGGACATCATGGGCGTGCTCTATGCCTGGGACCGCGAGGTCACCACCTGCAACGAGGACTACTACCAGTGGACCCAGTGGCTGTTCTTGAAGTTTCTCGAGATGGGCCTCGCCTACAAGCAGAAGGCGTGGGTCAACTGGTGTCCCAAGGACATGACCGTCCTCGCCAACGAGCAGATCGTCAACGGCGTCTGCTGGCGCTGCGGCACCAAGCCCACCAAGAAGGAACTCGAGCAGTGGTTCTTCAAGATCACGGCCTATGCGCAGCGGCTCCTCGATGACCTGAATAAGCTCGATCGCTGGCCGGAGCGCGTCAAAGTGATGCAGGCCAACTGGATCGGCCGGAGCGAGGGCGCCGAGCTCGAATTCTTCGTCGAGCACGATGGCAAGCTGCGCGTGTTCACGACGCGACCGGACACGGTCTTCGGCGCGACCTTCATGGTGGTGGCGCCCGAGCATGAAATGGTCCAGAAGGTCGTGACGCCGGAGCAGCGCGCCGCGGTCGATGCCTACATCGAGCGCACCAAGGCGGAGACCGAGATCGAGCGCCTCTCCACCGAGCACGAAAAGACCGGTGTCTTTTCCGGCGCCTACGCCATCAACCCCTTCACGAAGGAGCGGATCCCGATCTGGATCGCCGACTACGTGCTGGCTACCTACGGCACGGGCGCGATCATGGCCGTGCCCGCCCACGACAGCCGCGACTTCGAGTTCGCGCGCAGGTACAAACTACCGATCCGCCGCGTGATCAGTGCCAATCGCGAGGCGGCCAGCGAACCGCTCGACCAGGCGTTCGAGGCCTACGACGGCGTGCTGGTCAACTCCGGGTCCTTCAGCGGGCTCAGCGTCAAGGAGGGCGTCGCGCGGATCAGCGCCGAGGCCGAGCGCATGGGCATCGGCCGGCGCACCATCACCTACCGCCTGCGGGACTGGCTGATCTCGCGCCAGCGCTACTGGGGCGTGCCCATCCCGATCATCTACTGCCCGGATCACGGGATCGTGCCCGTGCCCTACGACCAATTGCCCATAAGCCTCCCGGACAAGGTCGAGTTTCGATCGGACGGCCAGAATCCCCTGTTGCACACGCCGTCCTTCCTCGACACCACCTGCCCGAAATGCGGCAAGCCGTCACGCCGCGAGACCGACACCATGGATACGTTTGTCGACTCGTCCTGGTACTTCCTGCGCTATGCCGACCCAAACAACCAGAGGCTGCCGTTCGACAAGAAGACGGTTGACTACTGGATGCCGGTCGACCAGTACACCGGCGGCATCGAGCACGCGATCCTGCACTTGCTCTACTCGCGGTTCTTCATGAAGGCCCTCTTCGACGCAGGCATGGTCTCGGTTGACGAGCCCTTCGCGGCGCTCTTCACCCAGGGGATGATCCATCGCAACGGCTACGTGATGGCGAAGTCGAAGGGCAACGGCATCACGCCCGACGACATGGTGCAGAAATACGGCGCGGACACGGGCAGGGTCTACGAGCTGTTCATCGGCCCGCCGGACCAGGACGCCGAATGGAATGACCGCGGCGTCGACGGTGTGGCCCGCTTCCTCCATCGGGTGTGGCGGCTGATCCTCGGTGAGGAAGACGAGGTGGTCCCCGGAATGGCACCCGTTTCAAGCGAAGATCTCGCCCGCAAACTGCACGAGACGATCGAGAAGGTGACTCGCGATCTCGAGGCCTTCCACTTCAACACGGCCATGTCGGCGCTGATGGAGCTTTCGAATTCGATGCAGGACTATCTGCAGGCGGGCGGCCAGCGCAACGAAGCCTGGGAGGCGGTCTGCCGCGACCTGACCAAGATGCTCGGCCCGTTTGCGTCCCACCTTGCGGAGGAGATGTGGCAGCGCCTGGGTGGCGAAGGTCTGGTCGTGTTTCAAGCATGGCCGCAGGCCGACCCGGACATCCTGCGGCGTGCCCGGGTCGTCGTTGTCGTCCAGGTCGACGGCAAGGTGCGGGATCGGATCGAGATGCCCGCGGGGATCGATCAGGTGGCCGCGCAGCAGCGCGCCCTCACGGGCCCGAATGTCCGCCGCGCGATTGGTGACCGCGCCGTGCGTCGAGCGGTTTACGTGCCCGACCGGCTGATCAATCTGGTCACGGGATAGCACCCGGCGTGCCCCTGCGAGTCGCGGATCGCTCGCGCCCCAGGACATAAGC
>VBIS01000004.1 GCA_005880605.1 Chloroflexota bacterium
TCGCTGATCACCCGCAGGTTGGCGGCGACCTCATCGGGATTGGACGAGGTGGCCAGGACCGGAAGGATCTGGAGCTCCTGCAGCCCGGCGAGGAAGTCGGTCACCCCCTCGACTGGCCGCACCTCGCCCAGCCGGCGCTTGTAGGCGTCGCCGTGGAGCTTGCGCGCTTCGTCGCCGAAGCGCCGGTCCCAGTCCTCCCCAGCGATCGCTCTGACGTAAAGGTCGCCCCCTTTGCCAATCTGTTTCCGCAGGATCTCCTGGTCCGCCTCCAGGCGCAAGGCCGCGAAAGCCTCGCGCCAGGCGGCGATGTGCTGCGCGGTGTTGTCGACCAGTGTGCCATCGATGTCGAGCAGGAGGACACCGGGCCGCATGCTATCCATTGTCCGGGAATGGTCCATTCGGCGGATGGTCATCTGATGGAGCAGGGGTGACACTAGGGCCATGATCCTGGCGCCGCCCACCGCCTTTCGGGCTGAAGCGCCTAATGCTGCCGTAACGCCGCTTCATCCCATTGTTCCTCTGTTACGGGACAGCACCCTGACCGAGATCATGATCAACGGGCCGGATGCCATCTACGTGGAGCGCGACGGAAAAGTCCTGCTGACCGACCTGTGCTTCGATGACGAGAATCACCTCCTCGGCGCGATCAGCGCCCTGGTCGCAACCGCGGGCCGCCGAATCGACTTCAGCGAGCCCGTGCTGGAGGCGCGTCTGCCCGACGGCTCCCGATTGACCGTCGTGCTGCCGCCAGTTGCCGTTGACGGGCCGATGGTCACGATCCGCAAGTTCGCGGCGAGCCCATACGGGATCGACGACCTGATCCGATTCGGCAGCCTCTCGCTGGAGGCCGCCGCGTTTCTCCGCGCATCCGTTCTGGCGCGTGCCAACCTGCTGATCTCCGGCGGTTCGAGCAGCGGGAAGACCACGCTGCTGAACGCCCTCGCCACCTGCATCCCCGAGGACGAGCGGATCGTGACCATCGAGGAAGCGGCCGAGCTGCGACTGCCGCAGGGCCACGTGTGCCGTCTCGAATGCATCCAGGCGGGCGAGAAGACGATGACGCTGCGTCAGCTGGTCCGGCACGCGGTCCGGATGCGCCCCGATCGCCTGATCGTCGGCGAGGTACGCGGAGGCGAAGCGCTGGACATGCTGCAGGCGATGAACACCGGGCACGACGGTGCGATCAGTACCATCCACGCCAACAGCCCGAGGGATGCGCTCAGCCGCATGGAGACCCTGATGCTGATGGCCGGCCTCGATCTGCCGGTTCGTGCCGTTCGGCAGCAGCTCCGCGGCGCTCTCAATCTGCTGGTGCAGGTTGGCCGCCTGTCCGATGGTCGCCGGAAGGTCCTCAGTGTTGCGGAACTGACCGGATTCGACGACCAGACGATCGCGTTGCAGGAACTCTTCGTGTCAGAAGCAATCGGCGGTGCCGTGCCGGGCCGGACTCGGCTGACACCGACCGGCATCCGCCCACAGCTGATGGACAGGATTTATCAACGGGGCATCGAGGTCCCGGAATTGAGCCGGCTGTACCCAAAGAGTTCGGCTGCGATCGCCGATAGTGGTCGCCGGCCGGCCCTGGCGCCGCCGGGTGACGGCGGCTTTCCGAATCACGACCGCCGGCAAAGCCAGCCGCGCTAGCGGCTGCACCTGAGCCGCCGCGGCTCTGCCAGGGGGTACTTTAATACGTTTGCGCGCTCACATATTTGACAGTTATCGCGCCGGCAAATTATGGTGGTGGTTATGCCGCGTTGCGAATCCAAAAATACTTTGGCGCAAACTGAATTGCAGCAACTTAAAGCCGGTGGCGGGCTCGACGACGCCCAACGGGAGCGGCTCGCCGATCTCTACGAAGCAAATTTCACCGCGGTGTTCACCGTCTGCCGGAGCGTGCTGAAGAGTTCCGAGGATGCCGCCGATGCCGCGCACGAAGTCTTCATCCGGTCGGTCGACACAATAGATGTCGCGGCGTCGTCGGCCCGTAAGCGGGCCTGGCTCCTCGCCGTAGCGCGCAATCATTGCCTCGATATCCTCCGCCGTCGCAAGCGACTGAGCAGCGTGCTGACCCAACTCGCCGTGGAAGCCAACGTGGCATCTGAGCCCGAGCGCAGCGTTGTCGATCGAGACACGCTTCGAACCGTGCTGCGGCCGCTGGCCTCGAGAGAGCGGCGGGTCCTCTGGCAGTCGGCCGTGGAGGAGCGGCCCCTGGCTGAGATTGCCAGCCACCTGGGGCTGAGCTATATGGCGGCCGCCCAGTTCGTGCATCGGGCGCGCCGGCACGCCTTCCTGATAGCCGCCAAGCTGGCCGCGATTGTCGCCTTCTACCGGTCGTGGTTGAGCCGACCACGGCCGAGCGGGTCGGTGACCCTGTCCGCGGTGATGGTCGCGGTGGCCGTGCCCATCTTCGTGGCTACCGCGATGCCATCCTCGACTCCCCGAGCGGGAGCCGGTCCCGCGAGGAGCAGCGCCAGCAGCCCGCAGGTTGCGGCGCCGGTCCAGGTCAGCATCGCGAGCGGGCTCTCGGCAGCGGCGGTCAGCGGTGGGACATCCGGTTCCAGCACCGGTGCGCCGGTCGGCTCGGCGGGCCTGTCGGCCAGGCCACCCGCGTTACCGACGGACCAGCTCGTCAACGGGGAGTTATCCCGGGTGGAGGCCCAGCTGACGGGGGTCCTCCCGAGTCCGCCACCGTTGGTCCTCCCGAGTCCGCCACCGTCGCCCCTGCCGGGTAGCCATTAGGGGATAGCCAGGCGGCGCGTCCGGTGATATGATCCCGGTGCCATGCAGCCGCAAGAACCCGGACGGAAGGTCGTGGAGTTCCGCCGCCTCCTGGCGCTGTTCGGCGTAATCTTCGCGATCGCCACCAGCATTGGGGCGATATCCGCGGCCGGGCGATACGCTCCGACACCTGGCGCATACATTTCGGATATCTGGCCGAACGGCGCCGTCAATCGCGGCGACGATATCTGGCCGAATATGATTGTTCCGTCGATCGGCGGCGACGCGTAAAAAATACATCGAGAAGGGCTTCGGCGTCGTGAGTCCATCCAGGAGAGAGGGCAAGTTGGCGGGGAGTGCAAGAGTCAGAGCTCTTAGCCCGCGCACGCCCGAACTTCTCGGAGCGCGAATTCGGAAGGCCCGTCTGGCCGCTGGGCTAAGTCTCGCGGCCGTGGCGCAGACCGATTTCAGCCGCGCTTACCTCAATCAAATCGAGTTGGGCCGAGCCAGACCGTCAACGCGGATCCTGCAAGTCATCTCTGAGCGGTTGCGCCGGCCCATCGAGTATTTCTTGCAAGACCCCCAGAACTCCATCCTTGCCGTGGAGTTCGTCCTGACCGAAGCCCGCACCAGGCTTCGACAGGGCGATGCGGCCGGTGTCCAGACGATGGTCACTGGGCTGCTGGCCAGGCCGCACCTGCCGCTCGAAGTCAAGTGTCGCGCTCGGTTGAGCCTGGCCGAGGCGCTGCTCAACCTGCGGTCGATCCCCGAAGCCATCGATCTGTTGCGAGCGACGATTCGCGATACCGAGACAAATGGGTGGCGGATCCTGACGGTCGAACTGTACGACAAGATGGGGAGCGCCTACTACCTGCGCCGCCAGCCGCATGAGGCCGGGCGCTGGTGGGACAAGGCATTGTCGCTGTACGAGGACGCCAACGTGAATGACCCGGTGCTGAAGGCCAGGATCCTCGGTCATCGCGCCAATGTTCACTATGTGGCCGGCCAGCCGCGCGAGGCCATCGCCGGTTACGAGGCAGCGATCGAGGCGGCTGAAGCCGTCCTCGACATGAAGCAGCTGGGCGGTATTTACGAGGGCCTCGCCATGGCATTCGATCGGGCCGGCGACCTCACTCGAGCCCTCGAGTACGCGCAACGGAGCTTGCGACTGTTCGAAACCTTGAACGATGTGCGCATGAGCGCGCAGCTGCGCAACAACATGGCCGAGATCCTCCTCCACCAGGGGCAGCCGATCGAGGCCGAGGCTCTCTTCCTTACCGGAGCCGAGCAGCTGCAGCGGGTTGGCGACAAGGACCTGTATCCGCACCTGATGGCCGGCGCGGCCGAGGCCGCCTTCGATCAAGGCAATCACGAGCTGGCGAAGACGCGCATCGCCCTGGCGCTCGCCCGCGCCAAGGCGTCGAACGATCCGCTGGCCCGGTTTGCCGCGTTCCGGATCGCCGGTCGAATCGCTCACGCCGATGGACGGCCGGATGATG
>VBIS01000081.1 GCA_005880605.1 Chloroflexota bacterium
CGATGGTACTGGGCTGGCAACGGTCTGGGAGAGTAGGTCATCGCCGAGGTCTTTTTCTTTTGCCCGGAAAACGGAACGGGCTCCAAGCTTGCCGGGATAATGGAGTCGAATGGCTGGTTGGGCGCGCTGGCTGCGGCCGTCGATCAACTGGCTGATTGTCTTCATCCCCGCGTCGCTGATCGCGGAAGTGATCCGTCAGCCGGTGCTGACCTTCATCACGGCGGCGCTCGCCATCATCCCGCTGGCCGGGTTGCTCGGCCGTGCCACGGACCAGCTGGCCATCTGCATCGGGCCGCGGCTTGGCGGCCTGCTGAACGCCACCTTCGGAAACCTGACCGAGCTGATCGTCGGCGTGCTGCTGATCGCCGCCGGCGACTTCGAGGTGGTCAAGGCGTCGTTGATCGGTTCGATCATCGGGAATCTTCTGCTGGTGCTCGGCGTCTCGCTGTTTGTGGGCGGGCTGGGCCGGGACGAGCAGGCGTTTAGCGCCCGGGCGGCGGGCGTCCATACCGCGTCCCTGGTCCTGGCGATTGCCGGCCTGGGCGTGCCGGCGCTCCTGATGGCCGCGTCGCCGAGCCTGTCCACCGGCGCTCGCCAGGTCGTTTCCGTCGGTGTTGCGGGGACGCTCATCGTCCTTTACGCCGCCGCGCTGGTGTTCACCCAGTTCACCAACGCGCATCTCTTTCGCACGCCAGCCTCTAGCGAGCGGCCGGAATGGTCGAGGAGGTTCGCTTCCAGCGTGCTGCTGGGTGCGGCCCTGCTAATCGGCCTCGAGTCGGAGCTGCTCGTGTCGGCGCTCAACCCCGCGCTTCAGTCGCTCAAGATCTCACCCATCTTCGTGGGTCTGATCCTGATCCCGGTGATCGGCAACGCCGCCGAGCACGCGTCGGCCGTGTTCTTCGCGATCCGGGATAAGCTCGATGTCACGCTGGAGATCGCCGTCGGCTCCTCGACCCAGGTGGCGCTCTTCATCGCGCCAGCCATGGTCTTCATCAGCCTCCTGATCGGCCGGCCGATGGACTTTGTCTTCACCGGGTTCGAAATCAGTGCCGTGCTGATCGCCACCCTGCTGATCGCGGTGATTTCTCGGGACGGCCACAGCAACTGGCTCGAAGGCCTCCAGCTGGCAGGCGTCTACGCCATCATCGCGCTGGCGGCCTTCTTCCTCTAGCGCAGCAGCTCGCGCCGGACCGTCAAGCGTTCGACGAGGTCGACCTTGACCCGGACCCCCAGGCCCCATCGGGTCGGAACCGCGATGGTGCCGCCGCGCTGCAGGACGAAGGGCGGCTCGACGATATCCTCGGCCCAGTATCGGTCGCTGGCAGAAATGTCGCCAGGGAGGCGGAAGTTTGGCAGCGTCGCCAGCGCAACATTGCAGGCCCGGCCGATGCCCGTTTCCAGCATGCCGCCGCACCAGACCGGTGCCGACGCCTTGCTGGCCAGGTCGTGGATCCGGCGGGACTCGGCGAAGCCGCCAACCCTGCCCGGCTTGATGTTGATCACGCGGCACGACCCCAACTCCAGGGCCTGTCGCGCCTCGCGGGCCGATTCGATGCTCTCATCGAGGCAGATGGGCGTGCGCAGCTGGCGCTGCAGGGCGGCGTGGTCGACCAGGTCGCCGGCGGTCAGCGGCTGCTCCAGCATCAGCAACCCGAACTGGTCGAGCTGGGCAAGGTGGGCGGCATCATCGAGCGTGTAGGCGCAGTTGGCATCCGCCATCAGCGTGATCTCCGGGTAGCGCTGGCGGATGGCCGCAATGGTCGTCACATCCCAGCCCGGCTCGATCTTGACCTTGATCCGGCGATAGCCCTGGGCCAGCTGGGCCCCGATGTTGTCGAGCAGCTCGTCGACGGTCGCCTGGATCCCGATACTGACGCCGGTCTCGACGCGATCACGCACGCCGCCAAGGAAGGTTGCGAGCGGCTTGCGCGCGTGCTCGGCGAGCGCGCCGGTGAACGCCATCTCGATGCAGGCCTTGGCCATGTGATGACCCCGAACCGGCGCGAATAGAGTTTCGAGCGCATCCACATCCGCCACCTCGCGCCCGATGATCGCCGGGACCAGGTAGCCCTTGAGGATCTGCCATGCGGTCTCGACCGTCTCGTACGAGTACCATGGTCCTTCGCCGGCGACGCACTCACCCCACTGGGACCGCCCGTCGATCTCGAGGCGCACCAGCAACGGATAGCGATCCTGCTGCACGCCGAAGCTGGTGCGAAACGGCTGCAGCAGCCGCATCTTCAGCACCCGCAGCTCGACCGCCTGGATTTTCACGACGCGCGAGCCATCACGTAGGCACCCTCGCGCCGGAAATCCACGGCGATCATGCCGGCAGAGAGCGCCGCTTCGAGCGCGGCCCGGCTCTCGAGCCGCCAGCGCTGGGCGAACTCGAGACTCCGCTTCTTGACGGCCTGGAAATCCTGCGGCACGGCGATCAGGACGGCCGGGGCCGTCGCGAGGTCGACCGCCTCCCGGATGGGCTCGTCACCGGCCAGCCGCAGCATCACGGCCGGCTCACCGATTGGCGCCCTCAGCCTTGGCCGATCCAGCCACCATTCGGCCTCGAACCGGTCGGAAGGCAGGCCACGGTTGAGCTCGTCTTCCATTTGTCCGTAATGGTTCCGATCGTACAGGCGCGCGATGCATCCCAGCCGGTGAAGATTGATATAAGCGTTGCGGGCCTCCAGCGGATCGAAGGTCCAGGACACCAGCGGATAGCCGAGCCGCCGCGCGTCGTTACGCTGAGCCTGCTTGAGCTCGATGCCGATCCCGGTGCCACGGAGCTCCGGGATGACGCCGAGCTGATGCGAGCACAGCCGCAGCTGCCCGTCGCGCAGGCCCGCAAACCCGAAGCAAAAGCCAACCAGCCGGCCGTCGGGAAGAAAGGCGCCGTGCACCAGGCCACCGTTGAGCTGCATCGTGAGGAGCAGTTCGCGCGGCACCACGTTGCGCTCCGCAGCGCCCCAGATGTCCCGGCTCAGCGCCTCGCAGGCAGCGAACTCAGCATGGGAGCGGGCGAGCCGCACCTCCACCTGATGGCGAGGCGGCGACCCGGACGACGGCGGCGGCACGCGCCACATCCTAACGCGCAGCCGCCCGACGCGCCGACGGCCGACGCGCCGACGCGCGACGCGCCGACGCCTTACTTACAGGTCCAGGCGCTCTGGCGACCGGCGTTGTAGAAGACGAGCGCGCCCCGTGCCTGGGCATACGGATCCCAGATGTTCTGGCCGGGGAAATTGGCATTCCAGGTGGCGGGCATGAACTGGAACAGCCCGCTGGCGCCGCTGGAGCGATTGACGGCCAGCGGATTGTAATGGCTCTCGCAGTTGGCAACCCGCAGCGCCCAGCTCAGGCCGGGGCTGTTGCCAAACACGGCGTAGATGGCGGCCAGTCCATCTCCGCCCGAGCCGGGAGGCGGCGGGGTGAAGGCGGGGGGTGCAATCGGCTTGGGGGCAGGCGCGGGGGGTGTCGCCGCCACGATCACGTCGGGTGCCGGACGCTCCTCGAGCGCCGAGGCCTTGAGGACCTCGCGGATCGGGGCATTGCGGACCAGACCGTGGCCCACCAGAGTGATAGAGAGCTGCCGGTGGCGAACCCGGATGCGATCGATGACCTGGCGGCGACGGCGCTGGAGGCGCCAGTAGCGGAGGACCGCCCGGGCAGCCCATTCAGAGACCACAAGATGGTGGATTCGCGCGCGGGTCAACCGCAAGATATGGGCGTGAGCCTTCGAGACAATAGCAATAACCCCTGTAACGTTCATGGAGCCTTCCCTCCGTCACCCGACGAACGTCAACCCTTCTGGTCCGTGGGCGAAAACGGGAGGAAGGCGATTGGCTACGACGCGGCGTAACGGACCGTCGACCACCCTACCACAGGGGGTGGGCCGGGCGTCAAGTCGCCTACAAGGCCTCGATCAGCCGCCGGAGCAGCTCGGTCCGATCGAGCCAGCTCTGGATCAGCAGGTGTTCGGAGTCGGCGTGCGCGCCGCCCCCGTCCGGGCCAAGCCCATCGAGCGTGGCGACACCGATGGCGGCGGTGAAATTGCCGTCGCTGCCGCCCCCGGTGCTGGTCTCGCTCAGTGCAAAGCCAACCTCACCGGCGAGGCGCTGCGCCAGCTGGGCCAGGCGGATGGTGCCGGCGCTGCGCTCCATCGGCGGCCGGTCGACGCCGCCGCTGACGTGGAGGCGGGCGCCCGCGAGCTTCGGTTGCAGGTCGTTGATGGCGCGCACCACCCGCTCCGCCTCCGTGGCCCGTGCAAAGCGGACGTCGATCTCGGCTCGAGCATGGGCGGCGACGACGTTGGGTCGGGTGCCGCCGCCAACCACCCCGACGTTGATGGTGGTCCCGCTGGCCGGGTCGCTCAGCGCCCTGAGGGCCAGCACCTGGTGCGCCAGCTCCTCGATGGCGCTGATCCCCTTCTCCGGCTCGACGCCGGCGTGGGCGGCGCGGCCGTCGACCTCGAGGATGAAATCCGCGATGCCCTTGCGGGCGGTCTTGATGGCGCCTCCGCTGGCGGCGGGCTCTAACACCAACACCGCCGCCGCCTTCCGGGCCGTCTCCTCGATCAGCGCGCGGGAGCTGGCGCTCCCGATCTCCTCATCAGAGGTCGACAGAACGACCACGGGCCGTTTCGGCTTGGCCGACTCGAGGGCGAAGGCGGCTTCGACAATACCGGCCTTCATGTCATAGCTCCCTGGACCGGTGACCACGATCGGTTCGACGCCTTCGCCGATCCGGATCTCCAGGTGGTCACCGCGGTCGGGTCGCCGATGCCGGATGGCGGCGACGCCGGTCCGCTGCCGGAATAGCTCGGCGACCTGGTCAGCGCACGCGTCGCAACGCCCCTTGTCGAGCGAGGGCGACTCGGCGACTACGAGGCGCTCCAGGGCGGCGGCCATGGCGGTCCGGTCGGGCCTTTGCATCAGGGTGCCGTCCATGCTAAAACAGGCGGGAAGAGGGGCACGCTGACCATGCGGACCACAGGAGGAGAAAGGCCATGAGCGTACGCGCGCCTGATGTCGCCAACCGGATCGTCCTCGACGAAAAAGAGATGCCGACGCGCTGGTACAACATCCAGGCGGACCTCCCATTTCCGGGAAGCCCACCGCTTCACCCTGGCACGCGGCAGCCGATCGGCCCGCAGGATCTGGCGCCGTTGTTCCCGATGGAGCTGATCAAGCAGGAAGTCTCGCAAGAACGCTACATCGACATCCCGCAACCGGTTCAGGAAGCGCTGCGACTATGGCGGCCGACGCCCCTGATGCGCGCCACCCGCCTGGAACGAGAGCTCAAGACCACGGCCAAGATCTACTACAAGTACGAGGGGGTCAGCCCGCCCGGTTCGCACAAGCCGAACACGGCGGTCGCGCAGGCCTTCTACAACAAAGCCGAGGGCACCAAGCGGTTGGCGACCGAGACCGGCGCGGGTCAGTGGGGGAGTGCCCTTGCCTTTGCTGCCCGCATCTTCGACCTCGAGTGCATGGTGTACATGGTGCGGATCAGCTATGAGCAAAAGCCGTACCGCAAGAGCATGATGCAGGTCTGGGGTGCCACCGTCGTGCCGAGCCCATCCGAGCTGACGAATGCCGGGCGGAAGATTCGCGCCGAGCATCCGGACTCCACCGGCAGCCTCGGCATCGCCATCTCCGAGGCGGTTGAGGATGCCGCGACCCGGGATGACACCAAGTACTCGCTGGGAAGCGTGCTCAACCATGTCCTGATGCATCAAACAATCATCGGCGAAGAGGCGATGGTGCAAATGGAGCGGGCGGGGGCGATGCCGGACCTCGTGGTCGGCTGCGTGGGTGGCGGCAGTAATTTCTCGGGGCTCGCGTTCCCCTTCCTGCGCGACCGGCTCCAGGGGAAGACCCGGACCCGGTTCCTGGCGGTTGAACCGGACGCCTGTCCATCGATCACCCGGGGCAAGTACACCTATGACTTCGGCGACACCGGCGAAATGACGCCACTGGTCAAGATGCATACGCTCGGCCATGGCTTCATCCCGGACGGGATCCATGCCGGCGGCTTGCGTTACCACGGCATGGCGCCGCTGGTTTCCGCGCTGGTGGATCACGGCTTCATCGACGGGGTGGCCTACCCGCAGCGGACGGTGTTCGATGCCGCTGTGCAGTTCGCACGGACCGAGGGCACGATCCCCGCGCCGGAGTCAGCCCATGCGATTCGCGCGGTGATCGACGAGGCGGTCAAGGCGCGCGAGCGCGGCGAGTCGCCCGTCATCCTCTTCAACCTGAGCGGGCATGGCCTGCTCGACCTGGCGGCGTACGACGCCTACTTCGCCGGGACCCTGTCGGATGTTGCGCTTTCGGAGACGCGCATCAAGGAACTCGTCGGCGCGCTGTAGACCACGGGGAGGAGGCCCGGCCGGTCTCCTCCCGCTGCGTCAGCGGCGGCCCCCCTCGCGGCCGATGGCGGCCATCCGGTTGCGATCCTGGCTCGAGGCTTCGCCGCCCTTGCGGCCGGCGGCTCGTGCCTCTTCTGAGGAGAACTCGTGCGCCGATCCTTTTTCGTGGGCGGCCTTGCCGCCCTTGCTGCCCGCCGAGCGGGCTTCTTCGGGACTGAACTCATGGGCTGAGCCTTTTTGGTGGGCCGCCTGGCCGCCCTTGCTGGCGATCTCCCGCTGCTTTGCCTCATCCATGGAACCGAAGCCCCGCTTGCCGCTGACTGGCATTCTTTCGCCTCCTTTCAACTGGACGACGGCACGCAGGAGCATGGTGAGGCCCGCGAGCCACTGATGTTATTGCCGCTATCAATTTAGCTGACACGACTGGCGGGCTGTCAAGGATCAGCTTGCAAACGGACACGCAACAGGCCTCGCTCACCCCGGCGAGGCCTGTTGCTGTTAAAGCAGCGATGCCAGAACGACGGCGCTAGTAGCCGGCTGGCTCCCGGCCGCTGAAGAAAGCGCGCACCCTCTCCCCGAAGGTCGCGCGCGTGCGGTACGGCGCCGCGCTGCCCGAACGGTCTGGCGCGCTGCCGGCGCCCACCGGCTCGCGCTCCGGCGTGGTCGTTGACTCAATCGGCTCGCGGTCCCCGGAGGTGGCGGCTACCCCGCGCAGCTCGCTCCGGACGCGGGCATTCTCCTCGCGCAGCCGCTGGTTGTCGCGACGCAAGTCGGTGATCGCGGATTCGCGCGTCGTGACCCGACGCCGCATCGAGCCCACGCGAACGCCGTGAACCATGCCCGAGTAGATCATGTAGAGCAAGAGCAAGCCGCCGAACACGACGGCGGTCAGTACCACCGGGACCCAATCGGGGACCGCGGACCAGTGCCATTGCCACAGGGTCACGTCGTGGGTGCCGGCGTTCCCGCTCGTGGCGTAGACGGCGACGATTCCAGCGGCGACGATCAGGAGCAGCAGGAATAGGATCATGGGCAATCCCTCCAGGATTCTTGATTGACTGATAACAATACAGATATCACTTTACCTGACACCGACTTCGGGGGTCAAGGCGGCGAACTTGGCTGAGCTCGTCATTCGGCGGCTGGCGGCCGGTGACTGGGCGGCCTTCCGTGAGGTACGCCTGGCGGCGCTCCGAGATGCCCCTGAGGCGTTCGGGTCGACGGAGGCCGATGCGCAGCAGCTGGACGAGAAGGAGTGGCGGCGCCGCTTGGAGCAGCGGGCGGTCTTTGTGGCCGAGGTCTCACGCCAGCGCGTGGGACTGGCGGCGGGCATTGGCGGCGACCAGCCAGGGGAAGCCGAACTCATCTCGATGTGGGTGGCGCCGGCCTGGCGCGGCCACGGCATTGGGGATCGGCTGGTGCAGGCCGTGCTGGCGTGGGCCAGGAGCGGAGGCTTGATGACCATGCACCTGTGGGTCGCGAAGGGCAACGCCCGAGCCGAGCGCCTCTACGCCCGGCATGGATTCGCAGCCACCGGTCGCGTGCAGCCGATGGGAGGGGAGCGGTTCGATCTTCTCGAGTTCGAAATGCGGCGCCGTGTGGGCTAGCGCAGGTCGCGGACGGCGGCGGTGCCGAGGAAGCCAGTGGCCAGGGCCACGGTCGCCAGCCGCATCGAATCGACGAGCCAGCCGCCGGCCGCGGTCAGGCTCAGCGTGAGGGCGGCGCACAGCGAGCTGCAGAGTCCGGCGATCAGCCAGAGCGGCCAGCGCCGGCGTCCAGGCCAGGCCAGCAGGACACACAAGATGAAGGCGACCAGGATGAAACCCCCCACCATCCTGGTCGCCATCGGCGTGCCCCCCAGGTCGATTGGCACCCCCACTGGTGACAGCCTACGTCGGGTCCGCCTTGACCGGTATCCCCCAGGGTAATGAAAGATCGTCGCCGGCGATTCCAACCGGGGGAGGGAGAACGGGGGAGGGGGATCGCCGCTAGATCAGATTCTGCCGGGAGGCGGCCGCGACCGCCTCGGCCCGGTTGCGCGCATTGAGCCGGCTCAGCAGGTTCTCGACATAGGTCTTGACCGTGTTCTCGCTCAAATGCAGCCGAGTGGCGATCATCGCGTTGGAATAGCCTTCGGCCACCAGCTCGAGGACCTCCTGCTCGCGGGGGGAGAGCCGGACGGCTGGAACGCTCCCGCTCGTCACCGGCGTGGCGAGCGCCCTGACGATGACCGGCCCGGTGCCAAGGCTCGATCCATCGGGACCGAGGGCCGTCCCCTGGGGCAGCACACCGCCGACCACGATCCGATCGTAGGCCGCCAGGATCGCGCCCGCGACCACCATGATCAGGCTCCAGAGCAGCACGTCCCGCCCGTCAAAGTCCTGGCCGAGGAACGCCTTGAGCGCCGCGTGGAGGGCGATCATGCCGACGACGAAGATGCCGACACAGAGCATCGCGCCCTCCGCCCCGTCGTAGGCCACCATCCACACGATGAGGAGGATGTAGGCGGCATAGATGCTGGTGCTCGCGCCGACGCCGCCGAAAACGAAGAGCACCAGGAAGTAGCTGAGCGTATCCAGCAGCGTGAGGGCGCGGCCGATCCGCAGAATGGACTCGTCATCGGCCCTGGAGATCGCGATCATCCCCCAGGCGTTGTAGCTGGCGACCCAGATGAGAACCAGCGCCAGTCCGATGGGCGAAATGGGCCTCACCGCCAGCGACAGGATGGCCGCAAAGAGCAGCCCCGGCCAGCGAACCACCGTTCCCAGCCGGGCGAGCCGGCGGAGCGATGCCGCGTTCAGACGCGGACGCTCGGCGGCATCGAGTCCAAGTAACGACAGCGTCCGCATGCCCCGACCTCCGCCCTGCCCCCATCAGGGTGGCCCCATTCTACCGACGACTCGAGAGGCCGTAAAGACGCGCGTGCCCGTCAGTCGCCGATCAGGGTCCGAACCGTCCCGGTCGTCCAGTCCGCGACCGCGATTCGGTGGTTGTTCGTTCCGCGATGTAGAGGCCATCGGCGCCGGCGCAGACCCTGGCCGGCTCGCGGAAGGCGGCCGATGGCCCGGCGCGCGCCGGGTCCAGGCGCTGGACCTTGTTGTCGTAGCTGTCCGCCACATCGCGGTCAGTGCTACCGACGCGGCACCCGCTCGCTTTCTCCGAACGTTACAATATGACTACCACGATGTCTGCTAGCCGAACTGGGCGGCTGCTGATCGCCATCGTCGCGGCTGGGCTCGCGCTGAGCAGCCGGGGCGCGAGTGCGACGGCCCTCATTGGGCAGCCGACGCGAGGGTCAACGGCGGCGCTCGAGAGCACGCCGGCGGCGGTGGAAAACGCCGCCGTGCAGGCGGAGGCGAGCCGGCTCACGGCTGCGTTTCAGGCCGATCCGCAATCCATGCGATCGTCGGCCGAGCGAGCGCTCGCATCCGGACGAAACGATGCCACCATCGCGGCCTTCCTCAAATTGCGCTGGGCCGGTCGATTGAGTGCCGCGCTCGAGCGCTACGGTGCAATGCTTTCCTTCAGCGATGCGCCGCGGTTCACGCTGGCGGCGGCCGGCGTGCAGCATTACGCCACGCAACTGCACAGCGGCCTGCTGCACGATGGACCACGCCGGTTGATTATCGTCTCGGTGCAGGGCCAGCACCTCGTCGCGTACGACGAGGGCCGCGTCGTCGTCGATACCCCGGTCACGACCGGGCGTCCGGCGCTCGCGACCGATATCGGGGCGATGCGGGTGCTGCGCAAGGACTCGCCCTGGACCATGCAGTCACCGTGGCCGAAGGGGTCGCCGGAGTGGTACCCGGACACGGTCGTCCAGATGGTGGTCTGGTTCACCAAGAACGGCGAGGGCCTGCACGACGCCAGCTGGCAACCCGCGGCAACGCTCGGACCAGGCTCGCAGTTTGGTCCCTTCGCGAGCCACGGCTGCATCCACCTCACGCCCGCCGCCGTCAGGGTCCTCTTCGATTGGGCGCCCATCGGCACGCCGGTGGTGGTCTACCCGGGCGACGGGTCGCCGGCTTCAACCCAGGCGCTGCAGCAATCGGTCGATGCCGCGGGCAACCCGGTCAGCGGCATTCGTGGCCTCTAGCCCGGAACTTTTTGCGCCGGTGCGCGTCGTAATCATCGAGGCCGATGAAACGCATCTTCACCGCGATCGCCGTCACGCTGGCGATCGCCGCCTGCGGCAGTCAGCCCGCCGCTCCGGCCGGGACGGGCATCCAGGGTGTCGTGCAATCGGGTCCGACCTGCCCGGTCGAGCGGATCAACTCACCCTGCCCGCCGC
Organism: Chloroflexota bacterium; assembly: GCA_005880605.1. Lineage (GTDB taxonomy): Bacteria > Chloroflexota > Dormibacteria > CF-121 > CF-121 > CF-13. The sequence goes on from VBIS01000081.1 coordinate 10,659, forward strand.
ATCCGCTCGCCGCAACCATCGTGGTGCGCGACGCAGGTGGTCACGAGGTGGCTCGGACGCACTCGGGTGCGGATGGACACTTCAAGCTGGACGTGGCGCCCGGCACCTACACGGTGGTGGGTCTCACCATTGGATCGGGCATGCTGCCGCGGCCGATTCCGACCACGGCGACTGTGACCGCAGGAAGCTACACGACCGTCAACGTCGAGTACGACAGCGGAATCCGCTAGCCCCCAGCCTGCCCTCCCCCCGAGGGGGAGGGGAAGGCGCCCTAGTTCCCGATGTGTGCCGCGGGAATCGTCCCCATGCGACCGCGACGGAAGTCGTCGAAGGCCTGGGCCAGTTCTTCGTGCGTGTTCATGACAAACGGTCCGTACCACGCCACCGGCTCGCCAATCGGTTGACCGCCAAGGACGAGCAGCTCGAGGTTCGGTGACCGGCTTTCCTGCGTGAGGTCCGCGGTCAGGCTGATCACGTCGCCCGCACCGAAGGCCGCCAGCTGTCCGGAGCGGATGGGTGCGCGCCTGGCACCAACGGTTCCGCGTCCAGCGAGCACGTACACCAGGCCGTTGAAGTCGCGTCGCCACGGAAGTCGCAGCTCCGCTCCGGGATTGACGGTCGCGTGGAGCAGGCTGATCGGCGTGTGCGTCACGCCCGGTCCCTGGTGGCCCGCGATCTCGCCGGCGATCACGCGCAGCAGCGCGCCGCCGTCGTGCGAGGCCAGCAGCGTGACCCTGCCGGCGCCAATGTCCTGGTAGCGTGGCGGCGTCCACTTGTTGTCGGCCGGGAGGTTGACCCACAACTGGATGCCGTGAAAGAGCCCGCCGCTGGCGATCAATGCCTCGGGCGGTCGCTCGATGTGAAGGATGCCGGCGCCGGCCGTCATCCACTGGGTGGCGCCATTCGTGATCAGGCCGCCACCACCGGTCGAGTCCTGGTGCTGAAAGGTGCCGTCGATCATGTAGGTCACCGTCTCGAAACCGCGATGCGGATGCCAGGCGGTGCCTTTCGGCTCACCCGGACCATACTCCACCTCGCCCATCTGATCCATGTGAATGAAGGGATCGAGCACCTGCTGGTCGAGCCCGTAGAAGGCGCGACGCACCGGGAACCCTTCGCCCTCGACGCCCTTGGGCGCCGTGCTGATCGCCAGCACCGGACGCTCCACGCTGCTGAGAGGATCGAGGTCCGGCAGGTGGGGCAGCGTCAGGATGTTGTCGACCGAAGGGCAGGAAGGGTTGACCTGGGATCGATGGTTTCGTATCGCTGACCGGGTGGAGTCGCTGGGCCTGGATTCACTCTGGCGCTCGGATCATTTCTTCAGCCTGATGGGTCATTCGGAGCGGCCGGCGCTGGAGTGTTGGACCTCGCTCACCGCGCTGGCCCAGCGGACCCACCGGATCCAGTTCGGTCCGCTGGTCAGCCCCATGACGTTCCGTCACCCGGCCCTGCTCGCCCGCATGGCCGCGGCCGTCGATGGGCTCTCCGCCGGTCGGTTGGTCCTCGGCGTCGGAGCCGGATGGAACGAGGCAGAGCACGAGGCCTACGGGATTTCCTTACCTCCGCTCAAGGAGCGGTTCGACCGGCTGGAAGAGGGCATCGGCGTGATCAAGGCGCTCTGGACGGGAGGCCCGGTCGATTTCGACGGTCATTACTATCGGCTGCAGGGCGCCGCGGCGTATCCGCGACCCGTGCAGCAACCCGCCCCGCCACTGCTCATTGGTGGCGATGGTGAAGTCCGGCTGCTCCGCATCGTGGCGCGCGATGCCGACGAGTGGAACAGCCATGCACCCGGCCCCGATGCGTACCGGCACAAACGCGCCCGGCTCGAGGAGCATTGCCGCGCGGTAGGTCGCAACCCGGACGAGATCCGGCGCTCCTGGATGGGTGGCGCGCTCATCGGCCGTGACGCGGCAGAGGTTCGCGAGAAAGGCGGCTGGCACCAGTCATTTCTCGCGGCGCTGGCGAACGCCGCGCCCGAGGCCGCGCCCGATGAACTCCGCCGGCGGAGCTGGATCGTAGGCACACCGGACGAAGTGGCGCCGCAGCTGGAGGCCTTCGCCGCGCTCGGCGTCGAGCGCGTCATGTTCCAGTGGTACAACCTCGACGATCTCGACGGCCTGGCGCTGCTCGCCAGGGCGACGCGGAGTTCGCGGGCGATGGCGTTGGACCGATGCTCGGCAACGTGTGTGTGATGGTGCCAATGGTGGGCAGCTGCGCCGTCGGGGCTTGCGTTTCGGTCGGCGCATTGAGCAGCCCATAGGCGAGCACGATGGCAACCGCAACCGCGAGCGCCGCCGGAATCAGATCGGTTCCTCGGACCCGCTCCGGACGCTCGCCGGTATTCTGGGCCGACTCGCGATAGATCTGGCGGAAGGGGGTGAGGTGGATGCCCTCGGCGGCGAAGCTCGCCCAGGGCGCGCTGGCGAACACCCAACCCTCGAATAGCAGCATGATGGCGAGGATGCCGGTGGCGATCGCTGGTGCGGCGATCAGCATGACGACAGCCCCGACGATGGTGGCCGCTGCGACCAGTGATTCAAAGGCCGACGACCGGATGGCCGGCCACAGCCGCCGCCCACCTTCTTTTTGCTTGGGGGTGCGCAAGAAGGCGGCGCGTCCGCTCCAGAGCCCGCGCACCGCGGCCAGGGCGTCGACCCAGCTCAAGGCGAACCAGATTCCCATCGCCCGAAAGGCGTCGCCCCAGGTGCACCGCTCGGCTCGGCGGAGCGCCCACAAGCCGCGCAGGACGCCAGAGGCAAGAAAGGCCAGGGGCACGATCAGCACGGGACCGGTGATCTCGCGGATGGGCAGGCGATGGTGCATGGCCGCGGCCACCGCGGTCAGCAGCAGGAGGGCCGTAAACCCGGCGGTCAGCAGATCGCCGAACCAGTGGATGCTTCCCAGCAGGTAGTTGATCCGCTGGGCCCATGTGAGCCGAAGGCGGTGGTGGGTGAAGGGCACGAGCTCTGACCAGTGCCGGCGGAGGATCTGGATCCCGCCAAGCGCCCAGCGAAAGCGTTGCTTCTTGAGTCCGTCGAATGTCAGCGGCATCAAGCCCTGGCCCCACGCCGTGGGCTCGTAGACTCCGATCGCTCCCTGCCCCAGCATGCGAAGGCTGGCGTCCGCGTCTTCCGTGATGTTCGCTTCGTCCCAGCCACCGATGCCTTCAAGCGCTGAGCGGCGGATCAATCCCATCGTGCCCGCGAAGATGATGGCGTTGCGGTTGGCGCGCGAGGGCATCGACACGTCGAAGAAATACTTGTAGCTGTAGTAGAGGCCACGCAGGTAGCCGCTATCCTGCCAGTCGCGATAATCCTGCGGGGTTTGCACGAAAGCGACGCGATCATCGGCAAAATGACCGACCATCGCCGAAAGGAAGCCTGGCTTGACGATGTAGTCGGCATCGACGATGCCGAGGATGCTGACATCTAACGGCAACCGTCGCGTCGCCTCGTTGAGCGCCCCGGCCTTGTAGCCCGGCCACGGTTCCAGATGCATGAACTGAAATCGTTGTCCAAGCTCCCGGCACAGTTGCTCGAGTGCTCGCCACAATTTTGGATCTCTGGTGTTGTTATCGACGACCTGCACGATGACGTCCGGGTAGTCGAGCTTGGCGAGCGCGGTCAGCGTTTCGCGCATCACCTCGATGGGCTCGTTGTAGCACGGCACCTGCAGCGCCACCTTGGCTCGATAGGACGGATCGGCGACGTGCTCGATCCGCGTCCGGCGGCTGAACACGTCGAGGATCTCGAACAGGTAGTAGACGCTGAGCATCAACGCAAACGCCTCCATCAGCAGTAGCACGTAAGAGGCGATCACGCCAACCGGACTCAGGCGGTCGATGATCGGAAGGGCGGCGGCGTACGCGAGATAGCTGATCGAGGCCAGGAACACCATAGCGAGGGCATTGGCCGCGAGCACGCTCCAACGCGACAACCAGAGCCGAACCAGCAGCACGGCCACCGCCGCAGCGACGACTAGCGTCGTCCCCGCGGCTGGATCGCCCGTGATCCAGGCGGTAAGCCATCCGGTGGCGGCGATGATGGCGAGGCCGACCGGGACCCCGACCCAACCGCGCGCCCGCACCAGCCCGGGAACCGTCACGGCAATCGTCGTGAAGGCGGAGGCCAGCGCAAAAAACAGGGAAAGCTCGAGCAGCACCTACGTTTACGCTGCCATAACGCCGCCCGCAAGCGCTAGTGCGTGCTTGGACTCAGCCAGAGCCGAAGTTGATCATGATGTTCTTGATCTGGGTGTAGCTGGCCAGGGCTTCGACGCCCTGCTCCCGGCCGAACCCGCTGCGCCGGTAGCCACCAAACGGCAGGCCGATGCTGCCTTCCACGCTGTAGCCGTTGACCCTCACCTGGCCTGACTTGACCGCGCTCGCCACCGTCATCGCCTTACTCAGGTCCTTGGTCCAGACGCCCGTAACCAGTCCGTAGGGCGTGCCGTTGGCGATGGCGATCGCTTCGTCGAGCGACTCGAAGGTGGTCACGGTCAGCACCGGGCCGAAGATCTCCTCCTGCTCCAGGACCGATCCGCGCTCCACGCGATCGAGCAGGGTCGGCTCGATGAAGTACCCCGCCGCGAGTTCGCCGTCCTGCGCCCGGGCGCCGCCGGTGACCGCCGTCGCCCCATCACGCGAACCCGCCGTGATGTAGCCGAGAACGCGATGCATCTGTCGCTCGCTGACCACCGGTCCCATGTCGGGGTTGTCGAGGCCGCGGCCCAACCGGATCGCCCTGATGCGTTTTGCCAGCAGGTCGACAAAGCGATCATGGGCCGGGCGCTCGAGCAGCAGTCGGGTCGGCGCGGTGCAGGTTTGCGCGGCGTTCTGCATCAGCGTGCTGGCCGAGGACGCTGCGGCGCGCTCCAGGTCGGCGTCGCCGAAGACCACGTTGGGGGATTTGCCACCGAGCTCGAGTGTCACCGGCACGACGTTGTCCGCGGCCGCCTTCATGATCGCGACGCCGGTGGGAACCGACCCGGTGAACGTGATGTGGTTGATGCCGGGATGCGATGCCAGCGCGGCCCCGGTTTCCCGTCCACCGGTTACGACGTTGAAGACGCCGGCCGGAAGGCCCGCCTCAACGGCCAGCTCGGCGAGGCGGACGATGCTCAACCCCGCCTCGGCAGCAGGTTTCGCCACCACCGCATTGCCGGCGGCGAGCGCGGGCGCAATCCCTCGGGACGCGAGCCGAAGCGGGTAGTTCCAGGGCACGATCTGAGCCGAAATGCCCAGCGGCTCTCGAAGCGTGAAGTCGACGAAACCCTGGCCGAGCGGAATGCTCGAGCCGAACACCTTATCCGCAACCCCGGCGAAGTACTCGAAATAGCCGGCGGCCGCCGCCACGTCGTCCTCGGCCTGCCGGAGGGGCTTGCCGACGTCCAGGCTTTCCAGTTCGGCCAGCTCCCGGGTGCGCTCCCGCAGCAGGCCGGCCAGCCGGTTGAGCAGGCGGACGCGTCGCACCGGAGGCAGACCGGCCCACCCCTGTTCTACGGCCTTGCGCGCCGCAGCGACGGCGGCATCGACGTCCGATTTATCGCCGAGGGCGACCTGCGCGAAGACCCGCCCGGTCGCCGGATCGACGGCCTCGAAGGTCGCGCCCGATCGCGATCCGGTGCGCTGCCCGTCGATGAACATCCGCCCGTCGAGGGCGCTCAAGGCTGTCGTGCTGGAATCCGCCACCCCGCTAGCGTACTGGTGTCAGCGGGCGGTCATCTGGGTAAAACCATTGTGTATCTGAGGTCGGACAGCGGAGGAGCTCATCGGATGCGCACCGTCGCCACCTATCTGACCAGCCGGCGAAATCTCGCCGGATCGGGTCTGGCGCTGCTCGCCGCGGCGCTGCTCATGATCGATCCCGTCGGCCCCCAAGGCATCCTGCTCGTGATGGGCTTCTACCTGGCCGGGGTGGTGGCGGTGCGCGGAACCCCAAAGTTCCATCGACTGGGATTCGACCCGATGCAGGTCCAGCGCTGCCTCTCGGCGGAGATCGCCGCCGTTGCCGGGCGGGTCCCGACGGACATCTGGATCCGGATCCAGCGGATCGAATTGACCATCCGCGCCGAAATCCTGCCGCGCCTCGATTGCCTCCCGCTGGGGGCGCCTGAGCTCTACCTGGTCGAGCGCACCGCGAGCGACTTCCTGCCCACGGCGGTCGAGACCTACCTGCAGCTGCCCGGCGGGTACGCGTCGTCAGCCGGGGCGACCGCCCACCAGGTCCTGGTCGACGAGCTCGACCTGCTCGAGGCCCAGATGCGGCGGGTCGCCGAGGCCGTCCACCGCGCCGACATGGACCGTCTGCTGGCACATCACCGATTCCTCGAGGACCGCTTCAGACGGCTGGACCTATCAGGATGACGTCGGGCGGCGCAAGACAGGCCGCATCGAAATCGGCAGCAACCTCCAGACGCCGAAGGCGAGCAGGAGCAGCAGGATGAAGGGCAGCACGAAGCCAATCACCACCAGCATGCCTCCGATGACGGCGACGAATGCCTGTCCCGCGGTCGCAAACGACTGTCCCAGCCCACTGCGATCCCACAGGCTTGGCTGCACCGGCGCCGCCGCGACCGTGAAGAGGTGAACGGTGATCGTCGAGTAGGTCGTGCGCTGGTCGAGGAAGCGGATGCGCCCCTCGATCTGCTCGATCTGGCCGGTCACGGTCGAGAGCTGGTTCTGGACGGCGATGCTGTCCGGAATACTTTGCGCGCGCCGCATCAGGTCGAGCAGGATTGCCTGCTGGGCCTGCTGGTTCTTGAGCCGGGACTGGAGGTCGACGTACTCGCCGCTGACATCCTGGCTTACGACCTGGAGTTGGGTTGCAGTGCCGAGCTGGCGCAGCGCCGCGAGCGCATCGCTGTAGCTCGAGGCCGGGACCGCCACGACGACCGAGCCAGCGTCGGTGGCGGAGGCGGAGGCATCGCCAACTTGCGAGCTGACGAGGTACCCGTTGAAGCGCGTGGCGATCGTCACCGCCTGGTTGTAGCTGTCCCAGAAGGCGCCGGACTTGATCCGGATCCCGAGGGTGGCGTCCTGGATCACTTTCTGATTGCCCTGGGCCGTCAGGACGGCGTTGCTCGCCGGCTGGCCGGCGGGTGCCGCGGAGCTGGTAGCGCTCTTGTCCGCGCCGGAGTAGTCCGTTGCGGTGCCGCCGCCCTGAGCCAGCCCGCCGCTGACGGCGTGGGGAGCGGGTGCGGCGGGGTTGGTGGAGGCCGTGCCGCAGGCCGCCAGCAGCCCGCCGAGGCCCAGGATTGCGACGAGCAGCGCCAGGCGGACGGGGGAGGCAGTGTTCATTTCGATTGCTAAGACGGGCAGCGTCGGAAAAAGTTCCCGCCGCGGAAGTAAGCTTGAGCGGTGAGCCAGCCGGTCGACCTTTCGCCCTTGCAGCGCGAGCTCGATAACCTCCGCCTGCAGCTGTGCCACTGCAACAATGCCGGCACCTGCCTCGGGTGCCAGGGCGTCGACATGCTGCGTCAGCAGGCCCAGATGGTCGTCTCCGCGGCCACCCAGCCGGTGCTGCTGCAGGTCGCCCAGGAAAGCCAGGCCAAGGAGCTCGTCAAGCAGGTGCAGGAGATGCAGGAACGCCTGCTTCGTGACCCCGAGGCCGCCAAGGCGCTCGAGGAGCTACTGAAGTATTTTCAGGGGCCAGCCGAAGAGACGAACCACTAGCTGGCTAGGCGGTCGCAGGCACGGCCGTCACGACCACCCGCTTGCTGTCCACCCAGGTGGGCCAGCAGGTGAATACCGTCAACCGGACATCGTTGGTGGGCCGCAGGATCTCGACCGCGGTCGGGGCGACGATGGTTCGCGTCGTCACGTGATACACGACCGCCTCGCCGCCGGAGGTGGTGACGTCCAACTCATCGCCGACCGCCAGTTCCTGGAGCCGCGCGAAGATGCTGCCCTCGATGTCGTCGTGTCCGTAGAGCACCGCGTTGCCGCTGCCGATGGGGGAGGAGTTGGCGTAGTGAGTGATCGCGTAACCCTTGGCGATCAGCATGTTGCCGCCGCCGTCGACGCCCCGGTCGAAAACCTGGGCGTTCTTGATGCCCAGCTTGGGAATCGAGAGGTAGGCCACCACCTGGCTCGGGCCGGCGCCGGTGCTGCCGGTCCCGGGCAGAAATTTCGCATGCTGATGGGGAGGCGAGAGCGGGTCGCCCAGCCCCGGGATCGGCTGAATAGCGACCGCCTGCGGGCCGGCCCGGAGCAGGCCGAGGGCGGGCACGGACGTCGCCATCAGGGCCAGCCCACCCGCAATCAGCAATCCCGCTATCAAGTTTCGACGCATCGCTCCCATCATAGTCAGGCGCCAGCGAAATCCTGTCAAGACGGGGCGTCGCCCCACGCGAGTGGCCGGGGCCGCCGTCCCACGCGAGCCGCGCTTCAGTGCGATGCGAGCGTTTGAGGCGTTCGAACGTGCCACACGAGCGTTTGAGACGTTGAGGGCGCCGGCTGCGAAGCCGACGCCCCGGTCGAACGGTCTGGTTTAGGCCGCCTTGCGGGCGGCCGTGCGGATGTAGGCCTCGCGGACGGCCTTCGGGAACGACCAGCGCGGCTTCTTCGACGCGGGCCGCGCCTTCAACATGATCGACTCGCCGGTGAAGGGATTGGTGCCTTTCCCTGCCTTGCGGGCCTTGACGTCACGCGCTGCCAGGGCGCCGATCTCGGGGAAACGCACGCGCATGCCGCGCGCGCCGGCCGTAATGGCCGCCTGAAAGGCGTCCTTGACGGCCCAGTTGAGGTCCGACTTCTTGACCTTGTGGCCCTTCTCGGTGAGGTTCTCGTGCACCAGGCTGACGAACGTCGACGCGGTCCATTTTTGCGTTTTCGGCATCGTGTCCTCCGTGTTGTAATCCGGTGGGCCAGGGGCCCTGTCGTGGGATGCAAACGGGGGCGAAGCCGAAAACGTGCGTATTTCCGCCGAAATTGCCAGAAAATGAGCCGGCATGCCCGAGCTCCGCTTTGAAGGCCGCCTCGAGTCCGATCAGGGCGCCTGCTTCGTCCGCATCCCGCCCGAGGTGCTGACGACGCTCGGCCAGCGCAAGCGCGCGCCGGTCAAGGTAACGATCAAGGCCTACACCTACCGCACCACGATTGCGGTCTACGGGGGCAAGTCCTACATCGGAGTGCGGCGCGAGGTCCGGGAGGCGGCCGGGGTAACGGCGGGTGAGGTGCTGACGGTTGGCCTGGAATACGACTCCGAGCTGCGGGCGGTGGACCTGCCCGAGGCGCTACGCGCAGCGCTCGAAGCCGATGCCAAGGCCGCGGCGGCGTTCGACAAGCTCTCCTATACGCGAAAGAAAGAGTTCGTCGACTGGGTGACAGGGGCAAAGCAGGCGGACACCCAGCGGCGCCGGTTGGCGCAGGCGGTCAGCATGCTCCGTGGTTCGGGCCGGCGCTAACGCCTCAGGCGGCTTTGCGCTGGCGCAGTGAGAAGGCGATCCGATTGTCGAGCTGCCACTCTTCCTCGAGCGCCAGGATGCTCAGGAGCAGCTCTTCGTGGATATCCTCGAGCTCGCGCCGCCGCTCAACCGCATCCGCGTCCAGCGGCTTTGGCACGAGCGCCTCGAATTGCTCGGAGGCATCCATTGCTGAGTCACGTCCTTCTTGCCTCCGTTCTAGCGCGACAGTATTAAGACCGCATTAGCAATCCACTTTTCTTGCGGGGTGGGCGCAGCACTGTGCCGCGCCCGTCACCGTTTCGTCTTACTCGGAAGGGTGCGCGGCCGCGGGCGCTTTGAGCGCCTGTTCGCGGATCACCTTCTTATCGAATTTGCCTACGCTGGTCTTGGGGATCTCATCGACAAAGCGAACCTCGTCCGGCAGCCACCACTTGGCGACCAGGGGCGTGAGGAACTCGATGATCTCTGCCTGAGTGACCGCGCCTTTGAACTCCGGCTTGGCGACGACGTAGGCAACCGGCCGTTCCTGCCACTTCGGGTGTGGCACCCCGATCACAGCCGCCTCCAGGACTTTCGGATGGCCCATGATGGCTGACTCCAACTCCACGGAGGAGATCCATTCGCCGCCGGATTTAACCAGGTCCTTGGTCCGGTCGACGATCTGGATGTAGCCCTCCGCATCGACATTGGCGACGTCACCCGTGCGCAGCCAGCCGTCCGCCGTAAAGCGTTCGGCGTCGACGCCGCGGTAGTAGCTCGCGGTCACCCAGGGGCCGCGCACCTGAATCTCACCGACGCTCTTCCCATCCCACGGGACGGGCGCGCCGGTATCGACGTTCGCCAGCCGCAGCTCGATGCCGGCGATGGGGAATCCCGCCTTGAGCCGTACCTGCTTGCGGTCACCCTCCGGGGTATAGCTCTTCATGCTGGCGACGGCCGCAACGGGCGAGGTCTCGGTCATCCCCCATCCCTGGTTGGTATCGATGCCGTGCTTGGTGAGGCCGTCGTAGAGTCCGGCCGATAGCGCCGAGCCGCCGACGAACATCCGCAACCCATCCAGGTTGGTTGCGGTTTTGTCCAGGTGTTGCAGCAACGCGATCCAGACACTGGGAACGCCGGCCGTGAAGGTGACGCCTTCCTCTCGGAAGAGGTCGATCAAGCTCACCGGGTCCAAAAATCGGTCGGGAAACACGAGCTTGGCGCCGAGCATCGCCGCCCCGTACGCGAGACCCCACGCATTGGCGTGGAACATGGGCACGACGGGGAGGATGCTGTCCGACTCCGCCAGGCCAATGCCCCCGCCGATGGCGATTCCAAAGGTGTGCAGGACCGAGGAGCGGTGACTGTAAATGATGCCCTTGGGTTTGCCGGTGGTGCCGGAGGTGTAGCACATCGCCGCCGCGTCCCGCTCGTCCAGGTCCGGCCACGGATAGGCGGTTTCCCGGTTGGCGATCAGCTCCTCGTAGGAGGCGAGCGGCGTGAGCTCGCCGTTCGGGGAGGGGCCGTCCGTCATGACAACGAAGTGCTTGACGCCCTTGAGGCTTTTTGCGATGCGTTGGAGTGCCGGGACCAGCGAGGCGTCGACGAAGATCACCTTGTCATCGGCATCGTTGATCACGAACTCGAGGTGTTCGGGGAACAGTCGGGGGTTCAACGTATGCAGCACCGCGCCGGCGCAGGGCGCCGCGAAGTACAGTTCCAGGTGCCGGTAATTGTTCCAGGCCAGGGTGCCGACACGATCCCCTGGTCCGACGCCGAGCTCCTTCAGCGCGTGGGCCAGCTGCGCCACGCGCCGGCCGAAGTCGGCGTAGGTGTAGCGATGGCGGCCGGCCTCCCGCCGGGTCACGATCTCCTTGGCGGGGAAGAGGGTGGTCGAACGCCAGAGGAAATGCTGCAGCGTCAGGGGGAAGTCGGGCATTGTGCTCCGCATTGGGATCCGCGCCTCCTTCAGCCGGCTACCCGGCCGCCGTTTTTTGGCCGTCGCAATACCACCCATGATATGCTTGATCTCGGGCGCTGTCAGCCCGGTCATGGCACGCCCGGAAACGCAAGCGGATCGGGGATATTTTTGCGAAGGAGCTAGCGGCAGACGTGGCGCAGAACGGAACGATCAAGCGACTGGTGATGGATCGCGGTTTTGGATTCTTGAGCGGCGAGGACGGCAAGGAGTATTTCTTCCACCGGTCGTCCGTCGAGGGCTCGTTCGAGGGGTTGCAAGAGGGGCAAAAGGTCAGCTTCGACGTCGAAGCATCCGCTCCCAAGGGGCCACGGGCCTCACGGGTGCGCGTCGCCTAACACTCACTAACCCAGAATCCGAAAGGCCCGCGCTGTAAGCCCGGGCCTTTTTGTTTTCTTGTCAGGGCTTCGCGGCGCGAATGAAAGCGCTGGCGATTTTTCCTGAGCCCGGCGGCAACCCGGCCTCGCCGGGACCGTAGGTGTTCGTGATCTCGATCTCGACGGCGTCAAAGCCGGCCTCGACCACCGCGGCTCGGTACTCGTCGACCGGGATGGTACCGGCCACGCAGCCGGCCCAGGCGTCTATCGCCGACTTGACCTGCGCCGGCAGCGGCTCCACTTCGACCATGTCCGAGACGGCGAAGCGTCCGCCTGGCTTGAGAACGCGGAACGCCTCTTTCAGCACCGCCGTCTTGTCGGCGGCGAGGTTGATGACGCAGTTGGAGATAACGACGTCGACCGCCGCATCGGCGAGGGGAATGGCCTCGATGGTTCCCTTCAGGAAGGTCGCGTTCTCGACGCCCGCGCGAGCCTTGTTCTCATTCGCCAGCGACAGCATCTCGTCGGTCATATCGACGCCGTAGGCATGGCCGCCGGGCGAAACCCGTCGCGCCGACAGCAGCACATCGAGGCCGGGCCCGCTGCCGAGATCGAGCACGATCTCACCGGCATGCAACTGGGCAAGCGCCGTGGGGTTGCCGCAGCCGAGGCTGGCGCCGAGGGAGAGGCCCAGGTCGGCGACCTCGGCTTTCGAGTATTCCTCCTCGCCGATGGGGCCGCTGATGGCATCGGATCCTCCGCAACAACTCGAGTCGCAGCAGCTGCCCCCATCGCGAAGCTTGATCGCAGTTTCCGCGTACTTGGCTCGAACGGACTCCCGAATCGTGTCCATGAAACCCTCCCCGGAAGAGATTGATATCTGTCGATGGGATGCTAGCAAACCCATAGACACTTGTCAATGGAACTGCTAGACTGCGATGGTGAAAGCCGCCGTTCCAGAACGCATCAAAGGCGTGTGCTGCCCGCCATCGATCCCGCTGTCCCTCGCCAAGGTCGATGCGTCGGTCGATGTCTTGAAAGCGCTCGCCGACCCCACGCGGCTGCAGATGGTGGGGGCGCTCAAGCGCTCGTCGCAGCCGGTCTGCATCTGTGACTTCACCGCGGCCTTCGACCTGAGCCAGCCGACGATCTCGCACCACATGGGCAAGTTGCGCGACGCCGGCCTGGTCGAGGTCACCAAAGTGGGGATCTGGGCCTACTACCGGCTGTCCGGTCAGCTCGAGCCGAGAACGCGCGCGCTCCTCGACGTCCTGGTGTAAGGGCGATGTCCAGGGTCCTCTTCGTCTGCAAGCAGAACGCAGGCCGGTCGCAGATGAGCGACGCGCTCTTCCAGCGCGCGGCGCAGGGCCGGCACGAGTCTCGCTCGGCGGGCACGCGTCCGGCCGAGCAAGTGCACCCTGTGGTCGCCGACGCGATGCGCGAGGTGGCCATCGATATCGCAGGCAATCGCCCGCAGAAACTGACCGACGATCTGGGCCAGTGGGCCGATCTCGTCGTCACGATGGGGTGTGGGGACGAGTGCCCGTATATCCCGGGAAAGCAATACATCGACTGGGACCTCACCGATCCCGCGGACAGGTCACTCGCTGACGTTCGGGCGATCCGCGACGACATCCAGGCCCGGGTCATCGACCTCGTGCGAGACCTTGACGCGCGTCCGGCGCCGAAGAAGGCGCTATCTGCTAACTAGGGAAGCCAGATCTCGGACGCGGACTGGACGTCGGTGATCCACCAGCGTCCATCGATGTCGACCAGCGTGTAGTGGTAATAGCCGAGGAAGCGATGGGTGGTCCGCCGTCCCAGGCCCACGCCCTTTTCCGCATCCGGGACCAGCCGATAGATCCACTCTTCCTTGGTCGTCACGTTGACGTTCTGAGGGCTGGCCTCCAGGCCGTAGGCGGAGAGCTCGACTTTGCCGATTTGCAGGTAAGCCGTGTAGGAAACGTCGAGCACCTCGCAGGTGATGTCGAGCCGGGCGGCGGGGAAGGACTCGAAGTCGCCCGAGAGGTCATGCGCGACCTGGGAGAGCATCGGCTCCAGGTAGACCTCGCGCAGCACGTCGGCGTCGCGGTTGTTGTACGCCTGCTGATTGAGCTTGATCGACCGAAGGACTGTGTCCTTGATCGCCGAGACGTTGAACGCGGTCTCGCGACGGTTGGGTAAAGCCTTGTGAAACCGGGCGCCGACGCGGCGGGGGGCGACACCGTAGTGCGAAGCAATGCCCTCGATCCGCGTCAAATCCGAAAGAGCCTTCGTGACGAAACAGCACTCCACGTCCACCTTCCGGACTCGCTTCAACTGGCGTCTCTGGGTGGTATTGGGCGCGCTGACCGAGCTCTTCCTCATCTATGTCGCGCGCTGGTGGGCGCCCTCGCCGGTCACCTACTTCCTGGCGGTGCTCTTCTTGCCGGTCATGGTGCTGACCGGCTTCTGGTCTTCCAAGTACTTCAAGCTGCTCCAGCTCAACCTCGAGCTGGCCCGGCGAGCTGACCAGAACCTCCAGGAGCTGAGCCACTTCTTCGAGACGGCGACCGCGGTCTCCAACCTCACCAAGCTGGGCGAAGACCTCGGCACCCTGACCTTGAAGCTGGCGGAGCTGCTCGATGTGGAGATGTGCGGGTTCTTTCTCTACCAGGACGGCCTCGAGGCCCTGATCGCGCCCGCGCCGCCGTCCGGGATGCGCGAGAGCCGGCTCTTCAACCAGATGCGTCTCAACCAGCTCCGCTTCAGCGCCAATGCTTCCACCCTGATCGGTCGGGTCTTTGTGACCCAGCAGCCGGTCATCATCGCGGACTGCCTGCACGACATCGAGGCCGGCCAGCTGCTGCCGCAGACCTTCGGCTACCACGACCTTCTTCTTGTACCGCTCGGGTCCGGTGGCCGGCCGCTCGGCGTCCTGATGCTCGCCAACAAGCGCAATGGCGAGTTCAGCGGCAACTATGACGTCAAACTCGCCGCCTCGCTCGGAGCCGAGGTCGCGGTCTCGCTCGAGAACACCTTCCTCTTCGAGCAAACGCGCCAGCAGGCGCTGCGGCTCGACGCCTCCATGGAGATGCTGCGGCAGGTCTCGCAGGCGCTGACGGCGACCACGGTGGGACCGACGGCCCTGCTCCAGGGCGTCGCCCGTGCGGTGGTGAGCGTTTCAGGCGCGGCCTCCTGCCTCATCACCCTGAGCCAGTCCGGCAATCCGGCCCAGCAGGCGATCGAGGTGGGGGAGGGCGCCAACCCACGACGGAATGCCGTAACGCCCGCCGCCCCCGGGCTCGTCACGCAGGTCGTGATCGAGCAGCGGCCCGTCTTCTCGGAGGACATCCAGCTCGACGGTCGGTTCCCGCTCGATCCGTTCGCCCAGCAGTCTGGCTGGCGGGCCGCCCTCGGGCTCCCGATGTTCCTCGAGCGGGAGTTCGTAGGCACGGTGTCGGTCTACTTCCTGGACGTCCGCCCCTTCGACGCCACGTTGATGCAGGTGCTGCAGATCCTCGCCAACCAGGCGGCGGTCGCGCTCGATAACGCGCGCCGCTTCCAGCGGGAGCGGCAGACCATCGAGATGTTGCAACGCGCCAACCTCGAATTGCAGGAAGCGGACCGCATGAAGTCGGAGTTCCTGACCAACATGTCGCACGAGCTGCGCACGCCGCTGAACGCGATCATCGGGTTTTCGGAAATCATCCGAACCACGCCGGAGCTTTCCGAGGCGGAGCGGGAAGAGTTCGCCGGGACCATCCACACCAGCGGCCGCCGGTTGCTGAAGTTGATCAACGACATCCTGGAGCTGACGCATATCCAGGCGGGACGGCTCGAGCTCCACCCCGCGCCCTGCCTGTTGGCGGAAGCCGTCGACGCCGCCCTTTCGGAAAATGCCTCCGCGGCCAACCAGAAGGAGCTCACCGTCAGCTCCCAGGTGGACCGGGCGATGCAGGTCGTCTTCGATCCCCGCAGTCTTCGCCACATCGTCCACAACCTGGTCAACAACGCGATCAAATTCACGCCGCATCACGGAACCGTGGTCATCAGCGCCTCCGAGGGGACGCCCGGCACCATCGTCGAGGTCCGTGACACCGGGATCGGCATCAAGCCGGAGGATCAGCAGCGCCTTTTCGAGGAGTTCCGTCAGGTGGACGGCTCGACGTCACGCGGCTACGAAGGCGTGGGGCTCGGCCTGGCGCTCTCCAAGCGGTTGGTCGAGTTGCAAGGCGGCCAGATCTGGGTGCAAAGCGCCCCCGGACGAGGCAGTATCTTCCGCTTCTTGATCCCGAGGCTTCCCGCGCTCGCGCCGCCCCCACCCGCGACGCTGCTGCAGGGCCCCCTGGGGAGAGTCGCATGAGCGAGCAGGGCACACCGCGCCGGATTCTGATCGCGGACGACGATCCGCAACGGCTGCGAAGCAGCGTCGAGCGACTGCAGCAAGAAGGCTTCAGGGTGCTCTCGGCGCAGGACGGCCTGGAGGCGCTCGACCGCGCGCGCGAGGAGCTGCCGGACGCCATCATCCTCAACCTGCTGCTGCGCCGTATCGACGGCCTTCGGGTGTGCGAAATCTTGAAGAGCAACCCGGCGACAACGAATATTCCCGTCCTGCTCACGGCGGGGGTGCACGTCGACGCCGACGAAGGCCAGCGAGCCCTCGCCGCCGGCGCCGACCGCTTCCTCAGCGACCTCAGCCCACTGTCAACTGGATCCGGTCGCGAGCTGGGGGCGGGCCAGGACCTGGTGCAGGCGGTACGCACCATGCTCGGCGCCGAACCGGAACTCGAAGAGCGTCCCATCCTACTCGCGATCGACGACGATCCCGACAACCGGGCCTTCCTGACCAAGGCCGTCGTCAAGCAAGGCTTCGAGGTGGTGACGGCGCCCAACGCCACCCAGGCCCGCCGCCAACTCGACTCACGCCGGCCGTCGCTGATCTTCCTCGACGTGCAAATGCCGGAGGAGAGCGGGCTGGCCCTCTTACCCCAGATGCTGCGCGACTACCCGGAATCGGTGGTCGTGATGATGACGGCCTACGGATCGGAACAGGTCGCGGCCGAGGCCCTGCGGGGGGGCGCCGACGATTACATCGCCAAACCCATCGACCTGCAGCGCCTGCGCGCGCTGCTGGAGCGCAACCTCGAGAAACAGCGGCTGCGCGCCGAGCGCCAGAGCCTGGTGGCGCGGCTCAAGGATTCGAACCGCTACCTGATGCGCCAGCATGCCGCGCTGCGGCGCGCGGACGAAGAGATCCTGCAGATCAACCGTCAGCTAGAGCAGTCGAACCGCTACAAGTCCGAGTTCCTCGCCAACATGTCGCACGAGCTGCGCACCCCGCTCAACGCGGTCCTCGGCTTCAGCGAAATCCTCCTCGACGTCACCATGAACCTCACCAGCGGCGAGCGGACCGAGTTTCTTCGCAACATCCACAGCAGCGGCCAGCACCTGCTCGGACTGATCAACGACATCCTCGACCTGGCCAAGATCGAGGCCGGGAAGATGGAACTGAAGCCCGAAGAGATGCCCGTGGCGGAAGCCCTCCAGGAAGTCACCTCGATCCTGGAGCCGATGGCCCGCCAGCAAGGGCTGCAGCTGATGACCCTCGGCCTCAACGACGTGGGCATCATCAAGGCGGACCGCAGCAAATTCAAGCAGGTCCTCTACAATCTGCTGTCGAACGCGGTCAAGTTCACCCCGCCGCCCGGCCAGATCACGGTCACCCTGAAGGGTTCACCCGACCAGCTGACGGTTGCGGTGCACGACACCGGGATCGGGATGAAGGAAGAGGACCTGCCCAAGCTCTTTCGCGAGTTCGAGCAGATCGACGGCTCCTATACGCGCCGCTACCAGGGCACAGGCCTGGGACTCGCCCTCTGCCGGCGCTTCGTCGAAATGCATGGCGGCCGAATCTGGGCGGAGAGCCACTTTGGCAAAGGATCAACCTTTACCTTCACCATCCCGCGGGACCCACGGCTCGGGCCGGCCAACGAGCCCTCCGGGGAGGAGGTCGCGCAAACGACCGAATCGATGGAGCTGCCCCTGGTCCTGGTGGTCGAGGATGACCCGGCCAGCAGTCAGCGTTTGACCGCCGAGATCCAGGGGGTGGGCTTTCGCGTGGCGCACGCGTTCGACGGCAACGAGGCGGTGCGCAAGGCGATGGAGATCCTGCCCGACCTGGTCGTGATGGAGACGGTCCTGCCGGTGAAGGACGGCTGGCAGGTGCTCCAGGAGCTTCGGGGCCGCGCCGCCACGGCCGATGTCCCGGTCCTGGTGTGCTCGGTGACCAAGAACCAGCAGCTGATGACCGAGTTCGGCGTGGTCGGGTACGTCGCCAAGCCCTGGGCGACCAAGACGTTGCAGGATGAGCTCCGGCGCGTCGGGCAGGGGATCAAGCGGCGCCGTGACCGGGTCCGGGTTCTGTTGGTCCATCGCGAGCGGCGCGCGCTGGCGCCGCTGGCGGCGGCACTGGTCGAGGAAGGGTTCGAGGTTTTCCGGGCGCCCGGGCTGCAGGAGGCCCTCGAAAAAGCCCGGGCTGCCGCTCCCGACGTGGTCGTGCTCGCACCCCCCGAGCCGGAATGGGTTCTCGGCCTGCGCGGGCTCCCCGGGCAACCCGCCTTGCTCGCCCTGGGAGAAGTTTCACCGAGGGTGCCAGCGACGGCGTGGAGCGGCGTTATACCTACCGGCCTCGTAGAGCCCGATGCCGTATTGCACGCCATCAAGGGCCTGGACATCGTTCAGAGGCGAAGGAGGACAGGGCGTGACCGGCGGCAAGGTCTTGATCGTCGAAGATAACCCGGTCAATCT
The DNA here is from genome assembly GCA_005880605.1 of Chloroflexota bacterium. Classification (GTDB taxonomy): domain Bacteria; phylum Chloroflexota; class Dormibacteria; order CF-121; family CF-121; genus CF-13. The sequence continues at coordinate 29,130 of VBIS01000081.1, forward strand.
CAGATTGGCCCAGTTCCTCCTGGAAAAGAAGGGGTTTACCGTGCGCAAAGCGGGCAGCGGCGCGGAGTGCCTGGCGGAGATGGGCCGGGAACTTCCGGATATCGTCCTGATGGACATCCAGCTGCCCAGCGAAGACGGCCTGGCCGTCACCCGGAAGATCCGTTCGGACCCGCGGCTGGCCGGGGTGATCGTGGTCGCGCTCACGGCGCATGCCATGGCCGGTGACCGGGAACGGATCCTGGCTGCCGGCTGCGACGGGTACATCCCCAAGCCGGTTGATCCCGCCGGGCTGCCGGGCGAGGTGGCGCATTACCTGGAGCAAGGGCGGTTGAAATCAGCCTGATGCCTGAGCAAACACCGAAATCCACCCGCTCCTACCCGGAGATCCTCCAGCTGAACCAGGAGCTGGTGCGCAGCCTCCAGGGGTTGAGTGACGAGGACGAGGCCCGCAAGAAGGAGATCGAGCAGCTGAAGTTCGCCGTCGACCAGGCGAAGGCCGAGATCGCGCGGCTGCAGGAAGAACTTCGCCGCTCCAAGGAACGGGAGGCGGAGCGCCAGGAGGAACTTCGCCAGCTCGAGCAGGAACGCGTCGATCAGCTCGGGGCCCTGGACGCCCACCTCAACGCCATGCATTCGGCCGTCGAGCGCTACCTCCAGCAGGGTCGGAAGGCGGCCTGATGAGTCCCGAGCCTTCCAAGGCGAGGTCGTTCGCCGATATCCTCCAGCAAAATCAGGAGTTCATCGCGCATCTCCAGGTTTTGCAAGAGGACATCGGCACCCAGCTCGAGGAGAAGGAAAAGGAGCTGGCGATGGTCAGACGCCAGCTGGCCGCCAAGCAGCAGGAGACCGACGAGCTCCAGAATTCCCAGCTCCAGTGGGCGATCGACCGCCAGGGGCTTCTCGAACAACACGAAGGCCTCAAGCAGGGACACCAGGACCTCCAGCAGAGCCACGACCGTGCCCAGGTCGAGCTCGGCCGGCTCAAAGATGACGTCGCTCGCGCCAAGGCGCGCGATGAGGAGCGTCGCAACCAGCTACGACAGCTGGAGCAGGAGCGCATGCAGATCACGCAGAAATTCGAGGCCGACCAGAAGAAGGTGCGCGCCGATCTCAAGTCCGCGCAGGACGACCTCGACAGCCTGCAGTCGGCCCAGCTGCAGTGGGCGATGGACCGCGAAACCCTGCTGAAAGACCGCGACACCGCCGTGGCCAAGCAGGCGCAGCTGGAGCAAGATTGGCAGAAGGCGCGCGCGGAGCTCACCCAGGACAAAGTCCGGTTGACCGAGCTCACGGCGCAACTCCAACAGCAGTTGAAGACGGTCCAGGCCGAGCTCGAGCCGCTCAAGGTGGCCCGGGACAAGTGGCAGGCGGAACGGCAGCGGCTGGTCGCCGACGTAGCGCGGCTGGAGCAGGGTGGGCAGGAAGCCGAGGCTCAGTTCAAGGCCGACCGCCGGCTCCTGCAGGGCCAGCTCGAGGAAGCCCGCAGGAAGGGCGCCGACCTCGACAAGGCCGAGGCCGAGTTCCAGCGGGTTAGCGACGAGCGCTCGGCACTCCTGAGCAAGGTCAAGGCGTTGGAAAAAGACTGGCAGCTCCGCGAGGCGTCGGTTGCCGAGGAAAAGTCGGCGCTCAAGAAGCAGGTCAGCGACGCAACCAGCAAGCTCGCCGCCGTGCTGCAGGACGCCGAAAAGCTCAAGGCGCTCCATGCCGACCTGGCCGGCGAGACCAGCCGCAAGGCGGAAGAGTGGACGGTGCGCGAGCAGCGACTCACCTCGGAGAAAAACCAGCTCAAGGTCGACCTGGAGCGGGTGCAAGCACAGCTCTCCGACATGATGTCGCAGACCAACGAGATGCACAGCCAGCGGGCGTCGGAAGCCAAGGAGTTGGACGAAGCCTGGAAACGGGAGAAGGCCTCGCTCAAGGCCCAGCTCGAGGAAGCCCGCAAGGCGGCCGGCAGCGGACCGCCAACCAGCCAGGTCCTGGCCCGCTACGAGGCGGAGAAGCGCGCCATGCAGGCGCAGCTGGATAGCCTGCGCAACGACCTGGCCGCCAGCGGCAAACACAAGGACACGGCGCCGGCCCTGTCTCAGGCGAAGCGCGACTTCGAAGCCAAGTTCCGCGTCATCTACGACCAGAGCCACGACCTCAATTCGCCGCTCAATGCGATCCTCGGATTCAGCGAGATTTTGCTCGACGAGAAGGCCAACAAGACGACGCCCGAAGAGCGGCGCGAGTTCGTCGCCCACATCAACGAGAGCGGCAAGCGACTCGTCGAACACATCCGCGAGCTGATCGAGTTCGCCAAGCAGGAAGCCGGCATCCAGGAACGCCCGGTGCAGATGGTGCCCCCGGTCGGGACCGGCACCAAGCCGCCCGTCATCCTCGTCGCCGACAACGATCCGGCGGTCAAAGAGCGCATCGAGCCCTTCCTCCGCCACGCCGGTTATGAAGTGGTAATTGCCGCCAGCGCCCAGGAAGCCCTGCGCAAGGCGGTCCAATTGCAGCCCCTGGCCGTTCTGATCGATACCCAGCTGCCGCCCAACGGTGGGAGTGGCCTCGTCTATGACCTGCGACGTGAGTCGAAAACCAAGGACATCCCGATCGTGCTGACCTCCAAGGTCAACAAGGAGTCGCTCGCGTTCGACATCGGTCAGGCCGACTTCCTGACCAAGCCGATCGACCGTCAGCAGCTACTGCAGATGATGGTCAAGTTCGACCTGCTCGCCGATGGCAAGCGTGGCAAGAAGACGCCGTCATCGGTCCTGATCGTGGACGACGACCCGCAGAACATCCGCCTGGTCAAGGCCATGCTCAAGCCCTTCAACATCGAGGTGATGGTCGCCGACGGTGGCAAGGCCGGGGTCGAGATGGCGCTGAAGAAGAAGCCGGACCTCATCATCCTCGACCTGATGATGCCGGACGTCGATGGCTTCGAAGTCGTCTCCAAACTGAAAGAGGACGCGGCCGCCAGTCAGATCCCCATCCTTATCTATACCGCCAAAAACATCACGAGCGAGGATCGCGAGCGCCTCCAGGGGAACATCCAGTCGATCATCCAGAAAGGGGACTTTGGCAAAGACCGCTTCCTCGAGATGATCAACAACCTCCAGACCAGCCAGGCCGCCTAAGAGCGGAGGGCCGGCATGACAGCCCTCGACCGCCAGCTGGTCCGCCTCCGTTTCGCGGCGCTCGCGATTCCATTCGGCCTGCTGCTCTGGCTGCCGTCGGCGTCGGTGCCGGTCACCATCATCCTGGCCGGCCTGATGGCCGCCTACAACGGCATCGCGCTGCTCGCGATCCGCAGGCGGGCGGCGCTGCGTTTCTCCCGGCCGATGGCGGTCCTCCTGCTGCTTCTCGACCACGCCGTCATCAGCGCCTGGATCCTGCTCTTCGTCAGCCCGTCCTCGAGCCTTCCCTACCTGCTCTACGCGCTGGTGGCCGCCGAAGCGGTCTTCCGGTTCGAGCTCTGGGGCGGTATCGGAACCAGCCTTTTCTTTACGAGCGGAGTGATCCTCTTCCAGACGAGCGACCTCGGTTTCGCCATCTCGGTCCGCGACTCGGTGCTCCGTGCCATCCCCACGGTCGCCGTCATCACCGGGCTCGGTGCGGCGGTGCGCGCGATGAACACCGAGATCCGGGGCACCCGGCGGCGCCTCGATCAAACCGAACAATTGCGCAACGTGCTCGGCGAGCTGGTCGGACAGATGGACGTGTCGCGAATGCTCAACACCGTGATCCGCTGCGGCATGGAGCTGCTCCAGATGGACTCAGGCGCCATCGTCCTCCTCGATGAAGATCGCGGCGTGTTCACCTTGCGCGCCGCGGTCCGCCTCCCGGGGGCGGTCGAAGGCGATGCCGTCTCGGTGGCCGACGGCATTGTTGGCCGCGTAGTGCGCGCGAAGCGCTTCGTCATGTTGGGCGAGCCTCCACTCTTTGACCTGGCCACCCTCAATGCGGCCGGCTACGCGTGTGCCTTCGGTTCGCCGGTGCTGCTGGAAGGCAAGGTCTTTGGCGTATTGCACCTCCAGACCCGCGACAATCAGCGGCGCCTGACGCGGTGGGAGGAGGAGGCGCTCGAGGTCCTCTCGCAGCAGCTGGCGGTGGCGCTTCGCAATGTCCGTCTCTTCGACGAGAGCGAGAAGCGTGCGCGGCGGCTCGAGCTGCTCAACCAATCGATCGACCAGATGAACCAGAAGCTGTTCGAGCCCGAGTTGCTCGATGTCGTGGCCAGCGCGCTCACCGGCAACCTCGGGTTCGCGGCGGCGCAGGTCTGGCTGCTGGAGCCGAGCGATGGCGCGCTCTGGCGGCGTGCCAGCCACCACACCACCGCCAACCCGCCCCCCGTTCCCGGACGGGTCGAGCGCGGGATGAGCGAGATCGGCCAGGTGGCCGAACTCCGGGTGCCGATCGTGACCAATGACCCGGCCAACCATCGCCATGTTGGCCTCAACCCCTGGATGACCGAGGAAGGCATCCAGGCCTTTGCGGGCTTTCCGCTGGTCGTGGGTGACCAGCTGCTGGGCGTGCTTGCCGTCTATCACCGACGTCCGCTCGACCGCAACACGATCGAGCTGCTGACCCTGTTCGCGCAGCACGCGGCCACCGCGATCCAGGAAGCGCACCTGTTTCACCTCGCCACCGAACAAACCGCACGGCTCACCGCGCTCAACGTCGAGCTGCAGCGCGCCAACCAGCACAAGGCCGAGTTCCTGGCCAACATGAGTCACGAGCTGCGCACGCCGCTCAACTCGATCCTGGGCTTCTCGCAGCTGCTGCTCGAGGGTGACGGCGGAGTCCTGAGCGGAGACCAGCGTCAGGACGTCGACATCATTACCCAGAATGGGCAACACCTGTTGGCTCTGATCAACGACCTGCTCGACATCTCCAAGCTGGAGGCCGGCAAGGCGCAGCTGCACCGCGGCGAGGTGGAGGTCGAGCCCCTGATTTTGGAGTGCGTCGAAAGTGTCAGCTCGCTGGCCAAGACCAAGAAGCTCGACCTGAGTGTCAGCGTCTCCGCCGAGGTGGGACGCGTCTTCGCCGACGGTCCGAAGCTCAAGCAGGTGCTCCTGAACTTGCTCGGCAACGCCATCAAGTTCACAGAGACTGGCAGCGTCCGGGTCACCGCCGAGCGCCAGGGCGCGGAGCTGCGGGTGAGTGTCCGCGACACGGGGATCGGCGTTCCGGTTGAGGACACGGAGCGGATCTTCGAAAGCTTTACGCAGGGAAAGAGCGGCATCAGCGGCAAGTACCAGGGCACCGGCCTGGGCCTCGCGATCTGTCGCCAGCTGGTCGAAATGCACGGTGGCCGAATCTCCGTCAAGAGCACGCCCGGCCAGGGAAGCACCTTCAGCTTCACCATTCCCCAACGCGCACTCCCGGACGCGATCGATCTATCGAGCGCGGCCTAACCGAGCAGGCCGCTTATCAACGCGATCGCGACCAGCACCATCACGCCGGCGGCCGCGAACTGGAGCGGGCGCTCCGGGATCCAGGCGCCGAGGCGGTTCCCGAGGACGACCGCGATCGCCGACACCGTCCACAGTGCCAGCGTCGCCGCCGTAAAGACGATCAGCGGCTCGCGATAGCGAGCCTGCAAGGCGGCCGTGGCCAGTTGCGAAAGGTCGCCCCACTCGGCGACGAAGACCACCATGAACGCCGTCAGGAATGGACGCCGGTAGCGGCCTTCCTCGCGTTCGACCTCGACCGCCTCCTGGGCCTCGGCCTGCTTGAGGTTTTGCCGGATCAGCAGCCCGGCCATGACGAGAAAGAGAATGCCCGCGCCGATCCGCACGGGTTCGCGAGGAAGCAACCCGAAGATCGAGCCGGCGATCACGGCCACCAGGCTCTGCACCAGGAAAGCGGCGGCGGCGCCGACGAACACCGGGATGGGGCGGTGACGAGTGGCGAGCAGCAAGGCGGCCAGCGCCGTCTTATCTGGCAGCTCGATCAGAAAGATGACGACGAAGACGGTGAAGCCAAGACCCAGCGCGTGAGTCACCGAGTCAGAACCGCGTCGATCCGCTGGTTCTGTTTGCGGGCCAGGTCCACCAGGCTGGTCCACGGCCAGGGCTCACCAAAAGCCGAGGCGCTCAAGGCACTGACAATGGGTCCGTGGCTCCAGACGAGGTAGCGCGCCGAACCAGGCCCGGCGGGTCCCGTGGTCAATTGCTCCAGGGTTGTCGTGTGACTGGCAGCAACGGCGAGCGGTGGCCCGTCATGGCTCGCCATGATCCGCACCTGGGCACTGGGGTTTTTCAGAGTCCGGTTCAAGAACCCCGCACGGGCGGCGTCAGCATCCTCGTCAGTGGCGAGCGGTGTCGCCTGAACCCACAGCCAACGGTCATTCGATGGGGCCTTGAATGACCGCCACGCGGTCAGGCCCCCGAGTCTCCGGACGCGGACGGCCCAGGGTTCCGCGCCTGCGCCACTGCGCCACCGTCTCTCGTCGAGCACCGTCCACTTTGGTGGAAGGTCTTCCAAACCAATGAGCAACCCGCGAGGCTCGGGGAGATGCCGGCTTGCTCGGACTCCGATCTGGCTAAGCGCCAGCCGCAGCCGCCGCAGATCCATAAGCGAATTGTGGCTTAGTGCAGCCAGAGGGGGAAGGAGAGGACGAAGACGAGCACGCCGAGACCCAGGGTGCGCATGCTCAGCCCGCCATCGCCAGTGGTTCTTGCCCCGCGGGGTAGTTGACCTTGGCGCTGAAACGATAGCCGACGCCACGCTTGGTCTGGATGTAGACGGGTTTGCTGGGGTTGGGTTCGATCTTGCTGCGCAGGCGCGAGATGTGCACGCGCAGGCCCTCTTCGTAGGCTTCCTCGTCGCCCGCCCATGCCTTGGCCAGCAAGGTCTCGTTGGTGACGACCCGGCCGGCATTACGCACCAGCAGGAAGAGCAGCTTCGACTCGGTCGGGGTCAGCGTGACCTGCTGGCCTTTGACGCGAGCCCAGTGCTGCACGAAGTTGATTTGCAATTCCTGGTCGATGACGACCTCCGGCTGCTCGACGCCGGCGGACTCGCCGTAGCGGCGCAGCACACGCTGCACCCGGGCGACCAGCTCTTCTTTTTCAAAGGGCTTGACGATGTAGTCCTCGGCGTACATCTGGAGGCCTTCCACCTTGCTCTCCACCGCCGCCACCGCGCTCAGGATGACGATCGGGACATCGAGGTGACTCTTGATCCGGCGGCACAGTTCGAAGCCGTCCATCTCCGGCATCATCAGGTCGACGACGACCAGGTGCGGGATGCCCTCGTGGAGTTTGCGCAGCGCTTCGGGACCACTACCGGCGGTCATGACCTCATAGCCGGCGTGCTCCAGGATGCGCTTCAAGATCTCGCGCGCCATTGCATCGTCGTCGACGATCAGGATCCGATACCGGTTGACGATGTTTAACCCCTCTCTTCCGGCGGCCAGTGCGCGCCGCGCTGCCGACCGGCCACCATGGATTTGGACCTGCGGCTGCTGGCTCAGGTCCGACTGGAGAGCCGGCAAAGATATATGGCCCTCGTCATGCATTTCCTTACGGTTCCTCTTTACGATGTGATGACTCTTGTCGCGTCAGGGTCACATCAGATCGGCGCGGCCCGGACTCGAACTCACCTTAGAGAGCCTGGCTTACGGCGCTTGTTACAGACTCGTGCTCGGTTGCGCCAGGACGAAAAAAGGGCGCGAGCGGTGCCTCTCGCGCCCCCGTAAGGCAAGCCTATGGCGGGGTGGGTGGTCCCGAATCGGTCGGTCGGCCCATCCGCGCGGTCTGAGCGGCTAAAATGCGTTTCGCCTTGCCCGGGTGGTGAAACTGGTAGACACGCAGCTTTGAGGGGGCTGTGAGCGCAAGCTTGTAAGGGTTCAAATCCCTTCCCGGGCAGAGCCCTTACCGACGTGAGCCTGAGCACCTTGTACCTGCGGCTGCGCTACCCGCGTCACCGCTTCGGTCCGGGCTTTGAGGGACCGTGGCAGCTGCGGATTCGCGGCCCCGGACGGGTCACCTTCGGCCGCGATGTCCGAGTACGCAACGCCTCCGGTCGGACCGCGCTCTTGACCTTCGGGCCGGAGGCGCGGATCGACATCGGCGACCGGGTGGAAATCGACGGTGCCGGCCTGATGGCCGCCAGCATCATCGACGTAGGCGACGAGGCGATCCTCGGGCCGTGCCTGGTGGTGGATACTGATTTTCACGCGGTCGGCCCGGCTCGTCGGCAGGAGGGCGCACCCGTCACCCGGCGACCGATCCGCATCGGACGATCCGCCTGGGTCCAGGGCAAATCCACCATCGTCAAAGGCGTGTCGGTGGGGGAGGGGGCGGTGGTGCGGTGGGGTGCGCTGGTCGCATCGGACGTCGCCCCAGGCGCGGTCGTGATGGGAAATCCGGCGGTGGACGTGTCCGGGCGCTAGCTCGGCAGGCTCAGGCGCCGACGACGGCGCCCTGGATGTTGCAGTAGGTGTTCCGTACCTGGTTGCCGAGAACGATCAACGTGACCAGGATCACGATGACCACCAGGCACATGATCAGCGAGTACTCGATCAGCGCTTGGCCGTTTTCGCTATCCCAGCCCATCAGGGCCCGGATCTTTGACGCGAGGATGGTGACCATAGCTTTGCTCTCGGGCAGGGGACCGATGCCGCAATCCGAGTATGAGTCCTATAACGAGCGACCGGCTAGCGAACCAACGGGTCGTTCCGCGATCGTGGCGGGATTGTGACCGATGCCAGCGACCGATCGGAAGGAGCTAGCGGGCGCTCGACCGCTGGACGAGGTAGGTGACGACCGCGAGGTATTCCTCCGAATCGGCAGAGCCTACCCAGCGGGTGTCCTCGGTGGTGCGCCCGAAAAGGGCAAAGAGCTCGCTCAAGGTCAGCTTTTCAGACATTTTGATACCTAACAAATAGCTAATCTAACAGAGATACTATCACAAGAGATCGGCCTGCCGTCGTTTAGCGGGCGTTGTTCCGCTGAACCAGATAAAGCACAACGGCCAGGTATTCTTGCGAATCCGCCGAGGCAACCCAACGGGTATCCTCCGAGTGGCGGCCGAAGAGGGTGAAAACATCCGACATGGTGAGTCGCTGTGGCTCGTCCAACATGGTTGTCTGGAGCGCTGGCCCCAATGAGGGTGAAACGACCCGCTTTGCGGGATCCTTTCACGCAGCGTGAAAAGTTGGGCACAGCCAGGCAGCGGTTCATCGACGATTCTGGGGATTGCCGATTTCCGTGCTGGGTAGAATTCGGGCAGATACGCGATGTTCATGCCCTTTTTCGACTGGCGCTACTTGCTGTTCGTCGCCCTGCCGATCATGGCGCTCAGCTTCCTGGCCAGCAACTGGGTCAAGCGCACCTACCAGCAGTATTCGCAGGTCCGCAGCTCGAGTGGCTTGACCGGCGTCGACATCGCACGGCGGATCCTGACCGGGGCGGGACTTGACGACGTGACGATCCAGGTAATCGATGGCGAACTGAGCGACAATTACGACCCCCGAACCAAAACCCTGAACCTCTCAAAGGAGATCGCCCTTGGCAACTCGGTGGCATCTGAGGCCGTGGTCGCTCACGAGATCGGCCACGCGCAGCAGGATCGCCAGGGATTCTTCGCGATGCGGATTCGGTCGAGCCTGGTCCCCGCCGCCAACCTTGGCTCGCAAGCGGGACTGCTGATTGTGATCGCCGGCCTGGTCCTCTCAGCGTTCACCGGGAGCGGGATCGGTTTCTACATTGCGGTCCTGGGCCTGGCGCTCTTTGCCGCGGTGGTCCTCTTCCAGCTGGTGACGACACCGGTCGAGCTCGATGCCAGCCGCCGCGCCCTTCGCTTGCTGGCGGAGAACGGCGTCATCGTGCCGGAGGAACAGGATGGTGCGCGGCGCATGCTGCGGGCCGCAGCCTTCACCTACTGGGTGGCGCTGTTCGGGGCCCTGTTGACCTTGCTGTATTACGCGTCCCTGGTATTCGGAAATCGCCGTAGCGACTGAGCGCGCGGCGTTCGCCACTGCCGATCCGGCGGAGATTCGTGCGCGGCTGGCCATCGCCGGCGAAGCGCCGTACCGGGTTGGCCAGGCCCAGCAGTGGTTCTGGCAAAAGCTCGCCCCCTCGTTTAGCGCCATGCGCACCTTGCCGCCGCCGGCGCGCCAGCAGCTGGAGGATTCATTTGCCTTCACCACGGTCACGCCGCAGGTGAAGCGCGTGGCCGATCACGGCCAAACGGTGAAGTACCTCTTCAGGCTGGGCGATGCAAAAACCATCGAGACGGTGGTGATGCACTACGACGCCACCACCCGGTCCCGGGCACGGACGACGATCTGCGTCAGCTCGCAGGTGGGGTGTCCGATCGGCTGCACCTTTTGCGCCACTGGCAAATCTGGCTTCGACCGAAATCTGACAGAAGCCGAGATCGTCGATCAGTTTCTCGCCGCCAGCCGGGATCTCGGTGACAAACAGCGCTCGCTCACGAATGTCGTCTTCATGGGGATGGGGGAGCCTCTGAACAACTACGCCGCGGTCGTCGGTGCGATCCGGCGCTGGGCCCGCGAGGATACGCTCAACTTCAGCCCACGGCGGGTCACGGTGTCAACCATCGGGCTGGTGCCTTTCATCGAGCGCCTCAGTGCCGAGGGGTTGCCGGTCAACCTGGCCGTTTCGCTGCACGCGCCGGACGATGAGCTGCGCAGCAGCATGATTCCGGTCAACCGCAAGTACCCGATCGCCGCCATCGTCGCCGCGGCCCGGGCTCACGCCGAGCGAACCGGCCGGCGCACCAGCTATGAGTACGTCCTGCTGCAGGGGATCAACGACAGCATGGAGCAGGCACGGCGGCTGACCACGGTGATCGGTCATCGCCTCACCCATGTCAACCTGATCCCGATGAACCCGATCGACGGCAGCCCCTTGTCGCCACCATCGAAGGCGCGCGCCCAGGCCTTCCAGTCGGTGCTTCAGGGAGCGGGGATTTCGACCACCATCCGCGCCACGCGGGGACTGGACATCGATGCGGCGTGCGGACAACTGCGAGCGCGTCAGCTCGAGCCGGCCGCGACCTCACCGGCCTGATGCGTAAGCCGATCGCCGGTATCTTTTTCGACGCGGGCAACACCCTGCTCGTCGAGGAACCTGGGAAGCACCTGTGGGAAATGGCGATCACTCCTATCCCCAATGTGCTCGAGGTCCTGACCACGCTCAAGCGCCGCTATCGCCTGGGAGTCATCTCTAACACAGTCGGCTCGGGAGACGCCGAGCTCACCGAGGCCCTCGACAAGGCCGGCATCCGGCGGTTGATCGACGCCCTGGTCACCTCGCGCGATTTCGGAAAAGCCAAGCCCGATCCCGCCATCTACGCCGAAGGCGCCCGCCGGCTCGGCGTCCCGCTCGATGAGACGGTGATGGTCGGCGACCGGTTGGACACGGATGTCGCGGGCGCGCTGCATGCCGGCATTCCGGGGATTTGGCTGCGGCATCCCGGGGCGATCGCGATCCCGGGGATCGCCCCGAGCCATATCATCGACGGCCTGGCCGAACTACCGGCTTGGCTTGAGGCCACTTCCGTGCCGGATGGTCGATGAAGGAACGCCTGCCAGGCGTCGATATACTCAGAGAAGCCCGATGAAACGAGTCCTCCCGGCCAGCTCAAATCGGCCAAGTTCGATCTCGCGGGCAACGTCAAGATGACGTTCCCGGCAGAGCTGGGCAAGCAACTCGGGCAGATCGGAGCCGCTTCCGGATCGATCGCGCTCGACATGACCGGCAACGGCGAGGCGCAGTTCCCCGATCGCTACCACGCCGTCATCAATGCCAAGATGTCCGGGCTGTCGCTGGCCACCGAAGTCGTGGTTGCCAGCGGCAAGGCCTACGTGAAAAATCCGCTCAGCGGCAAATGGCAGGTCTCGGCGCAATCGGGCGGGATCACCGGCCAGCTCAGCCAACCCGACCCGCTCTCCTACGAGCAGCTGCTCAAGAACGTCAAGTCGATCAACGACCTGGGCGACACGACGCTCAACGGCACCGCCGTCCATCACTACCAGCTGATCCCTGATAAGGAGAAGCTGCTCGCCGCCCTGGATAACGCCGCGGCCAAGAACGCGCAGGCGCTGGCGGCGATCAAACAGGTCCTCGACAGCGGCACCATGACGGTCGAGGTCTGGTTCGGCAAGGACGACCACCTCGTCCGGCGCGTCAGCACCGACGCGGACTACACCATCGACCTCAATCAGTTGCTCGGCTCGCTGGGCGCGCCCGCGCGGTCCGGAAGCCAGCTGCCCGCCGGGTCCACTATTCACGCCACGGCGCACGTGGTCATCACCTACCACGACTTCGACTCGCCGGTGACGATCAGCATCCCGACCGTTTCGTAGTGCTGATCGCTCCCTCGCTCCTATCGGCGGATTTCAGCCGGTTGGGAGAGGAAGTGGCCGCCCTCGAACAAGCCGGTGCCGATTGGGTGCACTTCGACGTGATGGACGGGCACTTCGTCCCCCCGATCACGATGGGGCCGCGCACCGTGGAACACTGCCGGCACTACGCCAAGCTGCCCTTTGACGTTCACCTGATGATCGAGAACCCGGAGCGCCAGATCGACGCCTTTCGTGACGCGGGCGCTAACACGGTTTCGATCCACGTGGAGGCGACCCGGCACATCCATCGGGTGCTGGAGAGCATTCGTCAGGCCGGAATGCGCCCCGGCGTGTGCCTCAACCCCGGCAGCCCGCTGGTGCTGGTCGAGCCGGTGCTGAAAGACGCCGACCTGCTGGTCATGATGTGCGTCAACCCGGGCTGGGGCGGGCAGAAGTTCATCGACGGCAGCGCAGAACGCATCAAAGCGGCGCGGGCGTTACGCGACCGGTTCAACCCCAAGCTGGATATCGAGGTCGACGGTGGCGTCAATGCGCACACCGGCCGGCAGGCGATCCAGAGTGGGGCCACGGTGCTTGTCGCGGGGAGCTTCGTCTTCAGCCACCCCCAGGGCGCCAAGGCCGCGATCCAGGAACTGCGCTAAAGCTACTCGCTGGTCGGCATGTGCAGGTACATCGACTGGATGCCGACGCGGCCCGGTCCGGTGAAGCGGTTCCAGACCATGTTGCCGCCGCCACCGAAGATGCCGGTCTTCAGCCCGAACATCTGCACATCCATGCGCACCGTTTCGTCCCGGTAGACCCAGCCACCGGGCTCGATATCGATCTGCTCGTTCTGCGCCAGCTCCTTCTCGAAGACGTTGCCATAGCCGTGCAGCCAGAGCACGCCCTCCTGGTGCGAGGCGCTGAAGCGGTCCACGAAGAATCCGGTCGAACCGAGCAGCATGTTGCTGACGCCCTTCACCCGGTTGAAGGTGTAGTCGAGGTTGCCGGTGGCCGCGAGGAACTGATGCTCCCGCACCAACACCGCCTTGCCCGGCAACAGATGCAGTGGAAAGAGATGACCGGCGCCGTCACGGGAAAACGCGATCTCGCCAGGCCCCTGCGCTTCGGTCAGGAAGATCGGCATGCCCGCGACCATCCGCTTGAAGGCGCCCTTCATCGCCCGAATGCCGATGTTCAAGGGGGGGTCTTTCCAGAGCACGACGTGGTGCTCGAAGTAGATTGGGACCGTGCCGTCGAGCCAGGTATGCAGCACCGGCACCAGCTCGCCATCGATCCGATAACGGATTCCCGGGGCCTGCCCATCCTCGAGCTTGCTGGGAAGGAGTTGAGGTGGCTTCTGTGCGGATCAGCGGGCGGTTGGTGCCCGCCGACGTACGCCTGGGCCAGATGGCGGTCACCCTGGTCGTGAGTATCGCGCTCTTCCTGCTGGCACTACACGTCCCGTCCTTCATGGCGGCCGGGGCCGACATCAGCGACAGTGCCCAGCGTGACTATGCCGCCAACATCTGGCAGGAGACGCAGACCAGCCTGGCCATGGTCGCCGTCGTCCTACCGTGGCTGGTCTACGCGCTCCTCTGGCAGGGCGCCCCCTGGGGCCGGCGCATCCTGCTGGTGATCGCCACCGCCGGCGTGGTGCTCACTACCTGGTTTGCCCTCCTGAGCGCCCAGAGCTATGCGGCGTTACCCCAGCAGGTCTCAGGCGTTGTCGACCGCGTCGAGGGGCGGGTGATCGCCCTGCGCGATGGCGCCAGTTATTACCTGGTGCTGTCGGACCGCGAGCTCAACACCGATCGTTCGTGGCTTCGCGCCGGCGCCAGCGTCACGCTCTGGGTCTCGCCCCGCGGCCACGTCGGTTCAGTCAGCGCCCTGGGCACCGGCCAGTAACGGGGGGCGCGACCTAGGCTGACTTGGCCTGGGTGCGCAGGCACCGGGTGCAGACCAACGCCGTTTGGGAACGGCCGTCGATCGTGACTCGCGCCTTGTGGAGGTTGGGCATGAAGCGACGCTTCGTGTGCACTTTCGAGTGGCTCACGTGATGCCCGTACTGGGGCCCTTTTCCGCAGATTGCGCAGCGTTGTGCCATGGTTTGGGTTGCTTGGGCGCCTCGCGGATCATCGCGTATGATTGAGGCGAAATCAGCGTCACATAGTAGCACACGATGGACTCAAAGACGAAGGCCAACCCGCAACGGACCGGGAAGCCGCCGAGGACGCTGATCCAGGCCAGGGACCTCGGGCGGATCGAGGTGTCGCGCCATGTGGTCGCCACCATCGCCGGTCATGCCGCCGCCGGTTGCTATGGCGTGGTTGCCATGGCCGCCCGCGGGTTGCGGGACGGCCTGGCGGAGCGGCTTCACCGCGACAAGGTCCACCGGGGCGTCGAGGTCGAGGTCCGTGAGGACGGGATCGCCGTCTCGCTCTACGTGATCGTCGAGTACGGCACCCGGGTCTCGGAGGTCGCGCACAACCTCGGCAATGCGGTGCGCTACTCCGTCGAACGCACGCTCGGTCTCCCGGTGGTGGAAGTCAACGTCAACGTCCAGGGAATCCACGTCAGCGGGAGCGGCGGCAGCTGAGATCCAAAGCCTGACCGGCGCCGCGACCATGCCTATCCTCGAATGCGACGGCCGCCTCTTCAAAGAGGCACTGCTCGGCTCGCTGGCCTGGCTGACGGTCAACCGCGACGAGGTGGACGCGCTCAATGTCTTCCCGGTCCCAGACGGGGACACTGGCACCAACATGCTGCTCACCCTGCAGTCGGCGGTCGACGAGATCCGCGACCTCGACGACGCCGATTTGTCGCGGATGGCGAAGCAGGCGAGTCACGGTGCGCTCATGGGGGCACGCGGCAATTCGGGTGTCATCCTGTCGCAGATCTTCCGGGGCTTCAGTGTTGGCATCGCCACCAGTCGCGCGGTCGACGGGCGCGGGTTGGCCCACGCCTTCACGGTCGGCGCCGATGTCGCCTACCGGGCGGTGATCAAGCCAACCGAGGGCACCATGCTGACGGTGGCCCGGGAGGCGGCCCGAGGCGCCGAGGCGAAGGCGGCCACGAGCACCGATCTGACCGAGGTGGTGCGCGCCGCCTGCGAGGCCGCCGCTGCCGCGGTCGAACGTACACCCGAGCAGCTCCCGATTCTCAAGCAAGCGGGCGTGATCGACGCCGGGGGCTTTGGACTGCAGCTCGTTCTCGAAGGTTTCCTCAAGCGGATGACGGGCGAAGCGCTTGCGACCTTCGAGCGGCCGGCGACCCAGCATGCCCGGCCGAAGACCATCGAAGCGCCGACGGCGGGCTGGGGATATTGCACCGAGTTCATCATCAACGGCGCCAACCTGGAGGTGGACGACGTCCGCGCCGAGATCCTTCGGCATGGTGAGTCGGCGCTCGTCGTTGGCGACGATGCCGCCATCAAGGTCCACGTCCACACGCAGGAGCCTTCGGTGATCATCAGCTACGCCAGCGGCGTCGGCCGTCTGAGCCGATTGAAGGTCGACGACATGTCCGCCCAGCACCACCGGTTGCAGGGGGAGGGTGTCCGGCGTCCAGCCAGCACCAAACACCTGGCCCTGGTGGCGGTGGCGAGTGGTGACGGCTTCCGGCGCATCCTGGAAGGCCTCGGGGTCGACTCGGTGGTCAGCGGTGGCCAGACGATGAACCCGTCGGCGGAGGACATCCTGGCCGCGGTGGAGTCGGTGCCGTCCAGCGACGTCGTGCTGCTGCCCAACAACGGCAACGTGATCATGACTGCGCAACAGGTTGCCGAACTGACCAAGAAACACGTCAGGGTCGTTCCGTCACGCAGCCTGCCGCAGGGGATTGCGGCACTCTTCGCCTTTGATTTCAGCGCCGGCCTGGAGGCCAACGCCACCGCGATGTCGCGCGCACTCGGCACGGTGCAAACCATCGAGGTGACGCGCGCCGTGAGGGCGAGCGAGGTGGACGGCTTGAAGATCGCGGAAAACGACGTCATCGGGTTGCTCGACGACCGGATCGTGGATGCAGGTCCCTCACCGGAGCGGGTGGCGCAGGCGGTCCTCAAGCGCATCGACGCCGGAAAGGTTGGGACGGTGACGATTTACGCCGGAGCGGATGCCTCGGACGCAGAACGGGAAAGCCTTCGCAGCTGGATCGCCAAGCAGTTCCCGGACGCGTCCGTCGAGCTGCAGTCGGGCGAGCAGGCCCTCTATCCCTATGTCGTCGCGGTGGAGTAAGGGCGCTTCAGATTAGCTGCGCGAGATTGACGATAACGCCAAGCGCGGTGATCCACGCGGCGACATGGTATGCATGCCAGACTAGCGGCTTGCGCCGGTACATCATCATCAAGATGGCAAGCAGCACCGCCACGGCGGTCCCCTTGACGGCGTAGGCAGCCAACTCGCCCTGGGTCGCCATCAGCGGCGCCATGATGCGGTTCAGCTCCTCGTGCTGCAGGGCAAGGCCAAGATGAGTGGTGAGGGAATCGAGTACCTGGAAGCCGACAAATGCGGTCAGGATCATGCCCTGGGTGAGTCGCGAATTGAGGTCGGCGTTCAGGCGCGCGCCGATGGCGACATGTCCTGGGAGCGACATCACATATAGGTTTATCAATCTTTGCGACGCCTAACCTAACGAAACGCGCCCGTTGCCCGGCTGTGATTGGCGCGAACCGCTGGCTATACTCCATTCGTGGTGCGGATCGTTACGGATTCCACCGCGGACCTGACCCCGGAGCAACAGCGGGCCGCCGGTATTACGGTTGTGCCGCTCAACGTCCACTTCGGGGACGAAGTCTTCCGGGACCATGTTGACCTCTCGGCGGACGAGTTTTTCCGTCGGCTCAAAGCATCATCCCAGCTGCCTCGCACCTCGCAGCCCTCGGTGGGTGCCTTCGAAGAGGCCTATCGGAAGTTGCTTGCCGGCGGCGACGAGATCGTCTCCGTGCACCTCTCCAGCAAGGTCTCGGGCACCTACAACTCCGCGCTGATGGCGGCGCAGTCGGTGGGCGACGGGAAGATCGATGTCGTCGATTCGCTCAGCACCTCCATGGCCCTCGGCTTCATGGCCCTCGAGGGGGCGAAACTGGCCAAGGCGGGCCGCGATCGGCAAGCGGTCGCCGAGTGTCTGCAGGGACTCGTGCCCAAGGCGCGGGTTATTTGCGTGGTCGACACCCTGACCTACCTCGAGCGAGGCGGCCGCATCGGGAAGGCACGAGCCCTGCTCGGATCGTTGCTCAACGTCAAGCCGATCCTGCAGCTGAAAGATGGGGAAGTCGTTCCGGTCGGACGCGCGCGTGGCCGGCCGCAGTCACTCAGCCGGCTGGTGGAGCTGCTGCAACGGGACGGCAAGGTGGGCCAACTCGCCATCATGCACGGCGCCGCTCGGACGGACGCCGAACAACTGCGGGAGCGCGTAGCGTCGAGGTATCCGGGCGTGGACATCCAGCTGACCGAGATCGGAGCCGTTCTCGGAACGCATACCGGTCCTGGCGTGATCGGCTTTACCTATCTCGTCGCCTGACCATGCCGCGGCTGCAGGTGGTGCGGGACCCGTCCCTCGATGATCCGGTCGCGACCCTCCCGGGCGTCAGCGATAAGACGGAGGCCAAATTGGGCCGGCTCGGCATCGCGACCATCCGCGATCTCTTGCTCTTCTTCCCGCGCCGCTACGAGGATTTTTCCACCATCACGCCGATCGCATTCGTGCGTCCGGGAGTGAAGACGACGGTTCGTGGACGGATCTACGAGATCGGCGCCCACCAGACCAAGTACAAGCGGATGGCGCTGACGGAGGCCGTCCTGGGCGACGATTCCGGGACGACGTTGCGCGTGGTTTGGTTCAACCAGCCATGGCTGGTCAAAAGCCTGCAGAAGGGCGACGAGATCTTTGTCGCCGGCGAGGCCGACCTCAACGGCGGACTGGTGATGAAGAACCCGGACCACGAAAAGGTGTCGCTTCGCCCGACCAACGTGGCACGGCTGGTGCCGGTTTATCGGGAAACCGAGGGCCTGACCTCAAAATGGCTTCGACCCAAGATCCAGGCAGTGCTCCGGCTGGCCGACCAGCTCGACGAATTCTTGCCAAGCGAACTTCTTACCCGTCGCGAGTTGATGGGGCGCGCCGAGGCGGTGCGGCAGGTCCACTACCCGGCTTCGGCGGCGCGACTGGACCGCGCCAAGGAGCGCCTCGCCTTTGAGGAGATGTTCGTCCTCCAGGTCGCCGCCCAGATGGCAAAGCGCGCGCGCCAGGTACGGAGCGCGCCAGTCGTGCCGTTCGACGAGCCGACCGCGCGTGGCTTCGTCGCCGCGCTGCCCTTCAAGCTCACCAATGCGCAGCGGGTCGCCGCCTGGCAAATCCTGCAGGATCTCGCGCGCCCGATGCCGATGAACCGGCTACTCGAAGGTGACGTGGGATCAGGCAAGACCGTCGTCGCGGCGATGGCCATGCATCACGCCGCCCACGCCGGCTTCCAATCCGTCCTGCTGGCGCCCACCGAGATCCTCGCCCGCCAGCACGCGGACGTCATCCAATCGATCCTCGGCCCGTTTCAGATCGATGTCGGACTGCTGGTGGGTAGCACCCCGGCCGCGGCGCGACGGCCGATGCTGGCGTCGCTGGCGGAAGGGCAGCTGCCGGTCCTGGTTGGGACGCACGCGTTGATCGAGGAAGGCGTGCAGTTCAAAGACCTGGCGCTGAGCGTGGTCGATGAGCAGCATCGCTTCGGGGTCGGCCAGCGGCTCGCCGTCCGGCAGAAAACCGAGCGCACGCCGCACTTCCTTTCAATGACGGCGACGCCCATCCCGCGCACGCTTGGGCTGACGCTCTTCGGTGACCTCGACATCTCGATCCTCGACGAGATGCCACCCGGGCGCCGGCCCGTCAAGACCGGCCTGGTTCCACCCGAGAAGCGCGCCGATGCCTACACCTTCATCCGCAAGCAGGTGGAGGCTGGCCGGCAGGTGTTCGTGATCTGCCCACTGATCCAGGAGTCGGATAAGCTCGGCGTCCGCTCGGCCACCCAGGAGCTCGAGAAACTGCAGCGCGATGTCTTTCCCGAGCTCGCCTCCCGTATCGCCTTACTCCACGGCCGACTCAAATCTGCCGAGAAGGAGTCCGTGATGGCCGCCTTCAAACGGGGCGACGTTGCCATCCTGGTCTCCACCTCGGTGGTGGAAGTCGGCATCGACATTCCCAATGCCACGGTCATGATGATCGAGGGCGCCGACCGATTCGGGTTGGCCCAGCTGCATCAGTTCAGGGGCCGGGTCGGACGGGGATCCGAGGAATCGTGGTGCCTGCTGTTCACCGACGCCGAGGATCCACAATCCCTCAAACGTCTCCAGGCGGTCGTCACCAACAAAAGCGGGTTCGACCTGGCGGAGATCGACCTGAACCTACGCGGCTGGGGCGACCTCGCCGGCTACCGGCAGCACGGGAAGGATTTCAAGATGGCGAACCTGCTGGATGTCGCGTTGATCAGCGACGCCCAGAGCGAGGCCGTCCGCCTCTTGGAGCGCGACCCGACGCTGGCCGGCGAGCTGGGGCTCCGCCTCCAGCTTTCGGCGTATCGTCAGGTGTTCGCTCTGGATTGACCTTCGGTGGCGGGGCCGCGGGCGGCAGCGGTCGGAGCCGGCTCATCAGCCAGCCGACGCCCATACCGGTGGCGATCGGCAAGACGAGCACCAGTATGATGCCTACCAGGGCGTCGACGACGACTATGCTGCAGCTCCTTCCTTGGCGGCGGCCTTCAGACCGATCCGCCTGTTTTACTCATCGCATGACGGGGCCGGCCACGCGCGTCACCGCTGGGACCAGTCGTGGACGCCTGCTCAAAACGCCGCCGGGCCGAGCCACGCGACCGACCACGGCGCTGGTGCGAGAGGCCCTGTTCAACATCATCGGCGACAGCATACGCGGTGCGCGCGTTCTCGATCTCTTCGCCGGCGCCGGGACACTGGGGGTCGAGGCGTTGTCCCGGGGAGCCACGTCGGCGACATTTGTGGAACGCGACCGAGCCTGTGCTACCATCGTCGCGGAGAATTTGGCCGCAACCGGCTTCGCCCAGCAGGGCGACGTGGCAAATGCCGACGCCATCGACTGGTTGAGGGCGCACGATAGCGACCTCGGCGCCTACAACCTTCTTCTCCTCGACCCCCCTTACCAGGACAGCGCGACGCTAGCCGCTGCCCTGCAGGCGCTCGACCGCGCTCCACTCCGTAACGAGGCGCTGCTGGTGGTGGAGCACCATCGCGGCCAACCGTTGCCGGCGCTGCAGCGCCTGTCGTTGGTGCGCGATCGCGATTACGGCGCCACCCGCCTTACCTTCTTGAGGTACCAGTGATCACCGCACTCTACCCGGGCAGCTTTGACCCACTGACCCACGGCCACCTCGACATCGTGGATCGGGCGGCGCGGATCTTCGATCGCGTGGTGATCGCGGTGCTCGATAACCCGAGCAAGCAACCCTTGTTCACGACCGGAGAGCGCGTCACCATGATCCGCGAGAGCCTCGGCGAACGCTCGGGCGTTGAGGTCAGCACCTTCAGTGGCCTCACCATCGACTTCGCGCGACAGGTCGGTGCGCGCGTGATCGTTCGTGGGCTGCGCGCCGTGTCAGACTTCGAGAGTGAGTTCCAGATGGCGCTGATGAACCGGCGCCTGGAGCCCGACGTTACCACCGTCTTCATCCCCACCAGCCTGCGCCACCTGTTTCTCAGCTCCAGCCTGATCAAGGAGCTCGCCGAGTTCGGTGGAGACATCTCGGAATTCGTCCCAGCCAACGTCGTCGGACCGCTCAAACAACGTCTCACCGCGGCAACCCCGCGACCCTGAAGGAGCACACCCAATGAACATCCATGAAGCGATCGATCGCCTCGAGTACCTGATCGGCCACAGTCGCCAGATCCCGCTGACGCGGACGGTCGTCATCGACCAGGAAGAGGCGCTGGCCTGCATCGACGATCTTCGGCTGAGCCTGCCCGACGAGATCAAGCAGGCGCGCTGGACCCTCCAGGAGCAGCAGCGCCTGCTCTCCGAGGCGCAGGCGGAGGCGGCCAGGACGGTGGGCAAAGCGGGGGAGCGGGCCCAGACGATGATCGGCCAGCACGAACTGGTCAAGCGGGCTGAAAAGCAGGCCGACGCCATGCTCAAAGAGGCCGCGCTCAGGGCCGAGGAGACCCGCCGGGCTTCCGACCGCTATGCCTGGGAGGTCATGCAGAACCTGGAGACGCAGCTGCTGCGGACGGTCGCCACCGTC
>VBIS01000082.1 GCA_005880605.1 Chloroflexota bacterium
AGGCAGAGGGCACGAACCAACAAACCTTGACGGGCGATTACGGGCAAGAGCTCAAGGGCGTGACCGGGAGGGCTAAACCCGGGACACCGGACGACAAAATGACACCGAAGGAACGCCTCGCAGAGCGGGAGGCCGCCAAAGACGTCTATCACTATCCCGAGGCCAAACGAAAGGAAGAGGGTCAGGCCATGCTAGACCAGGGTGGAGTTCCCGAAGCCGAGGAATCAGCCGGGGCCGCAGAACTCGTCGACGCCGTTAAGGCAGTCGAGGAGCGGCTGGTCGTCCTGACGCAGCAGCTGGTGATCGAGGCCCAGCACCTCACGCTGGCCGCGCACGTGGTCCCCGCCAAGTTGCGAAGCCTGGCCAGGCGCCTCGACCGCGCGGCCCCGGCGGCCGCTGCGGAACTCCGATATTTGGCTGACGAGATCCCGTCGGGGATCGACGGGGTCAGCAAGGAGCTGTCGCAACTGTCGACCTGGAGCGCCGCCCAGCGGCTGGCCAAGAAACTTCATGCGCTAGCCAGGCAGAAAGGCGGCCTTGCCGATCGCACTGGCAACGTCCTGCGCGAGCTCGCCGGGCTCGGTGTTGTGGCTGAGCAAGGCGTGTCCAAGGAGCTGATGACGCTGGCGACGTCCAGCGACGCCGGCCTGCAGGACGTCTGCCGTCTTCTCGACCGGATGGCCGAGGCGTTGCAGGAAGAACCGGCGCCAGACCGCAAGGCCGCGCCGGTCAAGACCGCGGAGTGGGCGCCGGAATTTTCCGCATCGCATGGGATGCCAGGTCCGGGCGGGCCGGGGATGAGCGACCGAGACAATCTGTTCGGCTTCGTGCACCAGGTCATCAACCATCCAGATTCGAACCCCTGGTGGGAGGCAGCCCTGATGGATTGGTGCAGTGCCAACGAGGACCGGCTCAAGGGCTACATCCTGGCGCGAAACGCCGGGCAGATTCACCGGCGCGTCCCGTCCGGCGACTAGCGGCGACCTATCTAACTGCGGGGATCGCGACCGAAACCTTTTTCCCGCCGCACGACGGGCAGGCATGGACGGTCACGACCGTAGCACCGACCAGGCTGACCGCGTGCTCGACCAGCGGGTGGATCATTTCCTGGCACCCCTCGCAGCGAACCAGGTCGGTTTCGCGCTTCTCGTTAGTCACGGGCGATTCCCTTACGGGAGAGGGTAGATCAGTTCATGAGGGGCGTCAAGACTGCGCGCGATCTCAACGCAGGCTGAACAGGGACCCCGTGATCGCGAAGAGCCCCGGCCCGATCGTGGTCAGGAACGCAAAGAGGGCGAGGGTGGCGCCCAGCAGGCTGATGTTGCGGAAGAAGCTTCCCCGCTGCGTCCGGCGCTGGGCCGCGTCGGAAAACGTCCAGAAGGGATGGAAAAGGATCGTCGTCGGAATCAAAAACGCCGCGATCATCAGCACGCCGACGTCGGGCCAGATCCCCAGCACGATCGAGAGGATGGCGAGGATGAGCCAGGCCCCGACGGGCCAGCCGGCGACATACGGAACCGGGATCCGCCCCCTGGCCGTGGTCACATAGCGCGCGTGGTTGGCGATGTGACCCTGGGCCGAAACGACGAACAGCGCGACGAAAAGGATTCGCCCGACGAGAAAGATCGCGCTGGTAGTGGTGCTCAGGCTAACGACCGCCTCCCGCGGCAAAGCGGCGGGCCTGGGCGTCATCGAGCATGGTGTCGAGCTCGCGATTCGTCCGCGCGCTGGTGAACCTCGAGGCCTCCGAGTAAAGGACCGGCACCAGGATCAGCGTCAGGAGCGTGCTGGTAAAGAGGCCGCCGATGACGACGATGGCCAGCGGCGCTCCGATGAAGCCGCCGCCGCTGTTGCCGCTGAAGGCCAGGGGCGCCAGGGCGAGCATGGTGGCGACAGCCGTCATGAGGATGGGGCGGAGCCGGTGCCGGCCACCCTCGATCAGCGCCTGCTGCAGCGGCAGACCGCGCTCGCGGTACTGTTCCACCAGGTCGAGGAGCACGATGGCGTTAGTGACCACGATGCCGGTGAGCATCAGCAATCCGATCATGGCCGGCAGCGACAGCGCCGTGCCGGTGACCACCAGGGCGACGATGGCGCCGCTGGCGGCGAAGGGGATTGAGACCAACAGCACCAGCGGCTTGATGAGCGACCGGAAGGTCGCCACCATGATCAGGTAGACCAGACCGATCGCCGCCAGGATGGCCAGGGCAAATTGAGTCAGCACCGACGAGAGCTGCGCGAAGACCCCGCCGGTGGAAACCGATGTGCCAGCCGGCAGCGTCACGCCCTTGATGGCGCTGTTGACTCGGGTCTGAACCGCCTGCGTGTTGTTGCCGGTGATGGTGCCGGTAATGGTGGAGGCGCGGTCACCGCCGCTGCGGTTGATCGTCTGCGGCCCACTGACCTGCTGGAGCGTGGCCAGGGTTGACAGCGGCACCGGGCCGGCGGCCGTGGGGATGCGCAGGCTCAGCAGGGCGGCCGGTGTGTCCGCCGTCCCTGGCGGGAGCTGGACGCGCACGCTGACCGCGCCCGATGGGAGCACCGCCTGGGCGGCGATCTGTCCGTTGATTTGTTGCGCCACCAGCCCGGCCAACTGCTGCGCCGAGAGCCCGGTCTGGCCGAGCTTGTCGGTGGGCACCAGCTGGTACTGCGACTTGGAAGCGGTCAGGTTCGACTTGAGCTGCGACAATCCCGAGACGCTGGACAGCGCACTCATCAGCTGGTCCGTGGACTGCTGCAGGGTGTCCTGGTTCGGGGCATGGATCTGTACCTGCATCTGGGAACTGCTGGCGTTGGCGCTGCTCTGCGCCTGGCCCACGGCCACGCGCGCTGGGCCATGGTAGTTGCTCATGGCATTCTTCACCGCGGTGATCGCCTGGTTGTAGGCGTTGGTCTTGACCAGCACCAGGATCTGCGCCGTGGTCGGCACGGCCGGCACCGTCCCGGGCGGCGCGAAGGGATCAGAAGAACCGCCAACGGTGGCCTGGAACGCGCTGACACCCGGCAGACCACGGACGAGGTTCTCGACGGTTTCGGTCTCGGCGTTGGTCTGGGCGAGCGTGGAATTGTCCGGCATGGTGAGGCTGACGGGGAAGTTCGGACTCGAGGATTGGTCGAGCAGGTTGATCCGCAGCAAGGGCGTTAACCCGAGCGACCCGAAAAAGATGGCGCCGGCCGCGACCAGGGTGATGGCGCGATGGCTCGTGGCCCAGCGAATGACCGGGATGTAACCCGCCTGCAGCCAGCTGCGCGCTTGCCTGGCGCCGACCGGACGCAGCTGTGGCTTGAGGAAGCGCGAGGCGAGCAGCGGTACGACGGTGACGGCGACCAGGAGGGACGCAAGCAAGGCGGTGACCACGGTCAACGCGAATGGCCGGAAGAAGCTGCCGGCGATGCCGGTGAGAAAGGCGATCGGCAGGAAGACGGCGACCGTCGTCAGGGTCGACGAGGTGACCGCGGTCACGATTTCCCGTCCCCCGGTATAGGCGGCGGCCAGCGGACCCTCGCCCTCCGTCACGTGCCGGCTGATGTTCTCGAGCACGACGATGGCGTCGTCGACAACGCGTCCGATGGCGACCATCAGTCCCCCCAGGGTAAGGATGTTCAGCGTAATGCCCTGCCACCAGAGCACGAGCAATGCCACGACCAGTGACAGCGGGATGGACACGGTGGCGACCAGGGTCGCGCGGGCACTGCGCAGGAAGAGGAAGATGACGAGGATCGCGAAGAGCGCGCCCAGCAGTCCCTCTCGCAGGATGTTGCCGATGGCGTCCGTGATAGGGATCGCCTGGTCGAGGATGGAC
Organism: Chloroflexota bacterium; assembly: GCA_005880605.1. Lineage (GTDB taxonomy): Bacteria > Chloroflexota > Dormibacteria > CF-121 > CF-121 > CF-13. Next base: position 3,804 of record VBIS01000082.1, read on the forward strand.
TGGAACTGGACGCCGTGACCGATCGCGTTGCGGATATCGGGCAGCGCAGCCTTGATCTCGTTGGCCACCGTGACGGTGTTGGCGTCCGGTGCCTTGATCACGCTCAAGCCGACGCTGGGATTGCCGTTGGTGCGTGTGATGGTGTCGGCCGGGACCGACACCAGGGCCACTGTGCCGAGATCGTGAACCGCCGTGGCGCCGCCTGCTCCGCCGACGAGCACATTGCCGATCTGGTCGAGGCTGGTGAGGGCGCCCGCGATCTGAAGCGGAACCACGGTCCCGTTGTCCTTTAGGGCGCCGACTGATTGGACGGTCGTGGCCTGCGCGAGCGCGGAACTGACCTGGCCGACGCTGAGGCGATGCGCCGCCAATTTTGCCGGATCGAGCGTGACGTCGACCTCCTGCGTGGGCGCCCCCGTCAGGTTGACGGTCGAGACGCCGGCGAGCCCGGCGAGCTTTGGGATGGCGACGCTGCGGAGTTGCGTCGCCAGGTCGCCGAGCGACTCATTGGCGTAGGCCGAATACTGGAGGACGGGGATCGAGCTGGTCGAAAAAGTCACGATGTTCGGCGGCTGCACCTGTGCGGGCAAGACCCCCCGGACGCGATCGAGGCTGGTGGACACAGCCTGCCGCGCCGCGGTCAGGTCGGTCCCGTCTTTGAACTGCACGGTGACGATCGACGCGCCCGAGGTTGAGGTTGAATCGACGCTCGTAACCCCGGAGACCCCTTGGAGCGCGCTCACGACCGGCAGGGTCACCTGCTGGTCGACGACGCCGGGCGATGCACCCGGGTCGGCGGTGATGACCACGAATGCCGGAACGGAAATGTTCGGCAACAGGTCTTGCTGCAGCTGGGTCGCGGCCCAGATGCCGGCGCTGAAGAGTAAGACGACCGCGAGGATGACGACCGAGCCGAGGCGCAGCGAGAGGCGAATCAAGGGGGACATCACAACTCCTTTGGTGAGTGGCGGGTATTGGATCGAGCCGGCAGGGAGGCTCCTGCGGCGGTGGCCAGCGCCACGAGGCCTTGACGCAAGGCTCGAAGGTCGTCGAGCGGCATGCGCCGGAGCAGGCGCTCGGCAATCAGGCTTCTCTCGTGCTCCATGCGGCGGAGGCGGCTCGCCGCGGTCGGGGTGAGGCGGGCGAGCTTCTGGCGCCGGTCGCCGGGGTCTTCCTCGCGACGGACCAGGCCCCGCTGGACCAACCCGTCGATGAGCCCGGTCACGCTCCCGAGGCTGACGCCCAATGCGTGCGCGATCTGCCCCATGGTCTGCGGCTTTCCCGCGGTCCAGAGAATGAAGAGCGTCTTCATCTGGCCGATCGGCACGTCAAGTTGGACGACTTCGTGCGAAAGCCCGGGGCGCTGTTGACTGACGAGGGCGCCGATCGCAGCCTGGATGTCGCTACAGAGTCCATCAGAGGTTTCAGTCATCCGTCACTTGTGTAACGTCGACGACGGTTAATCCATTCCAAATAGTTCGACTTGAGTCAACTATTCAGGCGGCGATGGTACGATTGCCGGCGCGCGAGACGGTCTCGGGCGAGCCGGCGACCAGGACCTAGGAGCGCTTGCGGTCGGGCCGGGGGAGCGTCTTCGAGCGCGACGCCACTGATAGCACAAAGATGATGGCGGCCGCGCCCAGGATCGCGGTCAGGACTGGCACGCCGCCGGCGGTCATGTCGCCCGGGATCTTCCAGCGAAACATCTCGACCAGAAGCCAGGAGCCGAGCAGGGCGCCAAAGATCCCACCCACCAGGCCGTACGGCAGTCGACCCTGCGTCATCCGCTCGGCGACAAAACCACAAACAACAGCGATCAGGACCAGCACGACCAGGTTCTCAAGATTCATTCAAACGCCTCCAATCGAGTAACCGCCGAGCTTCGTGCCTCCTGTTCGCGGCGAGCGTCTTTCATGGAGTCGTCACGGCCGCGCGTTGGGCACGTTACGGGTGCGGTATCCCGATAATCAGGAGATGCCGGAGCTTGACGGCAAGGCACGTGCCCAGTTACCGGACAGCGCCTTCGCCTATATCGATTCGCGGGGCCGACGGCGGCTGCCGATCAATGACGAGGCCCACGTCCGCAACGCGCTGGCGCGCTTCAACCAGACCAGTTTCGAAGACGAAGCGGCGCGAGACCGGGCGCGAACCAGGCTGCTCAAAGCCGCCAAGAAGTACGGGATCGTGCCCATCGGCTTCATGACCGGCCAGCTGCAGTCGCAGAGCCGGCAGGCGGCCGCCGGCCAGGCCGTTATCGAGCTGGGTGGCATCGGCACGCCCGAGCAACTCGAAGAACGGCTGCGCACCGTGCTCGGCGACCCGACGCTTTCGGTCCTGTACTGGTCCGAGTCGGTGGGTGCCTATCTGGACGGCAACGGCCAGGCGGCGGCCCTTCCCGGCGACACCGACCCTCGGACCGTGACCCAGCTCGATCGATTCGGCCGGCCGATGACCGCCCTGGTCCACGACCGGGCCGTGCTCAGGGATCCGGACCTGGCGAGGACGGTCACGGCCGCCGTCAAGCTCGCCATCGAAAACCAGTGGATGCACAGCGAGATCCAGGCCCGCGCCAGCGAGGCGCGCACGCTGCCCACCGGCTTCGTTACCTTCCTGTTCAGCGACATCGAAGACTCGACGGGACTGGTGCGACACCTTGGCGACCGATACGAGCGATTCCTGGCAGAGGTTCGACGCCTGCTCCGCGCGTCGATCGCGGCGGCCGGCGGTCGCGAGGTCGAAGTCCGAGCCGACGAGATGTTCGCGGTGTTCGAGCAGGCAGGGGCCGGCGTCGAAGCCGCCGTCGCGATTCAACGGAGCGTCCTCGGGCGCAGCTGGCCGGACCGCCTCCCGGTCAGGATTCGGATCGGCCTTCACGCGGGACGGCCGACCCTGACGGACACGGGATACCTGGGCCTTGCCGTTCACACGGCGGCCCGGATCTGCTTCGCGAGCCACGGCGGCCAGATCCTGCTGTCACAGGCGGTCGTGGATGCGGTGGCAGGCTCCGCCCCAGCCGGGATCCGCTTCAAAGACCTGGGCCAGCATCGGTTCCACGGCCTGCCGTCACCCGAGGCGCTCTTCCAGGTGGAGGCGGCTGGCCTTCCCACCACATTCCCGCCGCCGAGAACGCTCGCTGCTTCGCCCGCGGCGACCTAGACGGCGGCGTCTACCGGTTTCCGGTCGCGACGCGCCAGTGTGCGGCCACGCGGTCCGCAGATAGCGCGGTGGGGTAGATCGCGACCTCCTCGAGGACGGCATCGGTGAAGAAGCCGTCGAAGCGCCGGCCAAGGTACAGCGCCCCGTCCGTCGGCGGGACGGTTGCCACCGCGGGATGCGTACCGTCGAGTTTGCCGTTGATATAGAGGGAGGCGGCGGTTCCGTCGTAGGTCACAACCACGTAGTACCACGTGTTCAGGGCCAGGATCGTGGACGAGACGAGCACGGGATCCGGGGTTGAGGTCACCCGGAACTCGAGCCTTCCCGTGTAGCTGTTGTTCAGCAGCTGGAAATAATTCTTCGCGACATACATGCCGTACCCGGATTCGCTGTTCTTCTTGATCCAGAGCTCGATGGTGACCTGGGTGACTTTCAAGGCGGGTGCGCTCGGGACGGTGGCCCCCGCCGTGTGGCCGTCAAAGGCGACTCCGGTCGCCTTGTCACCCGTAAGCGCGCCTGGTTGTCCGAGGGTGATGGTGCCGGCGTAGGTGCCATTGTTTCCATTCGCGGTGGCGTCGATCATCGTCGTGCCGGAGGTTTCGCCCATCCGCCAGTAGCCCGCCGGCGCATCCGCGAGGACGGTGGCAGCGTAGCGCGGGCCGGCGCTTGGCGCGGCCGAGGCTCCCGGCCCTCCCTGCGCTGCGGTCGGAGTCGGACCGCACGCCGACAGGGCGATGCCGACGAGGACGAGGGGGATCGCCTTCCTCACCTCAATGCAACGGCACCCGGTCGAGGCGCCTTGCAGAATGGTGGTGATGGCCAACCCGGCGACGCTCGCCCAGCTCCACCGCGAAATCCTCGCGTGCACTCGCTGTGTGGCAGCCGGCTACCTGCGGGCGGCAGCGCCGGTGCTGAGCGGATACGCCGACAACCGCATCATGCTGGTCGGGCAGGCGCCCGGCGCGGTCGAGGCTATCGTGCGGCTCCCGTTTCAGGGGCGCTCGGGAAAAGTGCTTATGGCCTGGATGGAACGCGCCGGCTTCACCTCGGAGAACCAGGTGCGGCGCCGCGTCTACATGACCTCGATCACCAAGTGCTTCCCGGGCAAGGGCACCGGCGGGGGAGATCGCCGGCCGAGCCGCGCCGAGGTCGAGCTTTGCCGTTCGCACCTGGATCGGCAGCTGGCGCTGATCAAGCCGGACCTCGTGATTGCGGTCGGCGGGCTGGTCCACGAGCGTTTCCTGCCCGGCCGCCCGCTCGATCGCCTGGTCGGCGGTATCTTCAACCTCGCCGGTGAGGCGGTGTCGACCCGGACTCAGGCCCGGCCCCTGCTCGTGCCGCTGCCGCATCCGTCGGGTGCCAGCCGCTGGCTGAATGCGGTGGAGAATCGCGTCCTCCTCGACCGGGCGCTGCGGCGGCTCCGGCCGATCGTCCGCGGTTTGCTTGACGGTCAATTAGCGGGCGCATAAACTTCCGACAAACATGCCGCGAGATCGGAAACGCGACGCCGTCGAGCCTGAAGAAGCCCCGCCCGCGCCGCTGACCCGCCCGGAGGAGGCGCCGGACGCCGGCAAGTCGGCCGAGAGCATCCTGGCCGCGATCTTCGCCCCGGTTCCCGAGGCGAGCCCGCTGGAGCAGCTGGAGCAGACCATCCGGCATCCCAAGAAGCTGATCTATGTCGCCATGTCCAATCGCAACTTCTACTGGCGCATGCACGTCTCCAAGCTGGTCCTCGACGAAGGCTATGTCCCGATCAATCCCTTCATGCTCTTCGACTACTACCTGCTCCACACCGTGCCGAAGCAGCTGGTGCGCGAGGCGATCAACAACCTGCTCGCCCGCTGCGACGAGGTCTGGGTGTTCGGCACCATGAGCCTCGGCGTCAAGGTGCAGCTCGGGATCGCCAAGCGGCTCAAGAAACCGCTGCGCTTTTACGACATCGCGGACCTGCCGGAGCAGGTCTACCGGATCTCAGAGAAGCTGGCACAGGAAGAGGGGCGGGACTGAGCCCCCACCCTGCCCTCCCCCGCAAGCGGGGGAGGGAGATCACACGCGTGTGATCAGGTCGCGCTCCAGACTCTTGCGCGTCTGGAGTACGAGTTGGCGCAGCGATGGGCGCTCAACCACCGCCCATTCGATCTGCCGGAGCGCACTGTAGAGGCCCTTGAGGGCTTTGATCGCATCGCCCAGCTCGATGTCGGCCGGGGCCTGGATGTCGGTCAGTGGACGGCCGCTGCACCAGTCGTAGGTGAAGTTGACGTAGTCGCCCGAGAGGGGCCGGAGGTTCTCCTCGCCGCGGTCTTTCTCGCGCGCCGAGAAGCGGTAATAGATGATGCGCAGGCGCTTCTGGGCCAGGGCGATGGCGCTGGTCGGAAAGCGCCGGCGTGGACGGGGACGGTCCCGGTTGCGGTCCTCGGCGGTGACCATGACCAGCGATGCCGCCAGCTCCGCCGGCGTGAGCTCCTCCAACCAGCCGTCCGCGATCGCCTCGGTGATGATCAGGCTGTTCTCGCCGTAAATGCGCGAGGCGAGCAGGCCCTTTTCGGTGGGGACCTCGGCCTCCAGGAACCCGAGCTCACCAAGCACGCCGCGCAGGGCGTGCATCTTTCGCCGGTACTCGCCCTGGCTGCGCTGGGCGTCCTGCTCTGAGGCCCGGATGCGTGCCCGTAGATCCTTCACCTCGGCGTGGTGCGCCCGATGCTCGGCGAGGAAGGGACACTTGCGGCAGGGCAACGCATAGGCCTTCTGCTGCCAGATCGCGAGCTGCTCCTTCAGCTCGCGCACCGTGTGGCCGCCGGCGTCCCTGGCGACAACGCGCCGCCGCCGCCCCCGGCCCCGACCCTGCCAGTGATCGCGTTTGACCCGACGCATTTGCACCCGCAGCGACGCGATCTCCTCCTCGGCCCGGATGAAGGAGCTGAAGGTCCGTTCGGTGCAGCATGGATCGCCTTCGGCCTGGAAGCGGGTCGCGGTCACGTCCGCGAGGCGCTGGACGAGGTTGGCCAGACGGCCGTCGAGATTGCCGCGGGCCACGATCTTCTGGTACTGACCAAAGGACCGCTCCATCAGTTCGTCGACCTCGTCCGGCCGGTGGTAGCGGAGCAAATTCAGCACCATGTTGTAGGTGGGGGCGAACTTGCTCTCGACCGTCATCTCTTCGCCAGTCGCCGCTTCATAGATGGTGCCGATGTCAACGTCGGGTTCCTTGAAGATGACCCCATGCCCGATCGGGTCGATGCCGCGCCGGCCCGCCCGACCCATCAGCTGGGTCAGCTCGCCGGAGGTGAGCGGCGCAAAGTCGCGGCCGTCGAACTTCGTGAACGAGGACACCACGCAGGCGCGCGCCGGCATGTGGATGCCGAGCGAGAGCGTCTCGGTGGCGAAGACGACTTTGATCAGGCCGCGTTGAAAGAGCTCTTCGACCAGTTCTTTGAGATAGGGGAGGAGACCCGCGTGGTGCATGGCCAACCCTCGGCGCAGCGTCTCACCGTCAAGGAGGTGGCGATAGAGCGCGGTTTCGTCTGGATCCTCGATCGCATCCAGGCGGGCCTTCACCACCTGGTCGATGATGGCTTTCTCAGCGTCGGTGGTCAGGTCGAAGCCGTGCGCGGCGCAGCGGGCCAGCGCCTCGCGGCAGCCGCGCCGAGAAAAAATGAAGTAGATCGCGGGAAGAAACTCTCGCTGCCGCAGCCGATCGACCACCGGCAGGAGGTCATTTTCCGGCGGCCGCCGAAACTGGGACAATCGCCGGTCGGTCGAATCCTCGGACTGCGCCCGCTGTCGCGTCTCCCGTGGCATCGCCCCCTGGTCATCGAGCAGCGGGTAGAAGTCGTTGCGCAGGGCGAGCCAGAGTCGCAGCTCGACCGGTCGTTTGGTCACGCTGACGGTGGCGATGTCACCCCGCTGCTGGCTCATCCACCCGGCCACTTCCTCGAAGTTGCTAATGGTCGCCGAGAGCCCGATGAACTTGATGTGCCGCGGGGCCTGGATGATGATCTCCTCCCAGACCGCGCCGCGTGGGAAGTCATCGATGTAGTGGACCTCGTCGAGGATGACATAGTGGACCCGCTCCAACCGCTGCGGATCCTCATAGATAAGGTTGCGCAGGATCTCGGTGGTCATCACGACCACCGGCGCCGCCGGGTTGATCGTGTTTTCCCCGGTCACCAAGCCCACATAGCCCTCACCGTGCAGCCGTTGGTAGTCGCGGAATTTCTGGTTGGACAGGGCCTTGAGCGGTGTGGTGTAGATGGCGCGGGCGTCGGTTTCCAGCGCGCGGTAGATGGCGTAGTCGGCGATCACCGTCTTGCCTGAGCTGGTCGGCGCGGAGACCAGCACCCCCTGGTGTGCCTCGAGCTTTTCGATCGCCTCGATTTGGAACGCATCCAGCGGCCACGGGAGCGTCGCCTGAAACGCGTCGATCAGCGATTGCGCCGTCGCGCGAATAGGCTGGCTCAACTAGTCCCGGGAGGGAACGCGGGGCAGCGCCTGCAGCCGCCGGTTCAGCTCGGCCACTTCGTCCGCAGTCAGTGACCGCGATGGCCGGGCAACCGTCGGATCGTCGATGATGCCCCAGGCACGCAACACGTGCTTGAGGCTGCTCAGGGTGGCGGCGTTCGGGGACCCGCCGCGGGCCACCTCCGCCAGGTCGTCGTAGCGCGTCGCCAGTGCCTGCGTCGATCGGGCGCCGGCCCAATCGCCGGCCATGGCCGATTCATAGGCCATCACGCAGGCCCGCGGCACGACGTTGGAGTTCGCCGGGATGGCGCCATGGGCGCCGGCCACGACCCCAAGGTCGATCAGCGTGCGGGTTCCCAGGAAGAGGCGGAACTGCGACTCGCGTCGCTCCTCGTGGATCGTGGCCGCCAGCGCGCGAAACCACTGGAGATCGTTCTGGCTGTCCTTGATGCCGGAGGCGGTTCCCTCACGCGCCAGCAGCAGCGTGGCCTCCAGCGTCATCCGAACCTTGACCGTCTGCGGGATGTTGTAGATGAACAGCGGCTGCTGAGGAAATGCTTCCTTGAGGGCGCGATAGTGGCTGATGACCTCGTCCATCGAGTGCAGGTAGTAATGCGGCGGGGTGCAGGCGAGGGCGTCGGCACCGGCTTCAACCGCGTGCCGGGCATGGCGCAAGGCGAGCGCGGTGGAGCTGTCGCCGACGTTGGCGATCACCGGGATGCGACCAGCGACGTGCTCGGTAGTGAGCGCCACGGCTCGCGCGCGCTCGGTCTCGGGCAGCAACGGGAACTCGCCGGTCGTGCCCATCACCCAGATGCCGTGCACGCCGCCGTCGATCAGGAAGTCGATCAAACGTCGCAGCGATGCCTGGTCGACCGTCTCGTCGCGATGCAACGGCGTCAACATTGGGCAGAAGATGCCCTGAAATGGCGCCATGCCTACGATCGCTTCTTCAGCGGGCCCACGAGCTCGGCGGTCGACGAGCGGTCGCGATCCTTCAACCAGCGCAAACGAGTCTCCTCGACCTCCTCGGTATAGCGCTGCCGGCTGCGGCGCATTGCCTTCGCGACCGCATTGCGGACCAGCGGCTCCGGGCCCTTGGCGAGGCGCTCGAGGATCGACTTTGCCGCCGGCCAGTGGAAGGACCCGATCGCACTGGAAAAGGCCATCGCCACATTCCAGCGGACCATCTGGTCGCGGTCCTTTGACCATTCGCGCAAGGCGCGCAGCGTCTCCTTGGGATCGACCCGGAGCAGGGCGTCACCGAGGGTGTAGGCGCCGAGGTTGCGACGAACGTAGGGTTCCTCGTCGCGCAGCAGCGGTTGGAGCAACTGAAGCAGGTCCGGCACGCGCTCGGGCTTGTCGCGTCGCGCCGCATACTTCACCGCCAGCACGACCGCGCGACGAAGGTTCTCCGAACGCGAGGATCGCAGTGTCTCGAGGCGTCCGCGGATGCGGTCGAAATCGCGATCGAGCAGGGTGCCGAGCAATCCGCCGGCCGCTTCCCGGACTTCCCAGTGCGGATCTTCGGCGAGCATCTCGGCGGTGCGCAAGACCATGACCGGGTCCTCGGGATAGAGGCTGGCGAGCAACAAGCACGCGACCTGGCGCGCGGTCGGCGAGGGTGAGCTGGCAAGGGCCTCGATCCAGCGACTGGCGCGGCTCGACTGCTTGGCCAGCGCCACGGCGAGCCGCTCGCCGACCTGCTGCCGAAGGGCCGCCGGACTACCCGGCTGTCCGTGGTGGAGTTGCCCATCCAGGGCGGCGACCACCCCGCTCGGATCATCGCGGGCGAGTGCGGCGAGCACGGCGGCTAGCGGACCTTGATCCACCGTGCCGATCTCATTGACGCGGGCGGTCGGGCTCATGTCCGGAGGATCTCGATGTGATGCTGATGCAAGACAGCGCCGCCGTGTTCTTCGGCGAAGTCGACCACCTTACTCAGGACTTCATGGGCATGCCGGCTGTCGTTGGTGGCACAGGTCACCCCGATCGCCAGCGTCTGCCAGCGGTCCAGGTCCGCCACTTCGGCGACCGAGACATTGAAGCGGCTACGGATTCGTTGCACCAACGAGCGGCATACCTGGCGTTTTCCCTTGAGGCTGTGGTTTTCCGGCAATTGGAAGATGAGCTCGCAGGTGCCCACAACCATCTCTGTATCCATAGGATACGTAACATCTCGAAAAAGGCCGATGGTATTGCGAAAAGTTCTCTTATAGTGGCGCCATGAGCGCAGCCATGCAGGCATCCGAGCCGGCGCCCCAGCCCACGGGCCTGCCGGAGACGGTCCCAGCGCTCTTCCAGCATACGGCGGCGCGCCGTCCTGATCAGCCGGCCCTCTTCTTCAAGGCGGGCGAGCGCTGGGTCCCGATCAACTGGTCGGAATACGGCCGCGCGGTGACCCGGCTGGGCAACGCCCTGCTGGCGGAGGGCCTGCACCCCCAGGACCGCGTCGCCATCTGGTCGGCCAACCGCCCGGAATGGCAGATCGCGGACCTCGCGATCCTTCATGCCGGCCTGACGACCGTCGCCATCTACCAGACGCTGGCGCCCGACCAGGTGAAGTATTTGCTCAGCCATTCGGAGTCGAAGGTCCTCATCGTCGAGGACGTCAAGCTGTTCGAGCAGGCTTCGGCCATGCGTCGCGAGCTGCCGGCCTTGCAGCGCGTCATTCTGCTCCAGGGCGACCTTCCCGGAGTCGAGACGTGGGCCGTCAGCTGGGAGCAGGCGATGCGTCGGGGAGACGAGTTCGGCCGAGGGCGGCCAGGGCTTCTCGCCAGTCGCTGGCAGGCATTGGGGCCGGATGATACCGCCAGCCTGATCTACACCTCGGGCACGACCGGGATCCCCAAGGCCGCCATGCTGACCCATCGCAACCTCACGTGGACCGCGATCGCCACCCTCGAGTGTTTCCGGGGCGACGCCAATGATCGCGTGGTGTCGTATCTTCCGCTGGCGCACATTCTCGAGCGCGTCGTCAGCCATCTGCGCCAACTCTGCACCGGCTGCCAGGTCTATTTCTGTCCCAACATCGACCAGGTGAGGGAAGTGGTGCACGAGGTGCGCCCCACCTACTTCACCTCGGTGCCACGGCTCTGGGAAAAGATGTTTGCCGGGATTCGCGCCGAAATGGACAAGGTCCGGGGTCCCCGGCGCATCATCCGCGATTGGGCGCTGATGGTGGGCGCGTTGCGAACCGCGGCCTACGAGCATGGCAAGGCGCCCTCGCCCTGGGTGCAGTGGCAATGGGGTCTGGCCGACCGGCTGGTCTTCAGCAAAATCCGCGAGAGGCTCGGCTTCGACAAGGTCCAGATCTGCATCAGCGGCTCGGCCGCCGTGTCGCCAGACATTCTCCGGTTCTTTTATGGCCTGGGCATCGAGATCCTCGAGGGCTACGGGCTGACCGAGACCACCGCGCCGGCCAGCTTCAACCGCCCGGGCCAGGCCCGCTTCGGCACTGTCGGCCGGCCCCTGCCCGGGGTCGAGATCCGAATCGCGCCTGACGGCGAGATCCTGGTGAAAGGCAACAACGTGTTCAGCGGCTACTTCAAGGATGTGAAGGCAACCCGCGAGGCGCTGGTGGATGGCTGGCTGCAGACGGGCGACATCGGGGAACTCGATAAGGACGGCTTCCTCAAGATCACCGATCGAAAGAAGGATCTGTTCAAGACCTCGGGCGGAAAATACGTGGCGCCGGGCGCGATGGAGACCAGCCTTCGCGACCACCGCGGCATCGCGCAGGCGGTCGTGCTCGGCGATGGCCGCCCCTTCGTGGCGGCGCTGATCACACTCGACCCGGACGTCGCCGAGACCAAAGCCGGCGCGAACGACCCGGGGGCGCGGCGCCTCGTCGACGAAGCGGTCGCCGACGTCAACCGTGGCCTCTCCCATCCCGAACAGATCAAGAAGTGGACGGTCCTCGATTCCGACTTCGTGGTCGGCGACGAGCTGACCCCCACGATGAAGGTCAAGCGGAATCGGATCGCGGAGAAGTACGGCGCCGAAATCGAAGCGATCTACGCCGAGAAGAAGACCGCCTGACCCCGCGCTGGCCGTGTCGTACGAGAATCGTCGCCGTGCTGAGTCGTTCGGGGCAGACGCCGAGCGCTTCGATCGGACGCGCCCCTCATACCCCGCTGCGATGGTCGATGACCTGCTGGCCAGCACGCCATCCCGAGTGCTCGACGTTGGTTGCGGAACCGGCAAGGTAGCGCGACTATTCCTCGCCAAGGGTTGCGAGGTGCTCGGGGTCGAGCCAGACTCGCGGATGGTTAGGGTGGCCAGATCGCATGGCATCCAGGTGGAGGTCTCGACCTTCGAGGCCTGGGACCAGGCCCATCGACTGTTCGATCTCGTGGTTTCGGGCCAGGCCTGGCACTGGGTCGACCCGTCGGTTGGTCCCCGCAAAGCCGCGGCGATCTTGCCGCCTGGACGGTGGCTGGCCATCTTCTGGAATCGCGGCCGGCACGATCCCGCGACCGAGGCCGCATTCGATCAGGCCTACTTACGATGCGCCCCGGCCCTCGCCAAGGCGTCGGGGCCGCTCGGCAACAAGCCAACAGACGATGCCCGTGACATTGCCGCCGTCGCCGCGACTCACTTGTTCGCACCGTGTCAATTACGCACCTATCACTGGGTTCAGAAGTATTCGCGCGACCAATGGCTTGACCAGCTGGGTACCCACAGCGATCACATCGCTCTCGAGTCGGAGCAACTGGCAGCGCTCTTCGACGCAGTTGGCAGCGCCATCGACCGACGGGGTGGCTCGATCACCCTGCACTACGAAACGCAGTTAATCAGTGCGCAGCGCATCGAGTCACGGACGATCACGCCGGCCTAACGGATCCGGAGATACGGGTTTCCAACTCGCTCGGCGCCGACAGTCGTATTGGGACCGTGGCCGTATCGCCGGTGAAGACGTGGTTACCGACCTTGTACGAAAGACCGCCCGGGGTGTGCCCCGGCGTGATCAGAACCTCCAGGGCGAACTGGCCGAATGGCAGCGTGTCCGTTGAGAGCAAGTAGCGCTCTGCCGATTTCAGATAGGTAGTGGCGTCCGCGAGGTGCATCGCTGTGGTCCCGTGTGTGGCGCTCTTGACTTCGTCCTTGGCACCGGTGTGACCCGGATGCGCATGGGTGAACGCGATCCATTTCACGTTGAGCCCGTCAAGCTGGGAAAGGATTTTCGGCGCGTCGCCGCCCGGGTCGATCACCACCGCTTCTTTAGTCTCGGCGCAGGCGATCACGTAGCAGTTGGTGTCTTTCTCTCCGACGTGGACCTTCTGAATCGAGAGCCGAGCCATCTGTTTCAAGATTAGGCGTCAACCCCCAGCCCCCACCCTGCCCTCGCCCAGAGGGGGAGGGGAAAAATGGTGGGCGGCTTGTTACGCTTTAAGCAGTGGCTGAAGCTCGCCAGGTCGTCAAATACACCTTTTTGAAAGTCGACGCGACGGTCCTGGGCTGGCCGATCGACGAGCGGGAGGCGGCCGTCCACGAGTTCACCGAACTGCTGGAGGCCGGTCCGACGGCCGAATCGGTCCTGACCTACTCGACGGTCGGCTTGCGCGGCGATTGCGACCTCCTCATCTGGCAGGCTGCCGACACCGTCGACGCGATCCAGCGCTCGGAGTCGCAATGGCGCGGCACCCGTCTTGGGCCCTACCTGCGGGTGGCCCACTCCTTCCTCGCCATGATGCGCCCCTCTCCCTACCTGGGGCGCCACAAACACCCGGATCAGGAAGGGCGCCGCACCCGGCTCAAGCCTTCCGGCGGGCGCTACCTCTTCGTCTACCCCATGGTGAAGAAGCGCACCTGGTACCGCCTGCCCTACGAGACGCGCAAGGCGATGATGGTCGAGCACTTCGCGATCGGCCACCGCTATCCGCAGGTCAAGATCAATACCGCGTACTCGTTCGGCCTCGACGACCAGGAATTCATGGTGGCCTTCGAGTCCGACGAGCCCGCCGCCTTCCTCGACCTGGTCATGGAACTGCGCGAATCACAGGCGAGTCGCTACACCGAGCGGGAGACGCCGATCTTCACCTGCGTCCTGATGGCTCCCTCCGACGCGCTGCAACTCGCACTGGGGCTGAAGGTCCCGGATCGGGACGAGGAGCGCGACCTTCAGCAACGGGTCAGCCTGATCGCGGGCGGATGAGGACGGTCGAGGCGGGCGAAGTCGGCCGGTCGGCGGCCGATCACCTGCTGCCAACCCTGGTTCGGGCGGCGCGCCGGGAGCTGGTCGATCGCCGGCCCGTCTGGTTCATGCGACAGGCCGGCCGGTCGCTCCCCGAATACCGGAAGATCCGCGAGTCGTACGACCTCTTCGCCATCTGCCAGAACCCCGAGCTCTGCGCGGAGGTCACCCTCCAGCCAGTGCGGCGCCTCGGGGTGGACGGAGCGGTGCTCTTTGCCGACATCATGCTGCCGGTGGCCTTCGGCCTGGGCGTCGAGCTGCAACTGGTGGACGGGGTTGGGCCTGTGGTCGGACATCCGATTCGCGCCCAGGCCGACATAGATAGGTTGACGGTGCGGCCTGCGGCGGACGCGGTCCCCTTCGTCCTCGAGACCATCAAGCTGCTTCGGCGGCAACTCGATCCCTCGGTTGCCCTGATCGGATTCTCGGGAGCGCCCTTCACGCTGGCCGGCTACCTGATCGAGGGTAAGCCGTCCCGCGACTTCCTTACCACCAAGACCATGATGTATGCGGAACCGGCGCTCTGGGATGCCCTCATGACGCGCCTCTCGCAGCTCGTGCTCGAGTATCTCCTCGCCCAGATCGAGGCTGGCGCCCAGCTCGTCCAGGTCTTCGACAGCTGGGTCGGCGCGCTGTCGCCATCCGATTACCGCCGCTACGTTTTGCCCCATATGATCGGTATCTTCACCGGCCTGCAACGCGCTGGGGCGCCTTCGATCCATTTCGGGACGGGAACCGCCGGCATCCTTTCATTGATGCGTGAGGCCGGGGGCGACGTGATCGGGGTGGATTGGCGGGTCGACCTGGGCGAGGCCTGGCGCGTGATCGGGTACGAGCGTGGCATCCAGGGCAACCTGGATCCCGCCTTGCTGCTGGGGCCATGGCCCCTCGTTGAAGACGGCGCGCGTCGGGTGATCGAGGCCGCCGGGGGCCGCCCCGGCCATATCTTCAACCTCGGTCACGGCGTGCTCCCAGACAGCCCCGTCGAGCACCTGCAGCGCCTGGTGGAGTACGTCCATGCCGCCTAGGCACACGGCGATCCTGCTGATGGCATACGGCAGCCCGAATCGCCTGGAAGAGGTTGAACCCTATTTCACCGACATCCGGGGCGGGCGGACGCCGTCGCGCGAGGCGGTCGAGGAATTGACCTCGCGTTACCGTCGGGTCGGGGTGCCGACGCCGCTGCTGGCGGTCTCGACGGAACTCGGCCGCGAGCTCGAGCGTCTCCTGAACCTCGATCCTCCCGACGATGAGATCTACACGGTTCACGTGGGCATGAAGCACTGGACGCCGCATATCGCCGACGCGGTCGACGAGATCGTCGAGAGCGGCGCCGACCGAATGATCGCGATCGTGCTGGCGCCTCATTACTCGACGATCAGCACCGAAGGCTACCGGCGCAAGGTCGCGGCGGCGCTGGTGCGGGCGCCGGGGAGGGCGACGCCCAACGGCTCGGCGGCGCCGATCAGCCTGGACTTCGTCGAGAGCTGGTACGAACTGGACGGCTACCTGGACGCAGTCGCCGAGAACGTGCGGAAGGTCCGGGCCGAGTTCGCTCGGCCGCAGGAGGTCGTCGCCGTCTTCACCGCCCACAGTCTCCCGGCGCGCATCCTCGAAGAGGGTGATCCGTACCAGGATCAACTGCTGCGCACCTCGGAGCTGGTCGCGGAGCGGGCCGGCATCGAGCAATGGCGCTTCTCCTACCAGAGCCGGAGCCTGACCGGCGAGCCATGGCTCGGCCCGGATCTGGTCGATACCCTCGAGGAGCTGGCAGCCCAGGGCCATCGCGCGATTCTGGTCGCCTCCGTGGGGTTCGTCGCCGACCATCTCGAAATCTACTACGACATCGACATCGAGGCCAAGGAGAAGGCCGATGCCCTCGGCATCGAACTGAGACGCACCCCGATGCTGAATGCCGACCCGCGCCTGGCGCGGGCGCTGCATGCCCTGGTGGCGCAGCGGAGCCCCCACCCTGCCCTCCCCCGCGAGCGGGGGAGGGAAAGAGAATGATCTTTCTCTCCCGCATGCTGGCGATCACGCGCGGCCATCGTGGCTTGCTCTCGATCGCCGTGTTTGGCTCGGTCCTTTATACGGCGCTCAGCATCCTGCCCGCCTTGATCATCCGGCAGATGCTGACCGCGCTCGCGCACCCGTCGCCGGCCGGGACGCTCGTCTGGCTCGGCCTCGCCATGATTGGCGCAACGGCACTGATGGCCGTCAGTCGGTACCTGGAAGGTGGGTTCGGCCACATCGCCGCTTTCAAGGTCCTGCACGACATGCGGATGCGGATCTACGAGCAGTTGCAGCGGCTGTCGATGGGATATCACACCCGGCAACAGTCGGGCACGATCGCAGCCAAGGTGATCGGCGACGTCGAGACCCTCGAGTTCTTCACCGCACACGCCGGCATCCAGCTGATCAGCGCGGCGACCGTCCCCTTGCTGATTGGCATCGTGATGCTCCTCGTCAACTGGCAGCTCGCCCTGGTGGCCCTTGCGCCGTTGGTGTTGATCCTGTTCCTCCTGGTGGCCTTTCGACGATCCGCCATCCAGGCGTTCAAGCGGTACCGTGACGAGCTGGGCCGGTTGAACGGGATCATCATCGACTACATCCAGGGCGTGGGTGTGCTCAAGGCATTTGGAGCGCTCGGCCATGCGCGGCGCGCCATCGACGAGCGAAGTGATGAGCTGAAAAAGGCTTCGACGCAGGCCAACCTGATTCATACCTGGTACTTCTCGGGCGTCGAGTGGATGGCTGCCATCCCGGTGGCGCTGGTGCTGCTGGTCGGCGGCCTGATGGCCAACGCCCACCAGCTCAGCGTCGCCAACCTCGTCTTCTTCGTCTTCCTCACGACCCTGCTCTACCGGCCAGTAACCGAGCTAAACCGGCAGCTCGAGGGTCTGCGCAATGCCGAGGCCGCGACCGACCGGATCTTCGAGATCTTGAATACACCGGTCGATGTGCAGGACCTACCGGCGGGAAGGCACGGTGCTCGCCCTGGTCGGGCCAAGCGGCGCGGGCAAGACGACGGTGGCGAACCTGATCGCTCGCTTCTGGGATCCGCAGGAGGGCTCGGTGCAGTTAGGGGGCGTCGATATCCGCGAACTCCCACTGGACTATGTCCATCGCTCGATCAGCCTGGTGCTACAGGACGTCTTTCTCTTCAACGACACCGTCAAGGCCAATATCAAGATTGGAAACCCGGATGCGAGCGACGCCCAGGTGGAGGCGGCGGCGCGCGCGGCCTACGCCCACGAGTTCGTCGAAGAACTGCCGAACGGCTACGACACGATCATCGGCGAGCGAGGCGTGAGGCTGTCAGGTGGGCAGAAACAGCGAATCTCGATCGCCCGAGCACTGCTCCACGACGCGCCCATCCTGATCCTGGATGAGGCCACCTCGTCGGTTGACCCGGAAGCCGAGCACCTGATCCAGGCCGCGCTCGCCCGACTGGTCGCGGAGCGGACCGTACTCGTCATCGCCCACCGGCTCTCGACCATCCGCCAGGCCAGCGAGATCGTGGTCCTCGATAAGGGCCGGGTAGTCCAGCGGGGCCGTCATGATGACCTGGTTGACGCGCCTGGTCTCTATGCGACCCTATACCGGGCGCAGCAAGTGGCCCGCCGCTGGGATGTGGCAACCTCGCAACGCGCCGAAGAGGAGAGGTTACCGCAGGCCGTCGAGTAGAACCTGGCGCAGCGCCTCGAGGCGCTCGAATTCCTCCATGCCGAGCTTCGTCGAGTTCTTCAGGTTGTGCGGGTACTTGATCTTCTGCACCGCATCGATCAGGGACTGCACCTGGGCCTCGGTCAGCCGGTACTCGTAGTAAGAGACGGTTTCGCCATAGACCTGGCGCTGCAGCGGTAGATGGTGGATCGGCGCCTGAACCGGCTCCGGGTCGGTCTCCGCGAGGACCTCGGGACGGCTCGATGTCTCCCGAAAGAGCTCAGCCGATCCTTCCAGCGAAACCCGCTTAAACACGTGAGGCAACGGGCTGCTTCGTCTCGACCGGTGCGACCGGCGCGCGTTTGATGACCGCCTTGGCGAGCGCCCGGTAGGCATTTGCGCCTTCGGAGCTGCCCGCGTATTGAAGGATGGACATGCCGGCGAGAGGCGTCTCCGCAAACCGGATGCTGTCCTTGATAACGACCTCGAAGACGACGTCCCCATAGCGCTCGCGAACCAGTTCCAGGACTTCCTGCGAATGCAGCGTCCTGGACTTGTGGATGGTGGCCAGGATGCCACTGATGCGAAGGTTCGGGTTCAACTTAGCCCGCACGCGCTCGATGGTGTTATGCAGGAGTTGCATGCCCTTCATATGAAGTCGTACTCGTCCTGGCCGGGGGCCAGCTTTTCCTTGAGGAAGGTCTCGCGGCCCATCTCCGATACCAGCTGAATCTCGGCACCGGAGAGCTCGATGTTCGAGGGGATGAAGTCGACGCCCAGGTTGCTGTGCTTGACGACGTGGCCGAGCGTGACCTGAGGATCGAGGAGCAGGTGATAGAGGGTGAGCTCGATCTGATCCGGCTGCTTGAACCCCATGTTGATCGTCAGGTGGCCCTGGGGATCGAGGTCGATAAGGAGGACGCGCTTCCCGAGCTCAGCGAGTGCGCATCCCAGATTTACCGCGGTGGTCGTCTTGCCAACCCCGCCTTTCTGATTGGCAACGGCGATGACTCTGCTCAAACGGTGCTTAGACCTCTGTGCTGGAACGTGGTTGGGGCTATTTAACTTGAATAGCGCGGCCGCGTCAAGCTCCAGTTCAATTCCCGGCCGTCGCGCCCGTCCTTTTGAATAGACTGTGGAGCGAAGGGATGATCTTCTATCCGCTGCTTGCCACCCTGATCAGTGCGGCGTTCGCCGTCACGCTTTGGCTGCAGTACCGTGCGAAACCGAGGCCGTACCTGCTGGCGTGGGCGGTCGCGCTGGCCTTCTATGCGATCGCCGCCCTTACCGAAGTGATCGGCGCCGCTAACGGATGGAACCCGCTCCTCTATCGCACCTATTACTACTTCGGGGCCATCATCCTGGTCGGCGTTTTGGCGTTAGGCAGTATTCTTTTGCTCTTCCCGCGCTGGAGCCGCGTCGCGCTCTGGGTGCTGATCGTGTTGGCGGCGATTGGTTTGGCCGGCATCGTCGGCGCGACTCTGCAACCGGGGCTGCTCGATACGCGGCAGGTGCCGTCGGTCGACACCATCCGGCTCGAGCACGGCAGTTTCAACGTTGTGGCGCTGATCATGGCGGCCGTGGTCAACAGCGTCGGCACCATCATCCTGGTCGGCGGCGCCGCCTGGTCCGCCTATGGCGCCTGGCGTCGTGGCGCCCCGTCCTCGCGCTTGGTGGCCAACATCCTGATCGCCGCCGGTGCCCTGATCGTGGCCGGGGCATCCACCCTGACCCGTCTCTTCCATGTTTACGAGCTGTTCTACGTCGGCCAGGCGATCGGGGTCCTGGTCATGTTCGGGGGCTTCGTGGCCGCGCAGCGCGCCCCTCGCCGGGCCGCGAACCTCGAACCGGCGGCGTCGCGGTAGCGGCCCCCCACCCTACCCTCCCCCAGAGGGGGAGGGAAAAATGCTGCATCGGGCGGGAGTTAGGAGAGATTGAGTGGCAAAGAACTACCATAAGCTCGCCGTTGCATCACGGCAGAAACCATGAGGATCTCTCGCATTTCGTGCACCTGGTGGGCCTCGACTGACGGGCAGCCTCCACCGGCGGCCGGGCACGGGCCAAATCCCGACTCGGACGCTGTATTAAGGAGGCAACATGAGACTCGTCAAAGAACAACCCGCCGACGATAGCCAGGAAGATTGGCTGGCGCGTGAGCGCGCCCATCTCTCCCAGGTCCTGTACCGCTATACGCCGATCGTCGTCGATCACGCCAAGGGTTCCTACCTCTACGGCGTGGACGGCCGCCGCTACCTGGATTTCGCCTCGGGCATTGCGGTCACCAACCTCGGGCACGGTCATCCCGCCGTCATCGCGGCGGCAAAGGCGCAGCTCGACAAGGTGGTTCACACCTCGGTGGTGGCGCATCACCAGCCCGCGATCGAGCTTGCCGAACGCATCGCGGCGCTGGCACCGGGCAAGCTCGACAAGGTTTTCTTCGCGAACAGCGGTGCGGAAGCGGTCGAGGGGGCGATCAAGCTGGCCCGCTATACCACGGGACGCTCGGCGTTGATTGGTTTCCAGGGTGCCTTTCACGGCCGCACCTACGGGGCCCTCTCGCTGACCGCATCGAAGAGTTACTACCGCGAGCGGTATGAGCCCTTCTTGCCGGGCGTGTACCACGTCCCCTACCCGTACCCGTATCGAAACCCGACCGGACCCAGCGAGCAGGCTACGATCGATTACGTCTTCGGGGTGATCGAGGAGATGCTCGATACCCGCGTCCCTCCGAAGAACATCGCGGCCTTCATCGTCGAGCCGGTGTTGGGAGAGGGTGGCTACGTCGTGCCGCCGGCCGCGTTCATGCCGCGACTGCGAGCGCTCTGCGATCAGCACGGCATCCTGCTGATCGCCGACGAGGTCCAGTCCGGCTACGGGCGGACCGGCAAAATGTTCGCCTGTGAACACACTGGCGTCGTGCCCGACATCATGACGCTCGCCAAGTCGATCGCCTCTGGCCTACCGCTGAGCGCGGTGGTGGCAAGCTCGAAACTGATGGACCAGTGGGAGCCGGCCGCGCACGGCTCGACCTTCGGCGGCAACCCGGTGTCGTGTGCCGCCGGCATCGCGACCCTAGATGTCTTTACGCGTGAGGGCATCCTCGAGAACGCCGCGGCCCGTAGGGCGGAGCTCATGCGTCGCCTGTGCGACCTCCAGCGGCGCCTGCCGGCCATTGGCGAAGTGCGTGGGCTCGGGCTGATGGTGGGTGTTGAACTCGTCAACAAGGACGGATCGGCCAATAAGGACCTGCAGAAGAAGGTCAAGGATGGGAGATCTTGAACGCGGCGTTTCAGGAGGTGGCAGCATGAGCCAGACGATGACCAGCGAGCGCGGCCAAAAAACTGAGGCCAAGACCTACAAGAACTACATCGGCGGTCACTGGGTGGAGTCGAAGAGCGGCCGGACCTTCACCTCGACGAATCCCGCGCACAAGGACCAGGTCCTGGGCGTGATGCAAGCGTCGAACGCTGACGACGTGAATGCCGCCATCGAGGCGGCTCAAAAAGCCGCCACCGGGTGGCGACATACGCCGGCCCCGGCGCGGGGCGAGATCATCCTCAAGGCCGCCCTGCTCCTCGAGGCGCGCAAAGCGGAGTTGGCGAGGCTGATGACCCAGGAGATGGGCAAGGTGCTCAAAGAGGCCGGCGGCGACGTCCAGGAAGCGATCGACATGGGCAAATATGCAGCCGGACTCGGCCGGCATCCGCACGGCGAGACGGTGCCCTCCGAGCTGAGGAGCAAGTGGGCGATGACGGTCCGGGTGCCGCTCGGCGTGGTCGCCTGCATCACGCCCTGGAACTTTCCGATGGCCATTCCATCCTGGAAGATCTTCCCGGCGCTGATGGCGGGCAATGCGGTGGTGTTCAAGCCGGCATCCGACACGCCCATCATCGCCACCAAGCTGGTCGAGATCCTGGAAGAGGCCGGGTTGCCCGGCGGCGTGCTCAATCTCGTGACCGGCAGCGGCAAGGACGTGGGCGACGTCCTCGTCAAGGATGCGCGGATCCAGGGCATCTCGTTCACCGGCTCGACCGACGCCGGCCGGCACATCGCCGAGATCGCCGGCCGCAACCTGAAGCGGCTCGGTCTCGAGCTCGGTGGCAAGAACGCGATCGTGGTGCTCGATGATGCCGACCTGCCGCTGGCCGTTGACGGCGCGCTCTGGGCGGCCTTCGGAACCTCGGGCCAGCGTTGCACCGCCGCCTCGCGGCTGATCGTCGACCGCAAGGTCGCGGCCGATTTCGTCGACCTGCTCCAGGAGCGGGCCGCGAAAATGAAGGTTGGAGACGGGTTGCAGGCGGACACCGTCATGGGCCCTGTGATCAACGAAGCGGCGCTCAAGAAGGTTCACGAGTACACCGAGATCGGCAAGAAGGAACATGCCCGATTGGTGCACGGCGGCGACTTCGCGGGCAGCGAGGGCTGGTTCTACCGGCCGACGATTTTCGCCGACGGCAAGAAGGACATGCGCATGGCGCAGGAGGAGATCTTCGGTCCGTCGACGCTGGTGCTGCCGGTGAGCACCCTCGAGGAGGCGCTCGAGGTCGCCAACTCGACGCAGTACGGACTCTCGATGTCGATCTACACCAACGACCTGCGCAAGGCCTTTCACGCGATGGACGAGATGCAGTCCGGCATCGTCTACGTCAACGCGCCCACCATCGGCGCCGAGATCCAGCTGCCCTTCGGCGGTGTGAAGAACACGGGCAACGGGCATCGCGAGGCCGGCACTGTGGCGCTCGACGAGTTCACCGAATGGAAGACGATCTACGTCGACTACAGCGGCCGGCTGCAGCGCGCCCAGATCGATACAGGGGAATAGCAACGGCGGTCACCGCCCAGAGCATCCAGTTCATCGATGTCGGGCAGCGGAGGGTCCGGTACCTCGACCAGGGATCGGGCCACCCGCTGCTTTTGTGTCACGGCTTCATCGGGTCGCTTGAGAACTTCCACACCTGGGCCCCGGCGTTCGGCGAGCATCGCCGAGTCTTGATCCCCGATCTTCCGGGCTGCGGCGAAACGGCCGCCGGCGAGCCGCCGTTCACGGTGGCGTCGCACGCGGATTTCCTCCACGCCTTTGTCGAACGCCTCGGACTCGGGGGCCACGATGTCGGTGGCATCTGCCTGGGGGCGACCGTCGCCCTCGAGTATGCGTCGCGCTTCCAGGACCGGATCGCGCGGCTGGTGTTGCACACGCCGATCTACTCGCCCCAGACATTGCGGCCGGCCTTCAAGCGGCAGGTTGCGGCCTTTACCGCCGGCCCGATCTTCTGGAGCGTCGACCGGCTGCGCCGCAATCGCACCGTGTCAGATCTCTACAAGCGATTCCTGGTTGAAGGTCCGGGCGTCGATCCCTACGATGCGCAGGTGAATTTCGACAACCAGCAGCGGGCCGACGGGGGCGCCGCCCGCCAGTGGTTGCGCGACGGGATCACGCGCGACTATCGCGCGTTCCTCCAGGGATGGCGCAAGCCGGCGCTCGTGGTGGTGGCCGCCGATGATCGCACCGTCGATGTCAATGCCATCCGCAACCTGCGCGATTTGATGCCGCAAGCGGAGATCCGAGTCATCGCATCGGCCGGGCACGGATGGACCCCGGCCTTGATCGCGGCACAGGTCGAGGCCATTTCCACGTTTCTCAAGACGTGAGCGAGCACCACTTCAATACCGCCGGGCTGAAACCATGGGGCGGGCTCCAACCGCCGCCAGCCGGCTCTGCACCTGACGTCCGCATCCTCGGCGTGCCAATGGACCGGGGGTCGTTCTACCGGCCGGGTGCCGCGAAGGCGCCCGCGGAGCTGCGAAAGCTTTCCGCCATCTTCGCACCGGTCAGCGAACAAGCCGAGCTCTTCGACACGGTCACCGTTCAGGACGATGGTGACCTGACCCTGGTCGACGGCGATATGGGCGCAAATGTCGACGCCGTCGCCGCCGAAATCGAAAAGACGCCCGCCGGCACCCTGCCGATCGTGCTGGGTGGCGACCACACGACGGCGAGTCCGACGCTGATCGCGCAACAGCGCCGGCTCAACGGACGGATGAGCATCCTCTACATCGACGCGCACCCGGACCTGAATGATTCCTCTCGCCATAGCCGGTGGTCGAACGGCTGCGCCTTGCGGCGAGGCCTCGAGCTCGGACAGATCGATCCCAGGAAAGTCACATTGCTGGGATGCCGGGACTACGACTGGGAAGAGGTGCAGTTCATTCGAAAGATGGGGGTCACGCTGGTCCCCGCCGCCACCGCCCATCGCTGGACCGGCAGTCAGCTCGCGGACGAGATCGGCTCGCGTATCGGCAGCGATGCGCTGCATATCTCGCTCGACATCGACTCCCTCGATCCATCGATGCTCGGCGGGCTCGATGTCGACGAAGTCGCGCCGCCGCTCGACCTCGGGTACGTCACCAGCCTGGCCGCGCTCAAGTTCATCTTCGAGTTCATCGGGATGGTGAAGCTCGGAACAACGGCCTGATGTAGCCATCGTCGGTGCCGGCGTGATGGGCTGCAGCCTGGCCTATCACCTGGCCCGCGGCGGACGAAAGGTGGTTGTCATCGACCGGGGCAAGATCGGTCAGGGCGCGACCGCCGCCTGCGCCGGGGGCATTCGGGCCCAGTTCTCGACCGAGGTCAACATTCGCATCGGGATGGAGGCGAAGCGCGTGCTCGCCAACTTTGTGGGGGAGACCGGCCAGAGCGCGGACTTTCGCCAGGTCGGATACCTCTTCTTACTGACGACCGACGAAGAGCGGCAGCGGTTCGCCGATAACGTTCGGCTCCAGCGCCGGCTCGGCCTAGAGGACGTGGTCGAGCTCGCGCCCGCGGAGGCGCGCGCCATGGTCCCCGGGCTTCGCACCGATGATCTCAGTGGCGCAACCTTTTGTCCGAGCGATGGGCTCGCCGGCCCGAACGAGGTGACCTACGGTTATGCGAACGCGGCTCGACGGCTCGGCGCCGTCATTCTCGAGGACACGCCGCTCGACGGATTTCTGACCGCGGGTGGGTCCGTCCGCGGCATCAAGACAGCTGCCAGTGAGATCGCCTGCGCCGACACCGTGATCTGCGCCGGCCCCTGGTCGGCGCCGGTGGGCGCCATGCTCGGCCTGACCCTGCCCATCGAGCCCTCGCGCCGCCAGGTATTTGTCTCGGAAGGCTTCGCTGGCATCGGTCGCCGGAGCCCGATGACGATCGACTTCCATACCTCGTTCTATTTCCACCCCGAAGGGGAGGGCGTGCTGTTCGGCATGAGCGACCCCGCCACGCCACCCGGCGACGACACATCCGTCGACTGGTCCTTTCTCGACCGCATCACCGCGGTTGCCGAGCGACGCTGGCCTCCGCTTCTCGACGCCCGCGTCAAGTCCGCCTGGGCCGGGCTTTACGAGAACACGCCGGATTTCCAGCCACTGATCGGTCCGCTTCAGCCGGGCCTCTGGATCGCGGCCGGCTTTTCCGGCCACGGGTTCATGATGGCGCCCGTGATCGGTCGCTGGCTGGCGAGTTGGATGACCGGCACTGCTCCGACCGCCGACCTCGGCGCCTTTGCGCCCGATCGGTTTGCGACCGGCACCCTCCAGCCCGAGCGCAACGTGGTGTAATGGGCGTCGCCTTGCGGCTCGTGGTCCTTCTCCTGGTTCTCGGCGGCGCCCTCAGTGCGTGCGACGCACCAGCTGTTGGGCTCGCCCTCTCACCGCCGGCGGCGGTCGTCGACGGCCACGAGATTTCGATGAAGACCTACCAGGCCCGTCTCGCGGTCAGCCGTCATCGCGATCCGTTCGCCGGGATCCCCGAGGCGATCCCGAGTCCCGCGCCGACGCAGCGCCTCGAGGACTTCACCATCGAGCAATTGGTGCGCGAAGAAATCGTGCGCCAGGAGGCCGAGAAGCGCCGCCTGCCCGTCAGTGACCAAGCGCTGAAGTCCCGGATCGATGCGTTGCGGGCTCGTGCCGGGGCCACCGCCTTCAGCGCCGCGCTGAGCCGCAACGGGTTCACCGACGACAGTTTCCGCGCCTACGAGCGCGCCTTGCTGACCGAGGTCGGATTGATACAGGCGATGGCCAGGGACCGCGCCGGCTCGGCTGCGCAGGAGCTGAAGTCGGGTCACCCCTTCGCCGCGGTCGCAGCGCGTTGGAGCGATGACACCGGAACCTTCTCGCGTGGCGGCGATACCGGCTGGCTCCGGCCCGAAGAGATTCCCGAGCCCGCGCTGGCGGCGGCCGTGCAATCACTCGAAGCCGGGAGTGTGACCGGCATCATCAAGACCAATCGCGGCGACGTGATCGCCACGGTGCTGGAGCGACGCGCCGACCAGATCCATCTCGCGGTCATCCTCGTCCTCGCGCCAGCCGTCGACCAGTTCGGCCCCATCGGCACACCGACCTGGTTCACCAGGTTCATCGACGACCGCGAGGCGGCCCTGCGCCGCGCTGGTCGGATCGATATCAAGGTCGCCCGCCATGCCGGCGGATGAGGGCGAACGCTGGCGCGTCTTTCTTGCGATTGAGATTCCGGACGCCGTCCGCGAGGCGCT
>VBIS01000083.1 GCA_005880605.1 Chloroflexota bacterium
AGACGCAAGTGGTTGGATCAGCTGGTCCAGAGAACCGCCCGGGTCAGGCCCGCGTCACCGTCGGTGATGCGCAATGGTAGTGCCGCCAGTTGCCATCGGCCCGCCCGAAGGTTGAAGAGGTCCAGACCCTCGAGAATCGGGATGCCGGAACCGAGCAGTCGGTGGTGCGTCGGCGCGCCCTCGACGCCGAAGCCCTCGATCGAGAGGTAATCGATGCCGACCAGCTGGACGCCGCGATCCACCATCCAGTCGGCGCCATCGGTGGCCAGGTAGACGAAGTCTGTCGTGAAGGCACGCGCCGGGTGCCACAGACGGGAATTACTGGTGCGCAGCAGGATGCGGCGCGTGCCGCGCGGGATGCGCGCCCGATCTAAGTCGGCGGCGCCGATGCCGCCGCGGACGCGTCGCAGGTCGGCGACCCACGCTGGGCCGATGAAGCGCGCGAGGTCAACGCGGTCGATGCCGATCGCTCCCTTGATGAAGTGATTCGGCGCGTCGACATGGGTGCCCGTGTGCGATCCGAGGCAGAGCTCGCTGACGTCGACCCCATCCTTCCTTAAGGTCTTGAATGGTCGGAGGCGCACAGGCGGGTTGCCGCGATAGACCGCCATGGCATCACGGATTGGAATGCTGATGTCGACGAGCTTCATTCGGTCAGGATAAGGCGAGCGTGTGACGAAGAACCTCGGCGACACTCCAGGCCTGGGCGATGCAGCCCACCGGCCGGTAGGGCGGCTCTGACTCGAAAATCTCGCTGATTGTTCCCAGCCCGGCGTCCTGGAGGTGCGCCGTGAACGGTTCGAGCAACCGACGCACCGTGGGGCCCTCCCCGTCGAGGCGCTGCCTGGCATCGAGATACGGTCCGAGCAGCCAGGGCCAGACCAGGCCCATGTGATAGGCCGCGTCGCGGGCACGTTGATCGCCGCGGTAGGTGGACTGGTATCGAGGGTCATCGGGACTGAGGGTGCGCAAGCCGTACGGTGTCAGCAGTTTCGCCGTAACGACTTCGAAGGTGCGGCGGGCCGGCTCACCCTCGATCAGTGGATACACCAGCCCCAACGCGATGACCTGGTTCGGACGCAGGCTGGGGTCGTCCCCCTCGGGGGCGTCGACCACGTCGTAGCAGTAACCACCGTCCGCGAACCAGAACCGTTCCTGCGCCGATGAGTGTGCGTGCGCTGCCATCTGACGATAGGGGCCGGCCGGCCGCATGGCCCGCTCACACCAGTCGGCCATCAGCCGCAACGCGTTGTACCAAAGCGCGTTGATTTCGATGGGCTTGCCCCGGCGGGGGGTGACGACCCAGTCTTGCACCCTGGCATCCATCCAGGTGAGCGCGACACCCTCCTCCCCACCGGCGAGGAGCCCGTCGGCGGGGTCCATCCGGATGTTATGCCGGGTCCCGCGAACATGCCAGTCGATGACGGCTTCCAGCGCCTCCAGCCGGTCGGCGATAAACCGCCAATCGCGGCTGGCGCGGAGATACGCGGCGAGGGCCTGGAAGAGCCACAAGGTGGCGTCGATCGTGTTGTACTCTGGGCGCTCCCCGCCGTCGGGAAAGCGGTTGGGAAGCAGACCCTGGTCCAAGTACCGGATGTAGGTGTCGAGCACGGCGCGCGCCTCCCATAGCGTGCCGGGCCGCATGGTAAGCCCTGGCAAGCTGATCATGGTGTCGCGACCCCAGTCCGTAAACCAGTGGTAGCCGGCAACCACGGTTCGCTGCGGACCCGGCGTCGCATCGCCGGCAATCCGCCGGATGACGCGGAACTGCTCCGCAGCAAGGACCAGCTGGCCAGCGAGGGGATGCTCCATCCCAGGCCCAAGGACCGCACCCTGATGCTGCTGGGCGTCTTGCCAGGATCGCCCGGCGTCCCAGCTCGACGGTGTCGGTTCGGTGGCCAAAATGACAGCCACGTCGGCACCGACGGCGAGCGGGACTTCGACCACGCCCGGCGTGAACAGGTCCTCCTCATCATCGAGCCCGCGCTCGCGTTCGACGCGGTGGAGCACTCGCCAGTACCAGTCCGGCTGGCTGCGGACGGTCGCCGCGGATCGAACCTCGAGGTGGCTGCGGACGCCGGCGGCATCGATGATCCATCCGTCGCCGGTCTCGCTCATATCGAAAGCGCCCTGGCCATGGCGGTGCTGGTGGTAATCGCGATGAGCGAAGAGCGGACGTAGTTGCAACGTGAGCGGGGCGCCGCTCACCAACCGGTAGGTGACGACCGTCCGCGAAATGCCCTGCTCCATCCAGATCCGTTTCTCGATAGTGCGGCCGGCGATGTTCCAGCGGAACATCGGGAGCATGCCATCGAGTTCCACGCCCTCCAGCTCGCGGTAGCCCTGGGGAAAGACCGTCCCATCCCAGTACTCCTGGGCCGAGAGGGGCTGCATGTCGCCGTCGTCAGACCGAACCCATTCTTCGAGAGCGGCCACGAGAACCATCCGCTGCACCGGCGGATTCAAGGCGGCCACCAGCAGGCCGTGGTAGCGTCGGCTGTTGACGCCGGCCACCGTCCCGGAGGCGTAGCCGCCGAGCCCGTTGGTCACCAACCACTCGCGCTGGATGGCCGTCTCGAGATGGCGGCAGGTCTGCGGATCGAGCTGAAGCGCCACGGTGTGGACCTACGCGGTAGCGATCGTCAGCAGAGTCTTGATGTCCTCTGGCCGCCGGTCGAGTGCCGATAGGAAGTCACCGAACGGCACTCGCCGGGTGATCAATCGCTCGAAGATTCCGGGCCATGTCTGCTCCGCCTGCTGGAAATGCTCCAACCCCATTTCGAAGTACCGACGGTTGGCATTGACCGATCCAAAAGTCACGCGATTGCCGAGTACCATCTGCAAGTTGATAACGTCGGCCGGGATCTCGATACTGCGATTGCCCGCCGACACGCCGGTGAGGCAGAGAACGCCGTTGGTCCCGAGCTGCGCCATCGCCTCAAAGGCTACCGCGCTGTTGCCGGTGCCTTCGAGTATGAAGTCGATCTGTCCGAGCTCATCCTTGATGCCCGTCACCGGGTGGTCGACGACGCTCTGATAGGTCGCGCCCAGGTCCGTCAGGATGCGGCCCTGCAGACTTTCGGGAGCCGACTTCGCGTAGACGTGCACCTCGAGACCACGGAGCCGCAGCAGGATCGTGCCAAGGATGCCGATTGGTCCGGCGCCGAGGACGACGGCGCGCGCCGGCTGCCACACCATCCGTTCCTGGATCCTCCACGCCTGGAACGTCGCTTTCTCCACGATGCTCAACGGCTCCAGCAACACGGCGAAGGGTCGCAGCGCCGATGGAATCTTGACCATGAACGCCGGGGCCTCGCTGTAGTACTCGCCCATGTAGCCGTGCGCCCCCTTGATCCCGCGCTCGGTGTAGGTACCGAACAGGCACATGTCGCTCTCGCCCGCCTGGCAGTTGGGACAGGTGTCGGGCCGACGCACGGTGGAGACCACCAGGTCGCCCGGCCTGAAGCCCGACACCCCCTCCCCCACCCCTTCGACCACGCTGAGCGCCTCGTGTCCGATCACCAGGAAGTTCGCGCCGGGCGGGGGCTCGCCGTAGAGGCCCTGATTGATCTCGGTGTCGGTGCCATCGATGCCAACCTCTAGCACGCGCATCAGCGCGGTGCCTCGCGTGATCGTCGGCATCGGAAGCTCCACCTGCCGGGCACTGCCAGGTTGTTTGGGGGTCACCGCGACCGCCCGTATGGTGGCAGTCAACGTCGTGGCCACGACCTAATAGTAGAAAGGGTGCTTATCGAGTCGCCAGTAACGCAACGCGAGGCACCGGTGGCATCAGAAATATACCGGTGTCGACCCGTACCACGCGATGGAATCCTGCCAACTGGAGTGCCCGTGAAAATTCCGCCATGGTGCGCAGCTGAAAGGCTGGCGGCAGGCCACTGACTCGCGCACTCCAGAACAACAGCGCCGACCGCGCGCTCTTCTCAAACTCCCACAGGAGGAACCGGCCGCCAGGCCGAAGCACGCGGACCACTTCACGGAAACTCGTCAGCAGCGCCTCATCATCGAGGTGCTTCAGCACATGGGACGTTAGGACGACATCAAATGACCCGTCCTCGAAGGGCAGATGAGTGGCCGGCGCAACCTGCAGCCGAATGCGATCGTGCATCGCCGCCCGGGCGATTTCTCGCTCGCCGATGCGGATCAGGTCGGGCGAGACGTCAACGCCGGCCGGTGGATGGCTGAAGCCAATCCGCTCCGCCAGGGCGATCAGGATGTTGCCGATGCCGCAGCCGAGGTCGAGGACGCGGTCCTCCGCCGTGATGTTGGCCGCGTTCAGGATGTGGCGGTACGGGGTGTTGATCACCCACAGCCCGCGACGCGAGAAGACATAACGCATGCCGATCCCGCGAAGACCACGACTGAACCATTCGCCATAGCGGTTGCCAACGGCGGTCTCGTCGATGCGCCGCGGGTTACCGCCCACTGGCCGACACTACCAGCGGCACCGCCGCCAAGGCGGCGACGGCGATCACGATCCACTTGCCGACTAACGCGAACGGCTTGGCCCGAAGACTCAGACCGAGCACGACAGTCCCGGCCGCCATGGCGACGAGCGAAAGCGCGGTGATCGACATTTGCCCACGCCGGATGGTCAGGATCATCGAGACCAGCGTCCCGACCAGCAGCGCACCTGCGGCCACCATTTCGGCTCCAGGTCTCCCAAGCCTCACCGCCAGCGTTCGCAGCCCGGCCGCCCGGTCTCCATCACGGTCGGGAATGGCGTCGGCGAGGTGGATGGCGGCGGCCAGCGGACTGCCGCCAAGGAAGAGCACCCCAAGCGAACTTGCGGGACGCCCGGCAAGCAGGCCGATCCAGAACGGCATCAAAGGAAAGGCGATGGCGAATGGCAGAAAGCTCAGCGGGCTTGCTTTGAAACGCAGATCATAAGCCCAGCCACAGGCGAGCCCGATCCCCACAAGCAACAAGGCAACGGTTCCAAAATTGGCGAGCGTGCTCAGCAGGAAGGCTCCCACGGCGCAGAGCACGGTCACAGTGAGCGCCGTGCCGGGCGACACCAGCCCCAGCGCTATTGGTCGCTGGCGGCCGGCCTGCCGGTCGAGGTCGGCGTCGGCCCATTCGTTCAGGGCGCTGATCGAAAACTGCACCAGAAGCATGATGGCGGCGATCGACCACAACCGAAAATCGCCCAGCCCGCTCCCAAAGATCAGCGCGAAACCGACTGCCGCAATGGTCGTGAGCAGCGACGGAATCGGGTGGACGAGCTCGAGCACTCTCCACCGCGCCACAGTGGCGCGCCCGGTCAGTGCGCCTGGCCCTGGTGGGTCAGCGGTTCGGTGACCACGATGCGAGTCCGTGACCCGGTCTCCTCCCTGGCGATCGGCAGCGAGACCGTCAAGATGCCATGGGTGAGCGTCGCCTTCGCGCCCTTCGACTGCACCGGCTTGGGAAGCACGACTTCACGATGCGACGTGCCCACCGACCACTCGTGCTGGAGGTAATGCTGCTGCTCCTGCGGGTAGCGCGCTTCCGCATCGACCGTCAGCTGGCGCCCCTCCAGGCTGACGGCGACCGTGTCCTGATGCGCCCCCGGCATCGGGATCGCGACCGTCAGCTGATCGTTCGCCTCATAGACGTTGACCGGGGGCGATTCCACCGCCGATTGCTTCGCCATCGCGATCTAGCCTAGCGGAGGACAGCGGTCAGATGCGTTCGAAGTTCCTTCGTAGCTCCCAGTCGGTGACCGCACTGTCAAAGCTCTGGCGTTCGAGCCGTGCCGAGTGCAGATAGTGGTCGACCACCTCGTCGCCGAAGGCCTGGCGTGCTACCTGGCTTTTCTCCAGCGCATTGATCGCCTCGGTCAGGTTGCCGGGCACGCGGGGAAGCTCTTTGTTCGTGTAGGCGTCGCCACGGAACTCGGGCGGCAGCTCGAGCTTGTTCTCGATGCCATGGAGTCCGGCCGCGATCGTGGCCGCGAACGCCATGTACGGATTGGCGTCGGCACCCGGGATGCGGCACTCGACCCGCAGGCTTGGTCCGTGGCCGATGATGCGGAACCCGCAGGTCCGGTTGTCGTAGCTCCAGACGATCGAGGTGGGTGCGAACGAGCTCGCCTGGTAGCGCTTGTAGGAGTTGACGAAGGGCGCGTAGAAGAGCGAGAAGTCCCGGGCCAGCGCGATCAGCCCCGCAAGATAGTGCTGGAACAGCGGCGACATGCCGTGCGGGCCGCCGTTGGCCGAGTGAAAGAGGGCCTTATCACTCTTGACGTCCCACAGCGATGAATGGAGGTGGAACGAGCTGCCCGCCTGGGCCATCGACCACTTTGCCATGAAGGTCACCGCCACCTGGTTGAGGGCCGCAATCTCCTTGACTCCGTTCTTGTAAACGACATGCCGGTCGGCCATCTCCAGCGATTCGGCAAAGCGCAGGTTGATCTCCTGCTGCCCGAACCCCCACTCGCCCTTGCTGTTCTCGACCGGCACCGCGGCCCCTTCCATCCCGTTGCGGATCAGGCGGTTGAACCACTCCGCCTTGGTGCCCTGCAGGATGTGGTAGTCCTCGATGTAGCGGCCGTACGGCTGCAACTCGCGGTAGTCGCGGGCGGCCGCCTGGTCGTAGGTGTCCTTGAAGAGATAGAACTCGAGCTCGGACCCGGTCTTCGGGTTGAACCCCAGCTTGCGGGCGCGGTCGACCTGGCGGCGCAGCACCTGGCGGGGCGAGACGGGCACCGCCTTGCCGTCCATGGTTTCGACGTCGCAGAGGATGAGGGCGGTCTTCTCCAGCCAGGGGAGCCGCCGAATCGTCGACAGGTCCGGATGGCCGTGCATATCGCCGTAGCCCGTCCCCCAGTTGGTGAATTTGAACCCCGGGAGCGGCTCGTTGTCGATGTCCATGGCCAGCAGGTAATCGCAGGCGTGTAGCCCCTCGTCGACGTGGTCGAGGAAATAGGGGCCAGTCAGCCGCTTGCCCATCAGCCGTCCCTGGAGGTCGGCGATCGCGATGATGATGGTGTCGACCTCGCCGGCCTTGGTCTGCCGGACGAGCTCGTCGAGCCTGATCTTGGCGGTCTTCGCCGGGCGGCGCGACTGTCCGTTGGCACGGTCGGCTCGCGTCGTCGTCGATCGATCGCGCGTCGCGGTTCCTATGCGCGCCATGTCGAATCCCTCCTGCTTATTCGAGACTGACGAAGACGTTCTTGACTTCCGTGTAGAGCTGGAGCGCGTGCATGCCCAGCTCGCGGCCGATGCCGCTGCGTTTGTAGCCGCCGAAGGGTGCCTCCTGGTGGACGCTCCGGCTGCTGTTGATGCTCAGCACGCCGGTCTTGACGCCCCGCGCGACGCGCAGCGCGCGGCCGATATCGCGCGTCCAGATCGAACCCGAGAGCCCGTAGGGGGTGTCATTGACCAGCCCCAGCACTTCATCCTCGTCGCTAAAGGGGATGATGGTCAGCACCGGGCCGAAGATTTCTTCCTGGGCGATCCGCATGCGGTTATCGGCGCGATCGAACACCGTCGGCTCGAGATAGCTGCCGCGCGCCAGCACGCCCCCTGGGGCCGAGCCGCCGGATAGCAGCCGGGCACCCTCTCGCTGCCCCACCTCGACGTACGCACTGACGCGCTCGCGTTGCTTCATTGAAATCAGCGGACCAATCTCGGTGGCCGAATCGAGGGGGTCGCCTACTTTTAGTTGCCGGCTGCCTGCCGCCACCCGCTGGTCGAATTCCTCGGCGATGGAGCGATGCACGAAGGCGCGGCTGCGGGCGCAACAGTCCTGGCCGGCATTGCCGAAGACGCTACTGACCGCGGCCGGCACGGCTTTTTCCAGGTCGGCGTCCTGAAAAACAATGTTGGGCGACTTTCCACCAAGCTCGAGCGAGACACGGGTGATGTTGGGTGCGGCTTGCTGCAGGATGCTGACGCCGGTCAGCGTCTCGCCGGTGAAGGCGATCTTGTCGACGCCCGGGTGGCCGGCGAGCGCGTTGCCGGTGGTCGCGCCCGGTCCCGTGATGACGTTGAGCACGCCCTTGGGTAGACCAGCGTCGAGCGCGATCCGCCCCAGCTCCAGTGCGGTCAGCGGCGTGTAGCTCGCCGGCTTCAGGATCGCGGCGTTGCCAGCGGCCAGGGCCGGGGCGACCTTCCAGGACGCGATCGTGAGGGGGAAGTTCCAGGGCACGATCAGCGCCACCACCCCGACCGGCTCGCGCAAGGTGAAGTCGAGGCCGGGCGCGGTCACCGGGATCGTCTCCCCGTAGATCCTGGTGGCGGCTCCCGCGTAGTACTCGAAGCATTGCGCCGCGCCCAGCACCTCGTCGCGGGCATCGCGGATCGGCTTGCCGGCATTGCGCGCCTCGAGCGTCGCCAGCCGGTCGACATCGGCGCGGATCAGCTCCGCAATCTTGTAGAGGACCTTGGCGCGGGCACTGGCCGGCGCCTCACTCCAGCTCCCGCGCTCGAACGCTTCGCGCGCGGCCTTGACCGCGCCATCGACGTCGGCCGGAGAGGCGACGGCCGCGCGGGCCATGACCTCCGAGGTGGCCGGCTCGACGATGTCGAAGGTCTTTTCCTCCTGCCCGCTTCGCCATTCCCCGCCGATCAGCAGCTTGGCCGGGCTCTCGACCGTGACCATCAGAAGTAGTTTGACGTAATGCCGCCATCGACCACGAGGGCGGCGCCGTTGGTCCAGCTCGATTCGTCCGACGCCAGGTAGATGGCCAGCGATACCACGTCGTCGGCGTGCCCGAACCGTCCCATCGGGATCCGATTCAGACGCACCCGTTTCTTGTTTTCGTCTTTGAGCAGGTCTCGCATCAGCGGCGTCTCGATTGGTCCCGGGCAGATGGCATTGCTGCGAATGCCCTTCGGCCCGAACTGCACCGCAAGCGACTTGGTGAGGGCGATCACCGCGCCCTTGCTGGCGGTATAGGCGTCCTGCGGGACCGTGCAACCGACGAGCGCCACGAAGGAGGCGATGTTGATCACCGAGCCACCGCCGGCCCTGATCAATTCGGGGATGCCGTGCTTGCAGCAGAAGGCCAGGCCCTTGACGTTGATCGCCATCGTCCGGTCCCAGATCGCGTCGGTTGTCGTCAGCACCGACTCGTCGGCCTCATCGAAGATGCCGGCATTGTTGTAGAGCACGTCGAGCTTGCCGAAGTGGTCGACCGCGGTCTTGACGCACACGGCGACGTCGGCCTCACGGGTGACGTCGGCGGTCGCGGCCAGCGCCTGTCCCTGCAGGCTCGCGACGGTTTCATGGACAGCGGTGGGGTTCACGTCCACGGCGACCACCCTGGCGCCTTCGCGGACGAAGGCATGCGTCGCCTCGCGTCCCATGCCGCTTCCTGCGCCGGTGATCATCGCGACCTTACCGTCGAGTCGTCCCATCTCCCTCCCCTGAAAGTTCACGAGGCGCGAGCCCGGCCCGCGCCTCGCGTCGGTCTACAGGTTGCTCAGACGCGTTGCGGCGCGAGGGTTGGCGCTGGCTCAGTCACGCCGGGCTCGCGGTAGATCGATCCCTTCTCTGTCTCCTGCTCCAGGCGGCGCATCTCATCCTCCGAGCCCATGATGATCGGGCCCGTGTAGTGGTTCTTGCCCCAGAGGAGATAGTAGAGGCCGCCGATGATGAGAAAGATCGCCACCGCCGGTCCGGCCCATGTGCCGGTGGCGGTGAGCCAGCCGATCACGTCGCCCGTGTAGTTTGCGCTGTACTCCGGAAGCATCAGTACGACGCTGATGAACGCCACCCAGAGCACGGCGACCCACGCAACGATGGGCCAGTAGCGGCCGAGGTTCCAGGGGCCGGGCTTCCATCGATCCGGATAGATCAGCGCCAGCAACACCGGGATCACGTAGGAGACGTAAAGCCCGATGACAGAAATCGACACCACGATCGAGTAGACGGCCGGGACCGGGAATTGCGCCAGGGCTGGGATGAAGGCAATGATCGCCGCCACCCAGATGGCGCGCGCCGGCGTCCTGTATTTCTTGCTAACGACGTGCAGCCACTTCGAGCCGGGCAGCGCACCGTCGCGACTGAAGGCGAACAACATGCGGGAGTTCGAGGTGATCGAGCTCAGCCCGCAGAAGGCCTGCGCGATCACGAATCCCGCGAACAACATCAGGCCCCCGGTCGAGCCCAACGCGTTCTTGACGATGTCGAGCACCGGGTTCGTGCTGGCCGCCGTCTTGGCAAGGTCCGGGATGGCCAAGGTCAGGGCAAGCAGCATCAGGTAGCCGAAGATCAACGACCAGAAGACGGAGTTAACGATCCCCCATGGGGCTCGTCGCGCCGGGTTGACGGTCTCTTCGGTGACGTGCGCGGAGGCGTCGTAGCCGGTAAACGTCCACTGAGCCAGCAGCAAGCCGACCAGGAAGGCGTAAATCGGAGAGCCGAAGCCCGAATTGTTGTACGACTGCGTGAAGGCGTAACTCAGCGGGTGAAGCGGATGAAGAATCCCCACGGCCACCAACAGAACGGCGATGACCCCGATATGCCACCAAACGCTGATGTCGGCGGCGCGCGCGGCCAGCCGCACGCCGACGTGATTTATCGTTGCCTGGACCGCCAGCAGGATCGCAAAGATGCTGATGACGCCCACCTTGCCGCCCGTGGTTGTGAGGTCGGATGGGTAGTTGAAGAGCGCGGTGAGTAAGGCGGCGGCAAATAACGCGTTGCCATAGACGATCCCAGTGGTGATCGTGATCTGGCCGATTAGGTTGAACCAGCCGGTGATCCAGCCCCAGTGCTTGTTGCCGAGCTTGGCGGCCTGGTAGTAAAGAGCGCCGGCTGTCGGCAGCGCTGAGGCGAGCTGGGCCATTGCTGCAGCAACGATGAGCACCATGACGCCGACGAGCAGCCACCCGATTCCCATCTGCTGCGGCCCGCCATGGATCAGGCCGAAGCTGTAGAGGGTCAGGCCACCGGTCAGGACCGAGATGATAGTGAACGAGATCGCGAAGTTGCTGAAACCACCCATGTCGCGGAACAACTGCTGCGCATAACCCATCTGATGCAGCCGGTCCGTATCGGCACGGATCTGCTCCTCCTTGGTCGCTGTCGGCATGCTTATGCCTTCCTTTGCCCGAGCAAAATTCGATCCCCCAATTCGGGCTGCTCATATTTGATGCTCGACCCTCGCCAAAGTCAAGGGACGGGCGGGCCTTAACAACAATTTGCGCCGGACGGGCAAGCCGGACCGCCCCCGTCCCGTTGCCGTCTCATGCCCAAACTCCCACGCCTGGTGGTCGCGATCGCGGCCGCCGCCAGTCTGACCCTTGCCTTAGCCGGCCAGCCAGCCTACGCCGCCGCCAAGAAGAGCACGCGGCCCGTCGCTCGCGTTGTCCATCGGGCGGTCAGGCCTCCCGCCCGGCTCACGACCGCCCAGGCCCGCGCCATCCTCATCCGGGCCGCCCGGCATCACAATCTGAACCCGAACTTCGTGCTCGCCGTCTCCTACTGGGAGAGCGGCTGGAAGCAATCGGCGCTCTCGCGCACCGGCGCCGTCGGCCTGATGCAGGTCGAGCCGTACACCGCTGCCTGGGCCGGGCCCGCGCTGCTCCACCGGCGCGTCAATCTCAACAATCCGGTCGACAACGCGGAGATGGGGGCCGCTCTGCTCCGCTCCTACCTCGACCAGCTCCACGACCCGCGGCTCGTCCTGGCCGCTTATTACCAGGGCCTCGCCGGGGTCCGGCGCTACGGCATCTACCGCAGCAGCCAGACGTACGTCAATGGCATCTGGCGACTCCGTAACCAGTTCCAGGCCGCGCACCTCGGCGGCTGACGGCTAGCCCTCCGGGCCATCATTCTGATATCGTAACTATCAGCTTTTGATATATCAACGTAGGGAGGTCTGGTAGCGATGGACGCAATCCAACTGTTGAAGAACGACCACAAGAAAGTCGAGAGGATCTTTTCGGACCTGGAGAACAAGACGGACGATCGCCGGGCGCTGTTCCCGGAGCTTGACCGGGAGCTGACCGTGCACGCTGAGATCGAGGAGAAAATTTTCTACCCCGCCGCGAAGCAGGCAGAGCCGACGCGCGACCTGGTGCTGGAGTCGATCGAGGAGCATAGGCAGATCAAGATGGTCCTTGCCGACCTCGAGCAGACCGACATGCGGACGGCGCAATGGGCCGCCGATCTCAAGGTGCTCAAGGAAGATGTGATGCACCACGTCGGTGAAGAAGAGGACGAACTCTTCCCCAAGGTCCAAAAGATTCTCTCGAAAGAGCAACTCGAAGCACTGGGCACCCGCATGGAGGCGATGAAGGCGCAACTCCTGTCCGCCGCCAGAAGCCGCTAAGCCTCGTAGCGTTCTGATCGACCCTCCCCCGTTTACGGGGGAGGGCAGGGTTGGGGCACGAGGCGCGGCCCGGTGAGGTATCGTAGGGTCGGGTTCAGCACGCAGGAGGAATCGATGGCTGTCAAGACCGATCCAACCGAATCACTTAGACGGGTCCCACTCCTCGCGGGCCTCGACCGCAAGGAGTTGGAGCTCCTCGCAAAGCTTGCCAAAGAGCAGCGCTACGAGCCCGGCGCCACCATCGTGAAGTCCGGTGCCAGCGGGCACGGCCTGTACATCATCAAGGAGGGGACCGTGTCCGTGGTGCGCGACGGCCAAAAGGTCGCCTCAATGGGACCGGGTCAGTTCTTTGGCGAGATCTCGGTGCTCGATGGCGGCCCGAGGACGGCCGACGTCAAGGCGGACTCCGACACGGTCTGCTTGACGCTGATCTCCTGGGAGATCAAGCCCCTCCTGATGGACAATGCCGCCATCTCGTACAAGATGTTGCTGGAAATGGTCAAGCGTCTGCGGTCTCAAGCGCCCCAAATTCACGACTAGATAACGCTCGCGCCTCCCTCCCCCTCTGAGGGCCGGGTGGGGGCTATGGTCCCGTCAGGAAATCGTGCGCCACCCAACCGTGCGCTTCGTGCCACCAGAGTCGCCCATCGGCATAGTTCGGGCCGCCATCGATGTGCACCGTGGTGCCATCGTGCACGCAGCCAACGACGGTGCCGTTGAGACTGGCCTGATCTCGCACGTTGGCGCAGTTGCCTGGCACGTGGACGGTGGCGTCATGGCCGACCAGCGGACTCAGCTGGCCCGGTAGCCCACACGTCGCCTCGAGGAAATGCCAGCTGTTACTGGCACGGTAGACGTAACTGACACATTGGCGACCGCTGGTGCCGGCGGTGGAAAACAACACCGCGGCGGCATCCTGACCCATGGTCTCGCGAGCAATCGTCAGGCAGGGCCCGCTGCTCCCACACCTGGTGGCGGCATACGGCAAGCCGGTTTTCGCCTTGACCCCGGCGATCGCCACGGCCCGCGGTGAATTCGCGGCTGGCGTCACGCTAGTCGTCAACGGCTGGCTCTCGCTGGCCTGTCGCGCGGCCACCGGCCGGATCGCCGGCAGCAGCACATACGCCAGTGGTGCGATGAGCAGGACCGCCAACACGGCCGCGACGACGAGGACGAGCCGTGAGACCCGCGGTGGCCGCAGCCTGGGGATCACGATCCCGGGCAGGCGTAGGTGCGGCCACGCGATCAATGGGACGCTGAGGCGTGGCCACGCAATCGAGGGCACGGAGAGCCGGGGTATCTGTGGCACGGCCAGTCTCGGATGCGCGACGGCCGGCGTTCTGGGCCCCGGGTCCGGCTCAGGCGGGACGGGCGCCTCAGGCACGAACGTCGCCAGGGCCATGCCCGCGGGCGACGACTCCATGGGTCCACCGCACCGCTCGCACCAGATATCAATGCCCAGGTTGGGGTACGCGCAGGATGGGCAGCGCACCGCCGTGCCAGTGGCTCTCTCCTTCGAACCCACCTTGAGCACGTCAGGCTGCCCGCAGGTTGGGCTGGTTGAGGAGCCAGCCCGAGGTGGTGTTGACCACCTGCCAGGTTCCGACCCAGTCGCGCGTCTGGCCGTCGATGCGTTCGATCACATCGACGTACACGATGGCAACGCCGTCCTCGGCCCGAAGCACCCGTTCGGCCAGCAGACTGATCTGCTGAGTCGCGGCAAACCGATGGTCGATGTACTGGGCCGGCGGATAGCGGGCCTGCATCCGCGTCGTCCACAGGGCCGCCGCCGCCCCGAAGTCATGGCTGGACACGGCCTGATAGAAATCTGCCACCGCGGCGCCAGGGTCGCCTGTCGTCGGCACGAACGCGGGTTGCCCGGCCGGCCCGGCGTTCTCGGTGGAATTCTCATCGGGCGTGGGCGCGGCATTCGGGGTTGCATCTGGCGTCGGCGTGGCCTCCGGAGTTGGCGTGGCCTTCGGGCTTGGTGAAGGCGTCCGAGCCGACAGGCTTTGCGCGGCGGGCGTCGGCGCAGCCGACCGCATCGCGGTGTTGGGCAATGACGGTCGCGGCGTCCGAGCGGCGCTGAACCAGCTCGCGACCGGTAGAGCCAGCACCATCGCGACGCCCACCACCATCGCAACCAGCGCCAGCAAGACTAACCCGGGGTAACGACGCCGGCGGCGCGATAGAGGCGGCGTCGCGGCCGCGACCGGAGCGGGCTCCGGTGCCTCGGGAGTCATCGGAGGGGTCGCTGCGGCAACCGCGGCGCGCGGCCCCCACTCCAGATGCCGCGAACACGTCGAGCACCAGGTATCGATCGCGTAGTTCTGCGCCCCACACCACGGACACCGGATCATGCTGGCCGTCTCCTCAAGCTGGAACGCCTGCTATCAGCTGACTTGATAAATACGTAACACAGTCGACGGCCCGTACTCAAGCTCGTCCGTTCAGCCAAAATGGGCTGGCCCGGTCTCGCCGGCTCCTCATCGGGTTAAGGTTGGCGAGTGTTGTCGCCTGACGCCAGCGCCAGCTTTCCCCTCCCCTTCCCTCTCGATCTCGATCTGACGCTTGGGCCCCTGCAGCGCGGTCCGTCGGACCCCACCATTCGCTTCGGGCTCGACGGAATTTGGCGCGCGGCCCGAACGCCCGCCGGGCCTGCCACCGTGTGGCTCCAGCATGGCGGGAGCCAGCTGATCGCCGACGCGTGGGGCGTGGGGGCGAGCTGGCTCGTTAGTCAGGTCCCTTCGCTTCTGGGGTTCGATGACCGGCCGGAAAGCTTCAAGCCGGCTAACCGTCTCCTCTGGGACCTGCACCGCCACCACCCCGGGCTGCGCCTGGGCCGGACCGGCCTGGTGTTCGAAGCGATGCTGCCGACCATCCTGGAACAGAAAGTGCCCAGCGTTGAAGCCTATGCGTCCTACGCCAGGCTCGTGCGTGCCCTCGGCGAGCAAGCGCCGGGGGATGCCGGGTTGATGGTGCCGCCGTCACCGCAGCGCATGGCGAGGACCCCCTACTGGGCCGTGCACCGCTTCGGCATCGAGCGCCGGAGGTTCGCGGTGATCCAGCTGGCGGCGAGTCGCGCCGCGCGCCTCGAGTCGACCACAGCGCTGGAGCCCGCCGAAGCCCGACGTCTGCTCATGACCTTGCCCGGCATCGGACCGTGGTCGGCGGCCGAGGTGTCAGCGGTCGCCTATGGTGATCGAGACGTGGTGTCGCTCGGTGATTACCACCTGCCGCACCAGGTGGCCTGGGCGCTCGCTGGCGAAGTCCGCGGTAGCGAGACGCGCATGCTCGAATTGCTCGAGCCCTACCGCGGTCATCGGGCTCGCGTGATTCGCCTGCTGACGCTCGGCGGCATCCAGGCGCCGCGCTTCGGGCCGCGGATGCGGCTGCGCCGGATCGCCGCGATCTGATTACCCTCCCTCTGCGGGAGCTGATTTTTCCCTCCCCCTCTGGGGGAGGGCAGGGTGGGGGCCTTTACGACGCTTTCTTCGCCGGTTGGAAGTACGGGTTGGTGCCCGCGGCGTGGTCGGTGACGTCGATGACCTCCCGGTCGAGCACCTCCTGGATGCGAGCCGAGACCGGATCGCGCCAGCCCTCGTTCGGATTGTCGATCCGAAGCGCCCCGCCTAGTGCCGAGGGATCCAGGTCGATCACGGCTCCATCGAGGTTGGCGGCGCTGCCCGGCTCGATTAAAAGCCCGAGGTCCGGAGTCCCGATCCTGAGGTCGGTGGCAGGCGCGTCCTCTGGTGCGACCAGGTCAAGCTCGTACACGAACTGGCCGCTCCGCCGACCCGCGATGGCGATTCGAAGGCAGGCGTCGGGGTGACCGCTCTTTGCGCGGACGGCCTCGATCTTCGCTTGTGCGGCAGGAGTCACCGTGATGGCTGGCGGCATTCT
This sequence comes from Chloroflexota bacterium, assembly GCA_005880605.1. GTDB lineage: Bacteria > Chloroflexota > Dormibacteria > CF-121 > CF-121 > CF-13. The sequence goes on from VBIS01000083.1 coordinate 16,187, forward strand.
CCTCAATTCTATTCGTGGTCAACTAACAGTGATGGCGCGCGTTCTTCTGTTGATCCCGAGCCGCACCTATCGCACCCACGACTTCATGGAAGCGGCGTCCAGGCTGGGGGTCGAGGTGGTGGTTGGCTCCGAACACCGCTCCGCCCTGGCCGCGCTGATGGAGGGCCGTCAGCTCCGGCTCGACTTCCACGACCTGGAGCGCTCGACGCAGCGAATCGTGGCTTTCGCCAGGGACCACCCCTTGAATGCCGTGGTCGCCGTCGATGACACGGGAACCCTGCTGGCGGCGTCGGCAGCCAAAGCACTCGGCCTCGCGCACAACCCGGTCGACGCCGTCGAAGCGGCGCGCGACAAGGCGCGCATGCGTCAACGGTTTCAGGCGGCCGGGCTGCTGACGCCAGGCTTTCGAACCGTGGAGGCTCGCGAAGATGCAGCCGCCGTGGCAACCACCGTGCGATTTCCCTGCGTCGTCAAGCCGCTCGATCTGTCCGGTAGCCAGGGCGTTGTGAAGGCGGACGCTCTCGATACTCTTCCCGATGTCCTCGCCCGTGTCAGAGCCATCGTTGCGGCGTGCCAGCCAGACGGGGTGCGGTCTGCCGTCCTGGTCGAAGACTTCATCGCGGGCGAGGAGGTGGCCGTCGAGGCGCTGCTTCGGGGTGGCGAGCTCGACCTGCTGGCCATCTTCGACAAGCCGGACCCGCTCAACGGTCCCTTCTTCGAGGAGACCATCTACGTCACGCCCTCGCGCCTGACCACCGAGCGGCAGGCTGAGATTCGGGACACCACAGCGCGCGCGGCGCGAGCCCTCGGGCTCACTGACGGCCCGATCCACGCCGAGCTCCGCATCAACGAAGGCGGTATCTGGATGCTGGAGCTGGCGGCGCGATCGATCGGCGGTCTCTGCTCGCGGACCCTGCGGTTCGGATCGGGCATCTCGCTGGAGGAGCTGATCCTGCGACATGCCGCTGACCTCCCGATGCCCGCCCACGACCGCGAACGCAGCGCCGCCGGCGTGATGATGCTGCCGATTGCGACTAAGGGACGTCTGAAAGCCGTCGCCGGACAGGCGGAGGCGCGGAAGGTGGCGGGCGTCGACGGATTGGTGATCACCATCCCGCCTGGCGAGCAGCTCGTACCTCTTCCCGAGGGTGACCGCTATCTCGGCTTCATGTTCGCGCGTGCTGAGTCGCCGGCCGCCGTCGAGGCCGCCTTGCGCGAGGCACACGCGCAGCTTCGCATCATCACCGATGGCTGATGCCTATTTCCCTCCCCCTCCGGGGGAGGGTCAAGGTGGCTGAGCGTTTTTCCCCTCCCCCGCTCGCGGGGGAGGGTCAGGGTGGGGGCCGTCGCCGGGTGCTGATCGTTGGCGCCGGGTTCGGCGGCCTGGCCTGTGCCAAGAAGCTCGATGGTGAGCCGGTCGACGTCATCCTGCTGGATCAGCACAACTACCACCTCTTCACGCCGCTGCTCTACCAGGTGGCGACGGGACTCTTGAATCCGAGCGACATCGCCTACCCGCTTCGCACCGTTTTTCGGCACTCGGCCAACGTCCGATTTCGGCAGGCCACCGTCACCCGCGTCGAGTTGTCCAACAAGCTGGTGCGGCTCGATGCCGCGCCGCCGCTCGCCTATGACTACCTGGTGCTGGCAACCGGCAGCACCGACAACTACTTCGGCAACCAGGAGGTAGCCCGGGTGTCGTTCGGGTTGAAGTCACTCGAAGACGCGACCCGGCTGCGCAACCAGGTGCTCACCTGCCTCGAGCGCGCTGATGCCGAGCCCGATCCCGCGGCGCGCCGTGCCCTGCTCACCTTCGTGGTCGTGGGCGGCGGCCCGACCGGCGTCGAGTCCTCGGGAGCGCTCACCGAGTTGATGGCCATCGTCGCCGGTAAGGACTATCACCAGATCTCGCGCGCCGAGATCCGGATCATCCTGGTCGAGGGGACGGACCGGCTGCTGAACACATTCTCGGTTCGGCTCGGCCGCTACGCGCAGCGGGTGCTCACCAGACGGAAGGTCGAGGTCCGCACCGGCGCCCTGGTCAAAGGTGCGAACAGCCACTCGGTTACGCTCTCCGACGGGACGGCGATCGCCAGCGCCACCATCATCTGGTCGGCGGGCGTGCGGCCCAACGACCCGATCGGCGAGTCGTCCATTCCACGGTTTCGGAATGCGCGCATCCAGGTGGACGAGTGGCTACGGATCCCCGGCTCACCCGGCGCCTTCGCCATCGGCGATGCCGGCTCGCCGCGCGTCGGCGACCGTGAGCTGCCCATGCTGTCCCCGCCCGCGATGCAGGCCGGACGCTACGTCGCCAGCACGATTGTTGACGAGGTTCGCGGCGTCCAGACCGAGCGCCAGCCGTTCCGTTACCTCGACAAGGGCACCATGGCGACGGTCGGCCGCAATGCCGGCGTTACCCACCTCCCCGGTGGACTGGAATTCACCGGCTTCCTGGGATGGTTGACCTGGCTCTTCGTGCACATCTACTACCTGATCGGCTTCCGCAATCGCATCAGTGCCCTGGCGGCATGGGCCTGGGACTACCTTCGCCACGACCGCCCGATCCGCATCATCCTCGCGGCCAGTCCTGGACCCAAGCGGTAGGCCGAAGCCAATGCGGTACCTCGCCCTCGCCGCGGACTACGACGGCACGCTCGCGTCGCACGGGGCTGTTGCACCTGAAACCCTCGAGGCCTTGCAGCGGCTCGCGGCCACGGGTCGCAAGCTGATCCTGGTGACGGGTCGACGGATCGATGACTTGATCCGGGTCTTTCCCGAGATTGGGATCTTTGACCGTGTCGTCGCAGAGAACGGGCCCCTTCTGTATCGACCGCAGTCGCGCGAGACCCGCGTGTTGAGCGAACCGCCGCCTGCCGCGTTGGTCTCCGAACTCAGGCGGCGAGGCGTTGACCCGCTGACCGCTGGCCAGGTATTCGTGGCGACTGAGCAACCCAATGAGCGCGTTGTCTTCGATGTCATCCGCGAGCTAGGCCTCGACCTGCAGGTGATCTTGAACAAGGGCGCCGTGATGGTATTGCCCGCCTCGGTCGACAAGGCAAGCGGGCTACGCGCGGCTCTCGACGAGCTCGGCCTATCGGCTCAAGATGTCGTTGGCATCGGCGATGCCGAAAACGACGAGGCATTCCTGGCGATGTGTGGCTGCGGCGTCGCCGTCGCGAATGCGATCGAGCCGCTCAAGGCCCGCGCCGACCGCGTCACATCGGCTGAGGACGGCGCGGGTGTTCGCGAGGTCATTGAGTCACTGCTCAGAACGTCGGCATAAACGAAGAGGCCGGGCGCCGGCCCGGCCTCTTTTCTTTATCGACCTACCTTCTTTAGCAGTTGTGCGCGTAACCGCTGAATCCGGAATACAAGTCGGCATTGATACTTGTGGTGCGCGGACCCATGAAGGTCATGCGACCGTCCCACGTCGGGCCCAATACCGGCTCGATGCCACCGCGAGCGAACCACTGGGCGAAGACTTCGTCCTCAGGGTGCCAGAGACCACTGTTACGAGTATCGAGGTTGTTGCCGTTCAACCCGAACCAGATACCTACGACGGGGTCACCGACTTCGAGGACCCTCGTGCAACCGTATTGGGGAGCCGACGCTACCTTCCACGGCTGCACCGCGTTGTTGGTGTATGGGTCGTCGAGCCACTCGGAAACCTCGTGGCTGAGCGCATGGATGTCTGACAGGCCGCGTGTCGGCCTGGGAGCCGTGCGAGTGCCCGTGTAGTCAGTCAGGAAACCGGAGTATGTCCCCGGCGTCACGTACGCCGTGTACATGAACGTCTGGACCGCCTGCTTGCCCTGTCCGTTCAGCGTTCCGGTACCATGGCCGACCGGCATTGCGGCGCCGTGGTAGCCCAGGATGCAGCAGTTCTGATAACCAATCGGGCTGCCCTTGATGTAGAGCAGGACGTTGTCGGTCAGGAAGATCGGCACCGTCGTAGCCGAAATCTGCATCGAGCTCATCAGGCTCTGCAGCTGTGTCGAGAACCAGTTGACTTCCGCGAGCCCGGTATAGTCCGCGTTCGTCTGCAGCCCATGCGTCTGGCGCCACTGGGAGACTGGGCGCTCATAGGCAATACCCTTGGTCGACGGAACGTCGAGGGTCTGCGTCGGGGCCATCGTGTAGTCCAGCTTGACGTGGTAGGTGGAAGCGATCTTATTGAACTGGGCGCGCATGTAGACATCTCCCAGTTGGCCCGCGTCACCACCCAAATCAGTTGGGTAGCTGTAGTCGGAGAAGACCGGCGAAGCCTCCGTCTGGCTCAGCTTGCTGGTGCCGTCGAACGTGTGATTCACGAACTGCGGCTGAAAGGCGGGATATCCCTGGCCGACAAGGCTCGACGGATCCTGCCCAGCGGCAACGAAGTTCATCTTGAGCGGGATGATCACCGTGTGGACGGTGGTTGAGCCTCCCACCCTGGGGTCGGTTCCCACCATGGTGATGGGATAGGTCACGCCGTTGGTCGGGTCGGTGTACTGGAACGTCCAGTGCGGGATTGTCGTGGCGCCAGCCAGGAATTGCGGAGCAACGCTCCCCTGGGTGGTGAATAGGGCTTCCCCCTCGGGCTGAGCCGTTGCCGTGGCGGCGAAGGCGTTAGAGGCGGAAGCGGCAACGGCGCCGGCGGCGAGAAGCGCGGGTCCGAACGCGGCGAGCACGCGTAAACGATGCGATTTGGTCAAGCATTCCCTCCCTTCTGGGTTGATTCCCAAACACGATATCGCCCGTCCGGCTCTAAGTCAACGTTCAGTTAACCGGTGTTAAGGCTGGCGCGGGACTACTGGCTTTCTTGAGCCCGTTTGGTCCTTGACACGGCCGTCCCGAACGACAACGCCCTCTCGGCGCAGCCGCCGTGCCTGCTCCACTTGGCTGTGCGCGGCCAGGTCTCCGTTGGCGCGGATCACCCGCCACCAGGGCAGGGCCTCGCCCGAGGCAAGGACGTTGCCGACGGCCCGTGCCGCACGCGGATAGCCGGCTCGGCGCGCAACT
>VBIS01000084.1 GCA_005880605.1 Chloroflexota bacterium
AAGAAGGACGACGAACGGACCCCGGGGCAGCGTCGCGCCGACGCGATGGTCGAGCTCGCCCGCCGGCCACTCGATGGCAACAGACTCGGTAGCACCGGTGGCCAGCGGCCCCACCTCGTCATTACCGCCAGTGCCGAAACGCTAGCTGGGCTTCCCGGCGCGCCGCCGGCGCAGCTTGAAGGCGACGGGCCGATTCCAATCGAGACCGCACAGCGCCATGACTGCGACCCATCGGTCAGCTGGCTGCTCGGACGAGCGGAGCTGGAGAGCGAGACCAGCCACGCGCATCAACGGATCCCCGCGCCCACTCGTCGCGCGCTCGTGGCTCGCGATCGCGGCTGTGTGGTCAACCATTGCAACCGGCCCTCGGCCTGGTGCGATGGGCACCACGTGGTGTGGTGGACCCGAGGGGGAAAGACGGCGCTCGGCAACCTGGCGCTCGTGTGCGGGCGCCATCACCGCATGCTGCACGAGGAGGGCTGGACACTAGAACGAAAAGACGGCCGCTGGTTGGCCAGGCCACCCGATGGCCGGGTCCCGGCGAATGCGTCGGGCGTCAGTCTCCACCGGCCGCTAGTTTTGCGGGCTTAGTTAAGGGATCTTTAACCGGCGGTGTGCGCCTTGGGGAGCGACGTCGTATCGATCTCGTCGACCAGCCGCAGAAAGCGTTCGACAAGCGCAGCGTCCCACTGCTTGCCCTCGCCCTGCCGGAGCGTGCGGATCACTTCTTCGCGAGGCCGCCGAGCGCGGTAGGGGCGATCGTTACTCATCGCCACGAAGGCATCGGCAATGGCAATAATCCGGGCGAACAAGGGGATGTCCTCGCCATCCAGCCCGTCAGGATAGCCGGCCCCGTCGACTCGTTCGTGATGGTGGCGGACCGCCGGCAAGACCTGCTCGGCGCTCGGCAGGGCGGCGAGAATTTCTTCGCCCACGACCGGATGACGCTTCACCTGGCTGAATTCACCGGGGTCCAGACGGCCCTGCTTGGACAGCACGTCGACCGGAACGCTGACGGTGCCGACGTCGTGCAACAGCGCGGCCCGATACAACAGGGTGAGCTGGTCATCAGGTAACTCGAGGGCGGTGCCAAGCTGCATTGCCCAATGGGCGACTTTTTCCGAAAGGCCGGCGCTGGTGTGGTCGCGGTCCTCCACGGCGCGCGCGAGCGTGACGACGACACTCTCGAGCTTATTGAGCTGGCGGTTGAGCCCGGCGATTCGAAGCTGAACTCGCACCAGCGCCAGCAACCGCGCGCGGTCGACTGGCTTGATGGCGATGTCGTCCGCGCCTGCCTGGAGAGCCCGCTCGCGCTGAACCTCGTCATCCCCCGACATCAGCAGCACCACCGGGATCTCGTTAGTGGCCGGCGCCTGCTTGATTGCCCGACAGACCTCAAATCCCTCCATGTCCGGGAGCACCGCCTCGCAAAGGACGAGTTGGCACTCGTGCGCGGCAAGCGTGCGCAACGCCGCTGCCCCGTCGGCGGCCGTGATGACGCGATACCCCCCGCGCTCGAGCAGCGCACGCAGTTCTCGCTGGCTGGCCTCCTCGTCGTCGGCCACTAACACCGTCGGCCGTGGGTCCTGGCCTTCGGTCGCGCTCACGTCTTGAGGAGCGCCGGCAGCTTGGCGAAGTCGCGCTCGGCCGCCATGCGCATGACGGCGAAGGCGCGGTCCTGCTCCCCACGGTGGCGCAACACCTCGGCGTACATGGCGCAGACCTCGCTGAGCTTTCCGGCGGCCTGTCGATCAAGCAGCATTTTGGCCGCCGTCCGGAAGCGACGATCGGCGAGCACCGGGTGACCGAGCCGTTCCGCGGCGGCGCCCTCGACCGCGGCCGAAAGGGCCTGGTGCACGTGGTCTTGCGAGCGTTCCGCGGCGCGCTGACTCTCCCGAGCGAGCTGCATGGCGTCATCATGCTTTCCGGTGTCGAGGGCGTAGCGGGCGAGCGCCCCGGCGGCCACGCCGATTTCAAAATCGTCCGAGAGCTCCCGGGCGCGCGCAAGGCAGCGCGACTGGGCATCCCAGGCTGCCGCCAGCCGACCAGCGGCGTAGTGGACATCACCGATGTTGTTGAGGATCCGATTGGCCGCACGCTCCTGCTTGATACGGGCGTGGATCTCGAGCGCGCGATTGCAGTGCTCGATCGCCTCGTCGAAGAGGCCTTTGGCCCGGGCGGTGACGCCCAGCGACATGTGCGCATTGGCGATTCGGAACAGGCTCTCGGCGTCGGTTGCGGCCTCCAGTGCCTGAAGCGAAAATTGATGCGCCTGTTCCAGCTGTCCCATGCCCCAGCAGGAGCGGCCGAGGTTGGTCAGCACCCGAGCTCGCTGTGCCGGATCGGCGTGTTTGGCGCGGTCCAGCCAGAGCAGGGCGCGCCGACCAGCCTCGACGGCGAAGTTGAACTGTTCTTGCTCGTTGAGCACCGTGGCAATTTCCGTGTAGATGGCGCCGTTCAGCTCCGGGTCGTCGGGGGGCGCGTCGGCGGCGGCCGTCTGGAGTGCGATGAGCGCCTCGGGCAGCCGCTCGAGCGCGTCGAGCGCCATGCCGCGGATCCGCTGTAGGTCGGCGCGCTCGTTGGCGGTTCGAGCGACCGGTCCAGCCTCATCGAGCAGGGCGAGGGCGTGGGCCGGTTCTTTGGCCTTGACCGCGAGCTCGGCGCTCTTGCGCAGGTAGGTGAGCTCCAGCGGTGAGTGATCGCCGGTGAAGTGGCCGAGCGGCAAACCGAGGCGCTCTGCGATCAGGCGGAGCTTGGCGAGCGAAGGCGTGGCCCGATTGCACTCGACCTGGCTGATAAATCCCTTGGTCGCCACCCCGCGGGCGAGCTGTTCCTGCGTCAGTCCGCGAGCCAGCCGTGCTTGTCGAAGACGCTCCCCGACCGAGTTCATAAATCTATAAGGAGTATAGCCCCACTACACCACAGGTCGAAAGTATATTGACAATGAGTGCACTGGGTGTTAAATTTCCGGCCAATCGGTCGGAGCACCTGCTGCCGTCAAGGAGCATGCTCATGAACCGGTTCATCGCTCTGCTCGTCTCCGTCGCTGCCGTCGTGCTCGCCGTCGCCGACTCGCTGCCAGGAGGTCACTAACCAGGTTCCGGGGGTTTTGGACGGGCGCTTGCCGCGGGCAAGCGCCCTTTCTTATCCAGGCCGGTGGGCCGGTGGGTTTCGCTTAGGGCGAGGCTTTGGGGGAGGCGCTGGGTGACGCCGACGCCGACGGCGATTGCAGGGCAGCCAGCTGATTCAGGATGCTCCCAACGGTCTGGATTTCCTTGGCGTAGGTGGTGAAATCGCCGTTCTTCAAGGCGGCCTGCGCCGCGTCGTAGTGCGTCTTCGCCTGGGCGATCAACTGGGCGACCGTGCCACTCGGGCTCGGGCCCGTGGGGGCGGAGGGGGTTGCATTCCCAAGCAGGGCCGCCAGCGCCTTGTCCAGCGTGTCTTCCATCACCACGTTCTGGCCCGTCGCGACGATAACTTTCTTGAGTTGTGGTTTCGCGACGTTGGTGGCCTCCAGGTACACGGGCTCGATATAGAGCAATGAGGTCTCGATAGGCAAGACGAGCAGGTTGCCACGGATCACGCTCGATCCCGCGGCATTCAGCAGCGCGAATTGCGACTTGATCAGGGGCGCCTGGTCGATGTTGGCTTCCACCTGCTGCGGGCCGACGACCAGGCTGTCTTTGGGGAAGCGGAAATCGAAGAGGGTGCCGTAGTCGGGCTGATCCGAGCGTGCCGCCAGGTAGGCGATCATGTTGGTCTTGCCGTTGGGCGTGTAGGGCAGGATGGTGAGGAACTCTTCCTTGGGCTCGCCGGGGAGCCGGCTGATGACATAGAAGGGCCGAATCGGCGAAGCGGTGCCGCCCTGCGCCAGATTTTCCTTGGCGACATTCCACAGATCCGACCGGAGGTAGAAAACCGTCGGGTCCGTCATGTGGAAGTAGGTGAAGCGCTCTGCCTGCCGGTTGAATAGATCGCGCGGATAACGAATGTGAGCCTGCAGGCCGGCAGGCATCGTACTGAACGGCTTGAAGAGTCCGGGAAAGATCGAGGCGTAGGTGTTGGCAACCGCGTCCTTGGTGTCGATCTGATAGAAGGTCGTGGTCCCGGTATAGGCGTCGACCACCACTTTGACGGAGTTGCGCGCGTAGTTGACCCCCGTCAAGGGACCGCCGTCCTCGGGCGGCATCTCACTGTAGGGGTACTGGTCCGTAACCGTGAACCCGTCCAGGATCCAGTAGACGTGTCCATCGACGACGGCGACGTAGGGATCCTGGTCGAACTGGAGGAACGGCGCCAGCGCCGTGACACGATCCAGGACGGCGCGGTTGAACAACACTTGCGTCTGCGAAGTCAGCTGCGGGCTGATCAGCAGGTTGACGTCGCCAAAGCGAATGGCGAAGGCCAGGCTCCGCAGTGCCGAGGACAACGGCACGCCGCTTGTGCCCTTCCACTGGGTGTACTGGTCGGTGGCGAACGGGTAATCGAACTCCGGCTGCTTGGAGTCGGTCAACACGTAGTTCGTGGTGTGGCGGCCAAAGTAGACGCCGGCCTGCGTGACCGGGGGCACGCCGGCCGGTGGGATGTCCTGGAGGGTCAGGACGGGATCGCCCTGGGTGGTGGCCTGGTTAGCGCGCGCCGCGACCACGCCGTAGCCGTGGGTGTACTGCAGCTTGAGCGCGACCCAGGTATTGGCCGGCACCTTGTCGGGGTTCAGCTCCCGCGCGGCGAGCAAGAGCTGCAGGTACTGGCTACCCAGCTGGTAGCGGTCGACCGCGACTTCGTTCGGATAGAACTGGTAGTAGGTGCACAGGCTCTGGAGGTTCTCCAGCGTGTAGGGGAGCGCCAGTTGTGGATCCCAGAGACGTGCATTCTGGACCGTTTGCGGATTGTTCGCCACCTTGTCGGCGGTCAGTGTGTCCTGAGGCGTGAAGGGCCGGTCGGCGATGGTGGTGAGCCCGTAGGCCTGTCGAGTGAAGTCGATCTGGTTTTTGATGTACGGCGCCTCGCGCGACAGTTCGCTCGGCGCGACCTGGAACCGCTGGACGACGCCCGGAAAGACGACAAGAAGAATAAACGCTGCACCCAGCCAGGCGACGAGCGCCGCCGACAGCACGACCAGTCGGGCCCCCACGGCGTTGATCACCAGACCGGCGGCAATCAGCACCATGAGCACCGTCATGATCCAGTAGGCGGGGATGCGGGCGGCGACGTCGGCATAGCCGATGCCGTAGACGAAGCCCCGCTTGCTGAGCAGCAGCTCGTAGATGTCGAGCCGGTAATGGACGGCGAGCAGGAGGGCAAAGGCCGCCGCCAGCACAGTGACATGCCTGATCGCTCTGGCGGGCAAGGCGAAATTCTGCAAATTGGCCCGGGAGGCATAGACGCCGCCCACGATGAGCATCATGAGGATCACGACCCACAGCAGCCAGCCCCACACGAATCGATAGAACGGAAGACTAAAGACGTAAAACGAAACGTCCTTATGCCAGATCGGATCCTGGACGTTGAACGGCTTCTGATTGAGGAAGGCCAGGATCGTCTGCCATGATCCGGCGGCGACACGGCCGAACAGCAGGCCGAGCAAGAAGACGGCGAGCAGCGCCAGGATGGTTGACGGCGCCGTCAGCGGTCGCTGGCGAATCCCGATCGACGAGAGCCGGCGGCCGGTGTTGGAATTAAGCGCCAGCAGGACATTCGCGCCGCCGATGATCCAGAAGACGATGGCGAAAATAAAGAAAGACCAAATCTGAGCGCTAAAACGCGTCCCGAATACGCCGCCGTAGCCGAGCGCCCGGAACCACAGGTAGTCCGTATAGAGCGTCGCAAACGGCTTGAGCAGGAACAGGATCAGCAGACCCAGCGCGATCGCGATGATCCAGAAGACGCCCCGTCGCGAGACACGGATGGTGGGGAAGCTCGGCTCGGTCGGGAGGCGTCCGAAGGGTGATTCTCCGCCCTGGAAGAATCCGCCTGGGGGGCGTCTAGACACCGGCGACCCGCGATCCGGGCATGCCGACGAACGCGGCGCGACCCGGATAGTGTGCGGAGATACCCACCTCTTCCTCGATCTGTAGGAGCCGATTGTACTTGGCGACTCGCTCCGACCGTGAGGGCGCACCTGTTTTGATCTGGCCCGCGCCGGTGGCGACGGCGAGGTCGGCGATAAAAGTGTCCTCGGTTTCCCCGGAGCGGTGCGACACCACGGTCGAGTAGCCGGCCCGCGCCGCGGTCGCCATGGTTTCCAGCGTCTCGGTGAGCGTGCCGATCTGGTTGACCTTGATCAAAATGCTGTTGGCGATGCCTTCCTCGATGCCGTGGCGAAGGCGCACGACGTTGGTCACAAAGATATCGTCGCCCACCAGCTGGACGCGTTTGCCCAATTTTTCTGTCAGTCGTCGCCAGCCTTCCCAGTCGTCCTCGGCCAATCCGTCCTCGATGGAGATCACCGGGTACTTCTCGACCCACGTGGCCCACCGATCGATCAGCTCTGGCGCAGCCATGCTTTTCCCTTCGCCTTGCAATTCATAGCGCGAGGCCTGATAGAGCTCGGAGGCGGCCGGATCGAGCGCGATGAAGACGTCCTTCCCCGGCTGGTGGCCGCTGCGTTCGATGGCCTCGACCAGCAGCGACATCGCCTTCTCATTGGTGTCGAGCTCCGGCGCGAATCCGCCCTCGTCGCCCTGCCCGGTGCTCAAGCCGGCCTGGTGCAGGCTGTCTTTGAGCGCGTGAAACACCTCCGCGCCCCAGCGGAGCCCCTCGCGATAGCTCGGAGCGCCGGCGGGGACCACCATGTACTCCTGGAAATCGACTTTGGTCTGTGCGTGCTTGCCGCCATTGAGGATGTTCATCATCGGCACCGGGATCACCAGCTCGCGATCAGCGGCCAAATATCGATAAAGCGGCTGGCCGGCGGCCAGTGCCGCCGCCCTCGCCACCGCCAGCGAGGCCCCCAGAATCGCATTGGCGCCCAGTCGCGATTTATTGGCCGTCCCGTCGAGATTGATCAGCCGTTCGTCGATCGCGCGCTGGTCAGCCGGGTCGGCGCCTTGCAACACCCCCGCGATCTCATCATTGACATGGCCCACCGCCTTGAGCACGCCCTTACCGCGAAAGCGGCCCTGGTCGCCGTCGCGAAGCTCGACCGCCTCGTGCGCGCCAGTCGAGGCGCCCGAGGGGACGGCGGCCCGGCCGAGCTCGCCGGACTCAAGGAGCACGTCGACTTCGACGGTGGGATTGCCACGCGAATCGAGGATCTCGCGGCCGCGGATGCGCTCGATGCGGGCCCGCGTCACAGCTCGTCCTCCTCCATGCCGGCCGAACCGTTCGGCTCGCCATCTCCCATTTCGTCGACCACCTGGTCGAAGTCCTCACCAAGTTCGTCGCCGCCCATTTCTTGTCCCATCTTTTTTGCCCAGCGGGCCATGCTCTTCGGGTCGTTCTCGTCGACGTCGGATAGGTCGGGACTATCGCTCAGACGATCCAGGCGGCTGTCCTCGGAAAGCACCTGGGCGGTGCGGGAGATGAGGCGCGTCAGCTGCCGGCCGCCACAGAGCGGGCAGGCGGGCGACGCTTCGACGGTGCTGAAACTCGCGAAGAAGATCGAGGGCCGCTTGCCGCAGTCCGCGCAGCGATATTCGTAGATGGGCATGGAGTAGCCCTAAACTTAGCGCATGGCAGAGCATAACGATCCCCACGAGCATCAACACGCAGAAGGCAGCGAGCGCGTTCGCGAGGTCGTGCGCGACGGCTTTACCATCATGCTGGGCGCCGCGAGCTGGGCGTTCGAGCAGGGTGATCGGCTGGTCGACACCTGGCTGCACCAGGGGCATGTCAGCCGCGAGCAGGGGCGCCGGCGGTTCGAGGAGTTCGCATCAAATACCCGTCGTCGGGGCGAGGATCTGAGCCGCCGCGTTTCGGAGAGCATGCGCTCATCGATGCCGGTCGCGACCCGGGATGAAATCGCCAAGCTGGAGCGGCAAATCGCCGAACTAAAGAGCGAGCTCGAGTCGCTGAAGGGGACCGGCGCGACGCCGTCAGCCCCGGGCCAGACCGCGACCCGCGAGCGCCCGCCGCTGAGCTAGCGACGGCCGCGAGCCGCGCAGGGCGAACCGCGGCCTACCCGTGCTTCTTGTGGCGGCCCTGGCCGCCGCCGCCGCACCCCTCGTCGCATCCCGCCGGCTGCGCCGGAGGTTGCTGCGACTGCGCCACCTGGTCCGTCCCCGCCAGCAGATAGGCGATGGCGCCATTCATGTTGACCGCGTGCAGGCCATCGGGAACGGCGAACCAGCCGTCGGGCTGCCCGCTAAGCACCTGCGTCATGAAGCCGTGGAAGATAGGGGCAGCGCCGACGATGCCGGAAACGTGAAGCATCGGCGTGTGGTCGGCATTGCCGACCCAGACGGCGACCGCCAGGTTCGGCGTAAAGCCCACGGTCAGGTTGTCGCGAAAGTCGTTCGTGGTGCCGGTCTTGGCCGCGACCTGGTGGCCGGGGATCACCAGGTCGCTATTGGATCCGAACGACAGCGTCCGGTTGCGGTCATTGGAGAGCATGTCCGCCATGATGAAGCTCACCTGCGGGCTGAGGGCCGCCCGGTGGTTGACCCTCGGGTCATAGCGGAACAGGGTCTGGCCCTGCGCGGCGATGCTGAGGATCGCCTGCGGGTGGCGGTAGGTTCCCTGGGCGGCCAACGTGCTCGCACCAGCGGCCATGTCGAGCAGCGGCACTTCGTAGCCGCCTAACGTCAGGCTCGGCTGATAACTCGTGGCCGGCTGCGTCAAGGTCTCCACCCCCATCCGCCGCGCGACGTCGACAACGTGATCGGTGCCGGTGCCGAGCTCGACTTTCACCGCCGGGATGTTGAACGAGTTGCCCAGGGCTGCCGGAATCGGCTGCCAGCCGTGATACTGGCCGTCGTAGTTGTGCGGCGTGTAGGTGCTGCCATCACCGAGCCGGACATTGATCGGCTCGTCGCGCACCCAGGATCCCATGGTGAATTTCTGAGACTCGATGGCGGCGGTGTAGGTGAAAATCTTGAACGACGATCCCGGTTGCCGCGGAATGATCGCCATGTTGTACTGACCGCCGGGCACATCGGCGCCGGCCGACCCGACCATGGCCAGGACCGCCCCGGTCGCCGGGTCGAGCGCGACCAGGGCGCCATCGGTCACGTGCTGGCCCTGGAGCGCCATGACTTTCTCGCGAACCTGGCGTTCGGCGATCGACTGGAGGTTCCAGTCGAGCGAGGTGATGACGGTCAGGCCGCCGTTCTTGAGGAGCTCCTCGCCGTAGGTCTTCTCCAGCTGCGCCGCTACCCAGTGCACGAACCCGGGGGCCTTGACATCGTCGGAGGTGGATGGCTTCTGCAAGGTAAGCGCCTGCGCGGAGGCGGTTCGCGCCTGCGCCGGCGTGATGTCGTGGGCCCGAGCCATGGCGTCCAGCACGACTTTCTGGCGGGCTTTCGCCCCGTTCAGGTTGCTGAACGGATCCAGCTCGGTCGGGGCCTGGGGCAAGCCGGCGAGCAAGGCCGCCTCGCCGAGGGAGAGTTGGCTGGCGGGTTTTCCGAAGTAGGTCTGCGCCGCGGCCTCGACACCGTATGACCGATTTCCGTAATAGACGCGGTTGAGGTAGGCCTCGAGGATCTGCGCCTTCGAGTACTGGTGCTCGATCTCGACGGCGAGGATGGCTTCGTCCACCTTGCGAAGGATCGACCGATCGCCCGACAGATAAATATTCTTGACCAGTTGTTGCGTGATCGTGCTGCCACCCTGGTTGAAGCGAAGATGCAGCAGGTCGTCGACGCCGGCCTGCCCGGTGCGCAGCAGGTTGAGGCCGCCGTGCTGATAGAAGGTACGGTCCTCGACCGCGACCGTAGCCTTTTGCATGGCGGGCGCAACCTGCGGGAGTTGCACGATGTGGCGCCGTTCGGAGCCCTGATGGATCTCGGCCAGCAGGATGGTTCCTGTCCGGTCGTAGATGCGGGTCGAGAGGGGGAGGCGGGCCGTGCTGAGGTTGGCGGTGGACGGCAGCCCCGCCCATACATAAAGGACACCCGGGAGCACCACCAGGAGGAAGGCGAGGACAACGGCCGGCACCACCATCCAGGGCTTAAAGCGAAGCCGGGCCGGTCGAGCGACCGTTCGCCCGCAGTTCGAGCAGAAGCGGCTGTCGGGCTTGACCGGAGCGCCGCACGCAGGGCAGAACGATCCGTTTGGGTTCGGGGATGTCCTATTCACGTTGACGGGTAATATTATACCGAGAGGCTCACGAAGCCCCCACCCTGCCCTCCCCCAGAGGGGGAGGGGAAAGCCAGGAGTTAGGGCTGCAGGACGCGGGCTCCGAGCACGCCCCTCAAATGGGCCAGCGCCCAGTGCTGGACCTCGTCGCCGGGATGCCCCGGCCCGTCGAAGGTCTCGACCGCCGAGGCCGGCACCACCACCCGGTAATCGCGGTTTCGCAGGTCGGCCACCGTGTGGAGGACGCAGATGTCGGTGCAGACGCCGACCACCGTCACCTGCTCCGGCTGCGCCGCCTTGAGCCGTTCGTCAAGGTCAGTCTCGAAGAAACCGGAGTACCGCCGCTTGCGGATCAAGGTGGCGTCGTGCAGCAGAGGCTGAAGTTCGGGGACCACCTCGGACTCGATCGTGCCGCGCACGCAATGGACCGGGAACACTTCGAACTCGCGGTCGTTCGGGTCGTGGGTGTCCGCGAGGAAGATCAAGTGGTCGCCGGCCTTCAGGCGGTCCTCGAGGACCTCGCGGATCTTCGGGATGGCGGCATCGCAGCGTGGGGAGGCCAGGTTGCCCTGTTTGCAAAAGCCGTTGAGGACATCGACGACGATGGTGACGTTGGGCACGGCTAGGTCACCAGTTCGAGTCGCGGATTTGGCCGGTAGCGGCGCCCGACTTTGGCGCAGGGCCGTCCCTCGAGCATCACCACGTCGGCGGTGAAGTCGAAGTTGCCCTGGAAGAAGGCGCTGCCGACGCCGTAGGCATCGACCGGTACACGCTGGCGTTCAAAGTGCTCGATCTTCTCAACGTTGAAGCCGCCGCTGGCCACGATCTTGACGTGCTGGAAGCCCTCGCGGTCGAGCGCCCGGCGGACCAGCTGGCAGAGTTGCGGGTTGACCCCTCGCGGATCGAAGTCGCCCATCAGCTTCTGGACGCTGACGTCGACCATCGTCTCGGACGTATCCAGTCGCACGCCCCACAGGCGATCCCCGAGCGCTCGCGCCACCTCGAGCGAGGTTCGGACGCAATCGTTTTCGAAGTCGACCAGCACCACCAGGTTGACGGATGGATCGACATACTCCGCGTACTTGCGTGCGGCGAGCACGGTGTCGCCCTCGTAGGCGGCAATCAACGAATGCGGGACGGTGCCGGTGCCCTTGCCGCCCCACCAGGCGGCCTGCGCATCGGTCGAGACCCCGATCGCGCCCGAGACGTAGGCGGCGTATCCGTCTCCGGTCTGCACCAGGTGATGATCGTGGCGGGCTGGAAAGAAGATGATCTGCTTGCCCTTGGCGGCATCCACCACGCGGCGCACGTTGGTGGCGACCTTGGTGCGCCGGGTCAGCACACCCAGGTAGACGGTCTCCAGCCGGGCATAGAACGAATAGTCGCCCTCGATCGTCATTACGGTTTCCCAGGGCGCCACCTCGTCGCCGTCGTAGAGGGCGTGCACGCGCAGCTGCGAGAAATCCTCGGAGCAGAGCTTGAGGATGGCAATCGCCTCGTCCATGCCACCGATCACCGCCTGCTGCTTCTGGAAGACTTGCATCAGCGCGTGGGGGTGCCGGTGATCCGCCCGCAGCACGTCGACGGTGCGGTTGAAATAGACGTCGCTGTAATAGCCTTCGCGGATTCGCTCGACCGGCAGCCGGAAGACCGAGGGGTCGAGGCGCTCGCGTTTGCGGGCGGGGGCTTGGGTTACCGCTTCCGTGGCCACGGCAGTGAGCTGATGTTACGGCGTGGCGCCGATCTTCCGATATCGCTGATAACGCTCTTCGACCAGCTGGTCGGTGTCGATGGCTTCCAGGCTCTTCAGGTGGCGGCGTAGCGCGGCGGCGGCCGCGTCGGCAGCCAGCCCATAGTCGTTCTGCGCCCCGCCGGGCGGTTCGGGGATGATCTCGTCGGCCAGGCCGAGCCGTTTCAAGTCAGCGGCCGTCAGCTTGAGGGCGTCGGCCGCCTCAACTTTCTTGGCGATATCGCGCCAGAGGATCGAGGCGCAGGCTTCGGGCATGGCGACGCTGTAGATCGAGTGTTCCATCATTAGCAGCCGATCCCCGACGCCGATGCCGAGCGCGCCGCCGCTGCCACCCTCCCCGATCACGAGCGTCAGGATGGGGATGCGCGCCGCCGATAGCGCGACGAGGTTTTCGGCGATCGCCCAGGCGATGCCGCGCTCCTCGGCGCCGGCGCCCGGGAACGCGCCCGAGGTATCGACGAAGGCCACGATCGGAAACTCAAAGCGTTCGGCCTGACGAACCAGGCGGAGCGCCTTGCGATAGCCCTCCGGGTTGGCCATGCCAAAGTTGCGCATCGCGCGTTCCGCGGTGGTGCGGCCTTTTTGCTGCGCGATCACCATGATGGTTCGCGAGTCGAAGCTCGCCGGCCCACCGATGATGGCCTGGTCGTCGCCGAACACCCGGTCCCCATGGAGCTCTAGAAAGTTCGTAAATATCGCGTGGATGTAGTCGAGCGCATAGGGACGATCGGGATGGCGGGCAAGCTCGACCTGCTCCCAGGTGGCGGCGGCGACGGATCCGTTGTCGCTCACCGGGTGACGGCGGGCGCTGGAGCCACGGTCTTGACCTGCCGCTGCAACTGGAGGTCAGGAGCAGTCCCGGTAGGGGCATACAGATCCAGTACCTGACGTAAGGCGGCGGGCAACTCGGGGCGTGGCACCACCAGGTCGATCATGCCGTGCGCCAGCAGGAACTCCGCGGTCTGAAAGCCGTCAGGCAGCGTTTCATAGGTCGCTTGCTGGATCACCCGAGCCCCGGCAAAACCGATCATCGCGCCCGGCTCCGCCATGATGACGTCGCCCAGCGAGGCGAAGCTGGCGGTCACCCCGCCCATCGTCGGATCGGTCAGCAACGAGATGTAGGGGACCCCGGCCGCCCCCAGGCGTCCAAGCGCGGCGGACGTTTTGGCCAGCTGCATCAGGGAGAGCATGCCCTCCTGCATTCGGGCGCCGCCGGAGGCGGAGATGATGAGCAGCGGCAGGCGGCCCTGCGCGGCGCGCTCGATGCCGTTGGTGATCTTCTCGCCGGTGGCTGCTCCCATGCTGCCGCCCATGAACGCGAAGTCCAGAACCACCAGCACCACCCGGTGTCCGCCGAGCATCGCTTCGCCCCAGGTGACGGCTTCGTTGGCGCCGGTGGTGGCACGGCTCTGCTCGATGCGGTTCACGTACGGCTGTGAATCCGTAAACCCCAGGACGTCGGTGGCCGTGATCCCCTGGTCTTCCTCGCGGAATGAGCCGGACTCGACCAGCATCGCGATCCGCTCAGGCGCACGAAGACGAAAGTGATACCCGCAGCGATAGCAGACACCGAGGGCCGCGGTCAGGCGCGCCGGCTCGAGCGAGGTGTCGCACTTGGGACAGATGAGCCGGTCAATTTCTTCGCCGACGCCGGCCCGCGGCGACGGTAGGGCGACGTACCGCGTCTTGGGACGAAACATGGGTTAGGCCGCGACCCTGACGGGCGCGCCTTCCCATTCGATCACGCAGGCGCCCCAGGTCAACCCGGCGCCGAAGCCGACCAGCACGAGATTGTCGCCGCGCTTCAGCCGGCCGGCGGCCAGCGCATCCTTGAGCGCCAGCGGGATGGAGGCGGTCGACGTGTTGCCGTAATTCGCGATGGCGTTGACCATGACATCGCTCCCGACGCCGAGCCGCTTGCCGGCCGCCTCGATGATGCGGGCATTCGCCTGGTGGGGAACGATCAGCTTGACGTCCTCCAACCGGATACCGGCCTTCTCCAGCGCTTCGAGGGTCGCCTGCGCCAGGATCTCGGTGGCGAAGCGAAAGACTCTTCGCCCGTCCATACGAATCTCCGGCCGGCCACGTCCTTCCGGACCATCGGCGCCAGGCGCGACATAGATGAGGTCGCCGCCCGAGCCATCCGAACCGAGCACGCAGGCCTTGATGCCGGCGCCCTCGACCCCTGGTCCGAGGACGACCGCGCCGGCGCCGTCACCGAAGACCACACACGTGCCTCGGTCTTTGAAGTTGAGAATCTTGGTCAGCGTCTCGGTGCCGATCACGATCGCCTGCTTCGACTCACCGCTGCTGACGAAGCGATCGGCCACGCTCATCGCCACCAGAAAACCCGTGCAGGCGGCCTGCACGTCGAACGCCGGGCCGTGGGCGCCGAGGCGTTCCTGAACGCGTGAGGCGACCGACGGATACATGGAGTCCGGCGTGGACGTGCTGCACACGATCAGGTCGGTGTCCTCCGGACGTAAGCCGGCCGCCTGCAGGGCATCCTTGGCCGCTTCGGCGGCCAGGTCCGTCGCCGTTTCGTCGACGGCCGCAATCCGCCGCTCCACGATCCCGGTCCGCTCGCGGATCCAGGTATCGGAGGTCTCGACCATCTTTTCGAGGTCAGCGTTGGTCAGGATGCCGGACGGAACATAGCTGCCGACCGACTTGATGCTGGTAAGCATGCGTCTCCCCGGCTAAAGAATCTAGCCAGTATATACCGGCATCTCCGGCCTGGTTACGGTCTTTCACCCACCGTGAACAGGACTGTTTCCCGCCCCAGGACGCGTTTAAGTCCGGCATTTCCCGGGGTATATGGCGCATCGAAAAACATACCAACCGCGCGCTTTTTCCACGCTGGGCGCGCTAGGTAAGGAGGTCAAGTCATGAGTAGCGTGATTCGATGGTCACCCGTCAGCGACCTGATGTCTCTCCACAGCGCCATGGATCGCCTCTTCGGTGATACCTTCGGGGTGTCCGGGCCGTCGCGAACGGTTGGTGCGGCCGGCGAGGGTTACTTGCCGCTGGATATCTACCAGACCGAGAACGAGTGGGTGATCCGGGCCGCCGTTCCCGGGGTCGATCCCAACGCGGTCGAGGTTACCTTCGACGGCGGGCAGATCACGATCAAGGGCGAGATCAAGCCGCCGGCCGACGCCCGTCCGGAGCAGTTCTGGCTGCGCGAGATCTTCGCCGGCAAGGTCAGCCGCCAGGTGACCCTGCCCGACGACGCGGTCGGGGAACAGGCGAAGGCCCAGTTCGCGAACGGCCTGTTGATCCTGACCGTGCCGAAGGCGCAGCCGGCCAAGCCGAAGTCGGTGAAGATCCCGGTTGAGGCTGGTGGCAACGGCCAGCCGACGCAGCTCGGCGCCGTCTCACAGAAGAAATAGGATCGGCAGCGCTCAGTGAGCCGCCTTCGGGCGGCTCTTATTTATGCCAGGACCGTGACCTGGAAATGCCGCTCGCGAGGGCCGTCGAAGTCGGCGAAGTAGATGCCCTGCCAGCGTCCCAGCGTCAGGCGCCCGTTGCGGATGGGCACCGTCTGCGACGTCCCGACGAGCGACGCCTTGATGTGCGCCGCGGCGTTTCCCTCCGCGTGCCGGTAGTCGTTCTCCCAGGGCACGAGCGCCTCGAGCGTGTTGAGGATGTCTCGCAGGGCCTCCGGGTCGGCGTTCTCATTGATGAACACGCCCGCCGTCGTATGCGGCACGTAGACCTGGCAGAGGCCGGTTTCCACGCCGCTTTCGCGGACCACATCCTGCACCCGCTCGGTGATGTCGATCGCATCGGCGCGCTTGCCCGACCGGATCGTCAGGGTATCGCTTTTGGCCGCGCTCGCCATGCACGACATCGTAACAACGCATCCTGCCGGCCCCCAAGGTAGAGACCAGCACCCGATAATGGGCCGACGTGTC
>VBIS01000091.1 GCA_005880605.1 Chloroflexota bacterium
TGCAACGCCGACGAGAGCGAGCCGGGTTGCTTCAAGGACCGCTACCTGATCGAGAAGAGTCCGCAGCAGGTGCTGGAAGGGATCCTGATCGCGAGCTACGCGATCGGCTGCAACCTGGCGTTCATCTACATCCGCGGCGAGTACCTGCCCCAGCATGATGCGCTCGAGACCGCGCTTGCTGAGGCGCGCCAGGCCGGCTATATCGGCAAGAACGTCCTCGGCAAGGGCTACGACATCGACGTCATCCTGCACCGCGGCGCGGGCGCCTACATCTGCGGCGAGGAGACCGCGCTGCTCACTTCGCTCGAGGGGTATCGCGGCGAGCCTCGCCTGAAGCCGCCCTTTCCGGCGATCAAGGGCCTCTACGGGAAGCCGACGGTGGTCAACAACGTCGAGACCGTCTGCAACCTGCCGCACATCGTGCTCAACGGCGCCGACTGGTTTGGGGCCATCGGAACGCCGAC
Source organism: Chloroflexota bacterium (assembly GCA_005880605.1). GTDB lineage: Bacteria > Chloroflexota > Dormibacteria > CF-121 > CF-121 > CF-13. Next base: position 465 of record VBIS01000091.1, read on the forward strand.
CGGGAAGGGAACCCGGGTCTGGTGCATGAGCGG
>VBIS01000092.1 GCA_005880605.1 Chloroflexota bacterium
CCCCCAACACCTCGACGTGGCGCTCGACTTCGATGCCATCCAGAAAGCCGGGTCGCTGGCCGGCGCCGGGGCGATGGTGGTGATGGATGAGACCACCTGCATGGTCGATGCGGCTCGCCGCTATGTGAAGTTTTTCCATCACGAGAGCTGCGGTAAGTGCACGCCCTGCCGTGAGGGCACCTTCTGGATGGCGAACATCTTCGACCGCATGGAGGCCGGCGAGGCGAAAGCCGCCGATGTCGACCTGCTTTTGGATATCGGGTACAGCATCGACGGCCGGTCGTTCTGCCCGCTGGGCGATGCCTCGACCTGGTTCCCGCGCAGCGTCATCAAGTTCTTCCGCGATGAGTTCCAGCAGCACATCTCCGAGAAAGGCTGTCCCTTCAAGAAGTCGGTCGAGGAGGCCGTCGCCTGATGGCCGCGGTGCAGACCGACCAGGTCACACTCACGATCAACGGCCAATCCGTCACGGTGCCCAAGGGCACGCTGATCCTCGACGCCGCCAAGAAGATCGGCATCGACATCCCGATTTTCTGCTCGCATCCGAAGATGGCGCCGGTCGCGGTCTGCCGGATGTGCCTGGTCGAGGTCGAGAAGATGCCGAAGCTGCAGCCATCGTGCGCGGTCTATGTGGCCGACGGCATGGTGGTCAAGACCACCACCGAGCAGGTCGGCAAGTACCAGAAAGACGTGCTCGGGCTGCTGCTGATCAACCATCCGCTGGATTGCCCGATCTGCGACAAGGGCGGGGAGTGCCCGCTCCAGGACCAGACCTACCAGTACGGTCCCGGCGCCAGCCGTTTCGAGTTCCCCAAGGCGCATTTCGACAAGGCGGTGCCGCTCTCCGACAAGATCCTCCTCGATCGCGAGCGTTGCATCCTCTGCTGGCGCTGCACGCGCTTCAGCGAAGAGATCTCCGGCGAGCGCGAGCTGGCCCTGATCCAGCGAGGGGTGCACACCATCATCGGCACCTTCAACGACGAGCCGGCCCACTCGAATTACCAGGGCAACTGGACGGAGATCTGTCCGGTAGGCGCCTTGACCTCGCGGCAGTACCGATTCCTCAGCCGGCCCTGGGATCTCGACCGGACAGCCAGCATCTGCCCCGGTTGCAGCATGGGCTGCAACATCCAGATCGACGCCAGGAGCAACCGCATCGGACGCTTCCAGTCACGGGAGAATGTCGCGGTCGATGACAGCTGGCTCTGCGACTTCGGGCGTTTCAGCTTCCCGAACTTCCAGCGCACGGGGCAGGAGCGTCCGCGGGTGCGCCGCGACGGCTCGCTGGAAGAGGTCTCGTACGAGGAGGCGATCGCCTTCACCGCCGACGCGCTCACGCGGGCCAGCGGCCAGGTCGCCGGTTGGGCATCGCCCGCCGATACCAACGAGGAGCTCTTCCTCTTCCGCCGCCTGTTCCGCGAGGTGCTGCAGTCGTCACACCTCGATCACCGCAGCACCGGGGTGGCCGATGCCGATCCGGATGACATGACCTTGCCGATCGCCGACATCGAGCGCTGCGACCAGGTTGTCGTCCTCGGTGGTCAGGGCGTGATCGATGCGGCGCCCGTGCTCCACTTGCGGTTGTTCAAGAGCGAGCGCAAAGGCGTCAACGTGCACAAGGTCGCCGTCGCGGACGGCAAGCGGGCGCTCGACGCCATCCCGGCCGAGGCGCAAGCGGTCGCCATCCTGGCGACCGAGGCGGACAAGCAGGCTGCCGTCGACCTCCAGGCCAAGCTCGCCACGAAGGTCACGGGCAGCGTGCGGAGGCTGATCGTGACCACCGGGCCAAACGGGCGCGGCGCGAAAGACCTCGGCATCCTTCCGCACCTGGGTCCCGGCTACGCCTCGTTGAACGGGCAGGCGGGGAAGGGGAGGATGCAGTGGCCGGGGGCCGGGGTGAAGGGCCTCTACGTGCACGAGTCGAGCCCGCTCCACGGCTTCACGCCCACCGACGCCGAATCGATGTGGCTCTCGAGCTTGCCGCTCGTGGTGTTTCACCGTTTCAAGGCCTCGCCGCTCGACGAGGTTGCCCACGTGATCCTCCCGGGACATGCCTTCACCGAGAAGTACGGCACCGTGACCAACATGGAGGGCCGGGTGCAGCGCATCAAGCGGGGCATCGACGCCGAGTGGGTCCGCGAGGACTGGCGCGTCTTCCAGCAGATCGCCAACCGGCTGGGTGCCTCCTGGGCCTACGAGTCGGTCGAGGAAATCACCGGTGACCTGGTCCGATCGCTCCCTCCATACGCCGCCGTCAACCACCAAGCGCGCGCGCTCTGGAGTGAGCGGCCGTGACCACGGAAGTCATCATCGTCACGCTGATCAAAGCCGCGATCGTGATCGGCGCGCTCCTGACCGGCTTCGCCTACCTCACGCTCTTCGAGCGCAAAGTGCAGGCGCGTATGCAGCAGCGGCCCGGGCCAAACCGGGTCGGCCCATGGGGGCTCTTGCAGCCGGCCGCCGATGGGCTGAAGCTGTTCTTCAAATCGAGCAGCGCCCCCTCGGGCCGCGACCGCTTCCTCTACCTGCTGGCGCCGATGATCTCGATCTGCGCCGCGCTGGGCAGCTTTGCCATCATCCCGATCAGCGGGCCGGGCCCGATCACCTTGTTCGGTCATTCGATCGGCTGGTACGTCATGAACGTCAATATCGGCATCCTCTGGTACCTGGCCGTCACTTCGGTCGGGGTCTACGGGATCTTCCTCGCCGGCTATGCCTCGAACAGCAAGTACTCGATGCTGGGCGCGCTTCGGTCGTCGGCCCAGATGATCAGCTACGAGATGGCGCTCGGCCTCTCCCTCGTGCCGGTCTTCATCCTGGCGGGATCGGTCCGGCTCGTCGATATCGTCAACGCCCAGCACACCTGGTGGTTCATCATCCCGCTGCTGCCGGCCTTCTTCCTCTACCTGATTGCCGGCATCGCGGAGACCAACCGCGCTCCGTTCGACCTTCCGGAAGCCGAGACCGAGCTGGTCGCGGGCTATCACACCGAGTACTCGGGATTGCGGTTCGCGCTGTTCTTCATGGCCGAGTACATCAACATGATCATCGTCAGCTCGATCGCCACCGTCGTCTTCCTCGGCGGCTGGTGGGGGCCCGCCGGCATCCTGCCCGGACCCTGGTGGTTCGTGCTGAAGGTGGTGGCGCTGCTCTACGTCTATGTCTGGCTGCGGGCGACGCTCCCGCGGATGCGCTATGACCGGCTGATGGCGCTGGGCTGGAAGTCGCTCTTCCCCCTGTCGCTGGCGATGATGATGGTGACGGCCGTCGTGGTAGTGGCCGCCCAGGGGGTCTTCTAATGGCGCTCAAGGAGATCTTGCTGGGGCCGATCTACATCGCCCGCGCGCTGGCGACGACCTTCAAGCACAACGCCAAGCCGATCGTCACCATCGAGTACCCGGAACGGCAGAAGGCCGTCCCGCCGCGGGAGCGTGGCAAGCACATCCTCCATCGCTATGCCGATGGACTGGAGAAATGCGTCGGCTGCGAGCTCTGTGCCATCGCCTGCCCGGTTGGGTGCGAGGAAGCGTGCCCCTACGATGCGATCACCATGGGTCCGCGCTATGACCTGGCGGATGACCACCCCGACAAGTTCATCGCCGTCAAAGAGGACCTGCTGGAGCCGCTCGGCGCCAGCGTCAACGACACGGCCATCCCATCGGGCGCCCCCTCGGCGCAACCGGTAGCGCGCAAGTGGTAGTCGGGTTCGCCATCGTGGCGGCCTGGGAAATCGTCACCGCTGCCGGCGTGGTCGCCTTTCGTAAGCCGATTTACAACGCCCTGTCGCTGGTCGCCAACATGCTCGGGCTGGCGGTGCTCTTCTTGATGCTGAACGCCCAATTCCTCTTTGCCGCGCAGGTCATCGTCTACGCCGGCGCGGTAATGGTGCTCTTCGTCTTCATCATCGCCCTGATGAACCCGGAATCCGATGTCGCGCTGCCGCGGCGTGGCTCCGAGTGGATCTACGGCGCGGTCTTCGGGGTGATCTTCGCCGCGCTGCTGGTCTCGCTGCTCTTCAACCGCGGCCTGACCGGCCGGCCGGGCACCCTGACGCCGGAGGCGATCGCCGCCGTCGGCAATGTGCAGACGGTCGGCATCGCCCTGTACACCAAGTTCCTGTTCCCGGTCGAGGTCACGTCGTTGCTGTTGCTGATCGCGGCGGTCGGCGCCGTCTACCTGGCGATGCGGAGGATCCGCTGATGCCGGTTCCCGCCTACAGCTTCCTGCTGCTGAGCGGCGTGCTGTTCACCATGGGGGCGGTCGGCTTCCTGGTGCGCCGCAACCCGCTGGTGGTCTTCATGTGCATCGAGCTGATGCTCAATGCCGTCAACCTGGCATTCGTCGCGATCAGCCGGTATCTGAATTCGCTGGATGGGGTGATCTTCGCCTTCCTCGTGATTACGGTCGCGGCGGCAGAGGTGGTGGTCGGCATCGCGATCATCGTGCAGGTCTACCGCGCCGGCCGGCCGATGGATGTCGACGATCTCGACTTGATGAAGGAGTAAGCGGGACGATGGAGACGCTGGCGCCCTTCGTGCTGCTCTCGCCGCTCGCCGGCTTCCTGGTCAACGCGCTCTTCGGACGCCTGCTGCCGCGACGGGTGGTGGGCTGGATCGGCGCCGGCAGCGTGGGCATCGGGTTCATCTTCTCGCTGAACCTCCTGCTCCAGTTGCTCACCGGAGCGCATTCCCTGGATCAGACCTATTTCACCTGGTGGCAGAGTGGCGACTTCAGCGTCCCCTTCAATCTGTACGTCGACCGGCTCTCGACCTTGATGATCCTGGTGATTACCGGGGTCGGCTTCCTGATCCACGTCTACTCCATCGGCTACATGCGCGAGGACCCTGGGTACTCGCGCTTCTTCGCCTACATGAACCTTTTCGTCTTCTCCATGCTCTTGCTCGTCCTCTCCGGCAACCTCATCTGGCTGATCATCGGCTGGGCGGCCGTCGGCCTCAGCTCCTACCTGTTGATCGGCTTCTGGTTCGAGCGCCCCACGGCGGTGCTGGCGGCGCGCAAGGCCTTCGTGATGAACACCATCGGCGATGTCGGGATGGTCTTCGCCGCGTTCTTGATCTTCCTCAACCTGCGGGTACTCGACTTCCAGGGTCTCTTTTCTCGCGTCCACCAGTTGCCCAAGGGGGGCGGCGTGATCACCGCTATCTGCCTGCTGTTGCTGGTCGGGGCGGTCGCGAAATCCGCGCAGCTGCCGCTGCACACGTGGCTGCCTGACGCCATGGAGGGACCCACGCCGGTCTCGGCGCTGATCCACGCCGCCACCATGGTGACCGCGGGCGTCTACCTGGTGGCGCGCATGCACATGCTCTACGACTGGGCGCCGGCGGCGGCTGCCACCGTCGCCGTGATCGGCGGCGTCACTGCCTTGTTCGCGGCCACCATCGGCACCTCGCAGGTGGACATCAAGCGGATCCTCGCCTACTCCACCATGAGTCAGATCGGCTATATGTTCCTGGCCGTGGGGATCGGCGCCTACGCCGCCGGCATGTTCCACTTCATGACCCACGCCTTCTTCAAGGCGCTGCTCTTCATGGCGGCCGGAAACGTGATTCATGCCTTCCACGACGACCAGGACATCCGCAACATGGGCAATCTGCGGGCCGGCCTGCCGATCACGTTCTGGACGTTCTTGATCGGTACGCTCTCCATCAGCGGCTTCCCGCTGTTCGCGGGCTTCTTCAGCAAGGACGAGATCATTCGGGCGGCCTTGAGCGCACCCGGCACCGAGTTCTGGCTCGGCGTCGTCGCCCTGGTCACCGCCGGATTGACCGCTTACTACATGTTCCGGCTGTTCTTCATTGCTTTCGGGTGGGAATGGCTGTCGCACGATGAGCGCCATCTCCACGAGGCCCTACCCGTTCAGACCGTGCCGATCGTCATCCTCGCCGCGGGCGCCGTGGTTGGTGGCTACATCCCGGTGGCGAGCTTTCTCACCCCGGTCTTCGGTCATGCCGTCGACGTGGGGACCGGCGCCTTCATCGGGCTGGCCGCCTTGTCGGTCCTGGTCGCGCTCATCGGCTTCCTCGCCGCCTACCTGCTGCACGCGAGGCGGCCGGATCTGGCCGTCGTCTGGCGAACCCGGCTCGGACCAATTCACGCGCTGGTGGAGCACAAGTACTACATCGACGAGCTCTACGACCGCCTCTTCGTCCGCCCGGGCGTGGCCCTGGCCCGCTTCCTCAATGACATCGTCGAGCCGCGCGTCATCGACGGAGCCGTCAATGGCGTCGCCAACTTCTTCCTGCTCGAGGCGCGCGAGTTTCGCCTCATCCAGACCGGCCGGGTGAGCAGCTACGCGCTCTGGACGCTGGGCGGCGCTATCGGGGTCGTGGTCGTCGTCGCTGCCTTCCTCGGGTATCTGCCGGTGAGGCTGGGCGGATGAGCTGGTACACGTTGCCCGGCAGCGTGCCGTGGTTGACGCTGTCGCTCGTGATCCCACTCGCCGGCGCGCTGCTGGTGGCGCTGACGCCGGGCGAAGTCCGCCGCGTCGTCAAGCAGCTGGGCGTGCTCAGCGCCGTCATCACCTTGGTCCTCGTGCTGGCGATCATCGGCGGATTCCAGCACGGGGTTGGCAATCTCCACCTGCAGTTCGAAGAAACGCTGCGATGGATTCCGTCCGCGGGCATTAGCTATCACCTGGGAGTCGACGGTCTCAGCCTCTTCCTGCTGGGCCTCAACGCGCTGCTGTTCTTGATCGCGATCGTCATTGTCGATCCGCTCATCCCCCGGCTTAAGCAATTCATCCTGCTGCTGCTGATCCTCGAGGCCGCGACGGCCGGCATCCTGCTCTCGCTCGATCTCGTCCTCTTCTATGTCTTCTGGGAGGCGATGCTGGTCCCGCTCTACTTCCTGATCGGTGTCTGGGGCGAGGGCCAACGAGTCTACGCGGCGTTCAAGTTCCTGATCTACACCGTGATCGGCAGCTTCGCCATGCTGGTTGCGATCCTCGCGGTGACGGCGATCAACTTTTCCCAAACCGGACAGCTCAGCTTCGACTGGACGGTGCTGGTTCAGCATCCGGCGGCGGGGATCTGGCATTTGCCGGCCGGCCTGGGCACGATCGGCATTCAGCAGCTGCTGTTCATCGGCTTCGGCCTCGCGTTCGCGATCAAAATGCCGATCTTCCCGCTCCACACCTGGCTGCCGCCGGCCTATACCTCGTCGCCCATCCCGGTGGTGATCGTCTTCGCCGGCCTGGTGTCGAAGCTCGGCGCGTATGGCTTCCTGCGTTTCAACCTGGCCCTCTTCCCCGATGCCGCGCACAGCCTGGGCGGGCTGCTCGCGGTCCTGGCAACCATCGGCATCCTCTACGGCGCCTTCATGGCGCTGGTCCAAACCGACCTCAAGCGCCTGGTGGCCTACGCCTCGATGAGTCACCTCGGGTTCATCGGCCTCGGCATCTTCGCCGGCAACCTGCTCGGGATCGAAGGCGCGCTGATCCAGATGATCAACCACGGCGTGATCATCGCCGCGCTCTTCCTCATCGTCGGCATGATCGAGCGGCGCGCCGGAACCCGCGACCGCGGTGAGCTCCGCGGCCTGGCCGCCACCGCGCCCCTGTTCGCCGCTCTCTTCCTGGTGGTCTCGCTGGCTGCCCTCGGCCTGCCCGGGCTCAACGGGTTCGTCGGCGAGTTCCTCATCATGCTGGGTGCCTGGGCGTCCTTCATCCCGATGGCGGTCGGCGCCGGCATCGGCGTCATCCTGGCGGCCTGGTATGTGCTCCGCTTTTACCAGGGCACGACACAGGAGGTACCGCCCCAGCCGGCCACCTTCGGTGAATTGCGGACCGCCGACGTCGGCGTGCTGGCGCCCTTGCTGGCGTTGATGGTGCTGATCGGCGTCACCCCCGCCTTCTTTCCGGCCGCGGTCGACGCCACCGTCAAGGCCTTGCCGGTGCTGCTGCGATGACCATCAACCTCAGCGGCATCGGGATCGACTACGGCGCCATCCTCCCGGAGCTGGTGGTGGCCGGCACGGCGATCGTTGTGTTGTTTCTCGAGCTGTTCGTGCCACCCGATCGCCGCCGCTGGCTGGCGGCCGTGACCGTGGTCGGCCTGCTCGGCGCGCTGGTTGCCACCATCTCCCTCTGGGGCCAGAACCGGTCCGCCTTTGGCGACACCGTGATCGCCGATAGCCTGGCGGCCTTCTTTAATGTCCTCCTGATCCTGATCACGATTGCCACGGTGGCGATCTCGCCACGTTACCTTGAGGCGCTCGACCTGGACTATGGCGAGTATTACATCCTGATCCTGGGGGCTACCGCCGGCATGATGCTGCTGGCGGCCGCCACCAGCCTGATGACGATCTTCCTTGGGATCGAGCTGCTCTCGATTTCCCTCTATGTCCTCTCCGGTTTCGCGCGCACGGCGCTGCGCTCACAGGAATCCGCGCTGAAGTACTTGCTGCTGGGCGGCTTTGCCACCGGCTTCCTGCTCTACGGCATGGCATTGATCTACGGCGCGACCGGCAGCACCACGCTCCGCGGGATCGCGGCCTTCACCACGGCCGCCTCCTCAAATGCCGGCGGCAACGTCCTGCTGTTGCTCGGCATCGGGTTTCTCTCTGTCGGGCTGGCCTTCAAGGCATCGGCCGCGCCCTTCCACATGTGGACTCCCGACGTCTACGAGGGGGCGCCCTCGATCGTCACCACCTTCATGTCGGTTGCCACCAAGTCGGCGGCCTTCGCCGCTATCGGCCGCGTCTTCATCGCGACCTTCCCCTCCATCTCCAGCCGCTGGTACTTCCCGCTGGCGCTGATCGCCATCTTCTCCCTCTTCATCGGCAACCTGGTCGCGATCACGCAGGACAACCTCAAACGGATGCTCGCCTACTCGGGCATCGCGCAGGCCGGCTACATCCTGCTCGGCGTGCTGCCCGGGACCGCGCAGGGCTTCTCGGCCACGCTGTTTTACGTCGCCGCCTATTCGCTGATGAACTTCGGAGCCTTCGCCGTGGTCACCGCGGTCGCCGCCGGCGGCGAGCAGACCGCCGAGCTGAGTCACTGGCGAGGCCTCTTCTACCGCCGGCCCTTCCTCGCCACCGTCATGACGATCTTCATGCTCTCGCTGGCCGGCATCCCGCCGACGGTCGGATTCTTCGCCAAGCTCTTCGTCTTCCAGGCGTTGGTCAGCGCCCAGATCTGGGCGCCCCTGATCGTCGCCGTGATCATGACGATCGTCTCCTTCTATTACTACCTGCGGGTGGTCGTTATCATGCTGGCGGCTCCGGATGAGGCGGTGGTGGAGAAGCGACGCCTCGGGATCCCGACCAGTACCGTGTTGGGCGCCGCAGCACTGGCAACCCTGGTCCTTGGGATCTTTCCCGCGGTCGTCCTCGACTGGGCGACCAGGGCCGCCTCCCTACACTTCTAAGGCGTCATGATCGCGCCGTCCCCGGTCCGCCGCACGGAACATTCACCCGCCACCTCTGGGGGAGGGCAGGGTAAAGGCGTTGCGGCCGCCGCCGCGTTGCGAATTGGCGCCCGAGCCTGGCGCGAGCTGCGCAAGATGCGGACCGCCATCATCCTGCTCGCGATCCTGGCGCTGCTGGCTACCGTCGGCACGCTGCTGCCGCAGCTGCCCCAGAACCCGCGCGGCGTGATGGGGTACGTGCTGCGCCATCCGGTGACCGCTCCCTGGTTCGCCCGACTCGGCCTGTTCGACATCTTCAGCTCCTGGCCGTTCATCATCGTCGCCGTCCTGATGTACACCTCGATTGGGGCCAGCATGTTCATTCGCGTGCCGGCCGCCTGGCGGCGCGCGCGGGACCGCTCCCAGCGCAACCGCGGGCTCTGGGCCGAGGTGGCGAGCATCATCTTCCACGCGAGCTTCTTCATTCTCCTGGTCGGCGTCATCTTCGGCAAGGCGGCCGGTTTCCTGGGAAACGTCGCGGTGGTGGAGGGGGATAGCTTTACCGAGGCGCGGGCGAACTACGACAATCTCAGCGAAGGCAGGCT
>VBIS01000093.1 GCA_005880605.1 Chloroflexota bacterium
CTGGTGAAGGCGATCCCCGACCAGCGCATCCCCTGGTAGCCCGCGGCCTCTCCGACCGCGAGCACCTCGGCCTGCTCGCGCTCCTCGAGGTAGTGCCGCAGGTTGGCGAGCCGGATCGCGGGCGCGTCGGGCAGGTCGTCGGGGCTAGCGTCGCGGAAGGGGTTAAAGGTGGCGCCGATGGTGGCCCTCGAAAGGTCCGCCAGCAGGCCGTCAATCGCGGCTACCTTGTTACGATCGCCCAATGCTTGTCACCGTCCTCGCGATCGGGGACATCATCGGCCGCCCCGGTCGCGAGGCGGTCGCGAAATTGCTGCCGCAGCTCCGCCGTGAGTTCTCGATCGACCTCGTGGTCGCCAACGGCGAAAATTCGGCGGGCGGTTTCGGGCTAACCCCCAAGATCGCGGACGACTTGTTCAGCCTGGGGATCGACGTCCTCACCTCCGGCAACCATATCTGGGATCAGCGGGAGATGCTGACCGGCTTCGACGACCGCCGGCCCATTCTCCGCCCGCATAACTACCCCGCCGGCGCACCTGGCCGCGGCTGGTTCTGCTACGACCTGGGGGAGAAGGGGCAAGTGCTGATCGGCAACGTGCAGGGGCAGCTCTTCATGCCGCCCATCGATTCCGCTTTCAAGGCGGCCGACGAGATCTTGCGCCAGGGGACAGGGACCAAGCTGGTCCTGATGGACATGCACGCCGAGGCGACCTCGGAGAAGATCGCCCTGGGCTGGTACCTCGACGGCCGGGCCAGCTTCGTCTTCGGCACCCACACGCATGTTCCCACCGCCGACGCCCGGCTGTTCCCTGGCGGCACGGCCTTCGTGGCCGACCTCGGGATGGTTGGCCCCCGGGACTCGGTGATCGGGATGGACAAGGAAGCCAGTCTCCAGCGCTTCCTCACCGGGGTCCCGTACCGCTTCAAGGTCGCGGCGGGCGTGGTGCAATTCAACTCGGTGCTGGCTCAGATCGATGCCCTTTCGGGCAAAGCGAGCCGGGTGGAGCGGGTCGATCGAGAAGTAGCGATCGAATAGGCGCTTGACGACCCCTGGACTTGGGGTTAAGGTGTCGGGGCGGGGGCCAACCAAACGTTCGGTCACCGATCTCAATAGAATAGATGGACACTCTGGAAACTAAACCGCCGTCGAACGGCTCGACAGGGGAGAAGACGCTTTCGGCCAGCCCGGCTGCCGGTATTCCCCGCACGGCGCGCGCCGCCATTGAGATCTTGAAGGTATCCGCTACCTCGAAGCCGGTCGCGGTCGCCGGCGCGATTGCGGGCGTCGTCCGAAGCCAGACCCGGGTCGAGGTTCAGGCGATCGGCGCCGGGGCCATCAACCAGGCCGTCAAGGCGATTGCCATCTCGCGGGGGTATGTCGCCGCCGGTGGCATCGACCTCGTCTGTATCCCCTCGTTCATCGACATCTCGATCGACGGTGAGGAGCGGACCGGGATCCGTCTGCTGGTCGAGTCCCGCTAAGATCGGTCGATGCCTGAGTCGACCGCTCCGCCACGGCTGCGGATTCCCGGCGCCCCGCTAACCTTCGAACCGCACGCCTTCTCGCGGCCACGCCCCAACAGCCACAAACGGCCACCGTCGGGACAGCGGTTTCACCTCTGGGTGAGCGGGTGCCAGATGAACGAGTCCGATGCCGACTACCTCTCACAGGGGCTGACCGCGGCCGGCTTCAACGCCGTGGCCGACCTCGATCAGGCCGACCTCGCCATCCTCATCACCTGCTCGGTGCGGCAGAACGCGGAGCAGAAAGCCTATGGCCGGTTCCGGGAGCTCAAAGCCTGGAAGCAGGCACGGCCCGGCCGGGCGATCGCCATCACCGGGTGCATGGCCAACAAGGAGAAAGACCGCCTCTACGAGCGGCTGCCCGACCTCGATTACCGCTTCGACATGCGCCAGTACGAGGCCTTCATCCAGGATCTGCAGGGCGAGTACGAGACCAACCCGGCGCAAACCGGCGGCGCCGTCTTGCAGCACGGCTTGACCGCCTACGTGCCGGTCATCTTCGGCTGCAACGAGGTCTGCAGCTTCTGCATCGTGCCTTTCGTGCGCGGCACCGAACGCAGCCGTCCGCTGTCGGATGTCGTCGAGGACGTCCGCCGCTTCGCACTTCAGGGCGTGCGCGAGGTGACCCTGCTCGGGCAGACCGTCAACTCCTATCGCGATCCGCTGACCAAAGCGGGCCTTGCCGACCTGCTCGAGGCGGTCGAGCGCGTCCCGGGCATCTGGCGGGTGCGCTTCTTGACCTCGCACCCGCGCCACGTGCACGACGACCTCTTGCTCGCCATCCGCGACCTGCCTCGGGTCTGCGAGCACCTGCACCTGCCCTTTCAGTCCGGCGACGACGCCATCCTCAAGCAGATGCGCCGCCGCTACACGACCGACGAGTATCGGGCGATCATCGCCCATGCCCGTGACCTGATCCCTGATCTTTCGGTGTCGACCGACGTCATCGTCGGCTACCCAGGCGAAACCGAGGAGCAATTCCAGAAAACCCTGGCGCTGCTCGAAGAGATCCGGTTCGACGTGGTCCACATCCAGGGGTTCTCGCCGCGGCCGCGGACGACGGCCGCCCTTCACCCGGATGACGTCACGCCGCCCGAGAAAAAGCGGCGGATCAACATCTTGCTCGACGCCCAGCGACGGATTGCGGAGGAGGCCAACCGACGCTGGCTCGGCCGCACCCTCGAGGTGCTGGTGGAGCGTGCCGAGGACGGCGAAGTCACCGGCCGCACTCGACAGAACCGGGTCATCATCGGGGCCGCGCCACTGGGCGCACAGACCGGCACGGTCCGCCGGGTGCGTGTCGAGCAGGCCACAGCCTGGCAACTGCGGGGCCAGGTGCTCAACTAGGCAATGCCCTGAAGCCGGTCCCAGTCCTCGACCAGTACCAGCGCGTCAAGCAGGACTATCCGGATGCCATCGTGCTCTTCCGACTCGGCGACTTCTACGAAACCTTCGGGGAGGATGCTGAGCGGGCGGCGCCGCTGCTGGGCATCACGCTGACGTCGCGCGAGCTGGGGAAGGGGCACCGGGTGCCCATGGCCGGCGTGCCCTATCACGCGTTCGAGAGCTACGTCGGGCGGCTGCTCAAGGCGGGACTGCGGGTCGCGCTCTGCGACCAGGTGGAGGATGCGGCCGCGGCCCGAGGGCTGGTGCGACGTGAGGTGGTGCGCGTGCTATCACCCGGAACCGTGGTGGAGGACGCGTACCTCGAGGGCGGCACCAACTACGCCGTCGCGGTGTGCCTGCGGTCGCATTACCACGGCATCGCCGCCCTTGATTGCTCGACCGGCGAGCTCGCGCTGCTGCGCGTCGAGCCGACCGATGGGGCCCTGCGGGATGAGCTGGCGAGGCTGCGACCCGCCGAGCTGGTCGCCTCAGAAGTGGACCGGCCGCGATTGCTCGCGCTGGCGGGGAGCACGCCAACCAGCTGGGTCGAGCCGCAGGACTTCGATGCGCGCGCCGCGGTCGACCGGCTGCAAACGCTGCTCGGCGTCGAAACGCTGGCCGCCTTCGGTTGCGATGAGTGGCCCGAAGCCCTGGCCGCCGCCCACGCGCTGCTGCGACACGCGGATCGGTCGCGGCTTCACCTCGAGCCCGGTCTGCTCCGGCTCCACGCCGAGCATCCACGGGCCTTCATGCATCTCGATCCGCCCACCCGGCGCAGTCTCGGCCTTGGGGCTGACCGATCGCCGTCCGGCGACGACCTCGCCGGCCTGATCGTTCGCGAGGCGACGACGGCGATGGGCGCGCGACAACTCCGGCGCTGGCTCGATCAGCCGTTGCGCACGCGTGGGCCGCTCGAAGAGCGGCTCGGCCGGGTGGCCGTGCTGGCCGACGATGCGCTCGCGCGCGGCCAGCTGCAGGCCGAGCTGCGCGGACTGCCCGACCTGGAACGAATCGCCGGCCGCACGGGCCAGGGGCTGGCGACGCCCCGTGACTTGCAGGCGCTGTTGAAAGCCCTTCGCACCGTCCCCGGCATCGGAAGCCTCGCCGGCCGCTGGCCGGAACTGGCGCCGCCGCCTGTACCCCCGGCCCTGGATGAGCTGCAGTCCGCCCTGGCGTCGGCGCTGGTTGACGAGGTGCCGGCGACCCTCAAGGATGGAGGCGTCTTTCGGCCCGGGTTCGACGCCGAGCTGGACGGAATTCGGGACGGCTCGCGCGCCGCACGCGAATGGATCGGGGCGCTCGAGCAACAGGAGCGCGAGCGCAGCGGCATCCGCTCGCTCAAGGTGGGCTTCAACCAGGTGTTCGGCTACTACCTCGAGATCAGCCACGCGAACCGTGAGGCGATCCCTGCCGAGTACGTTCGCAAACAGACGCTCGTCAACGGCGAGCGCTACGTCACACCCGAGCTCAAGGAGAAGGAAACCCTGGTCCTCAACGCCAGGAGCGCGATGGTCGCCCGCGAGCAGACGCTGTTCGGCGAGCTGTGCCGGCGGATCACCGCGGCCACCGATGGGTGCGCCCCACCCTGCAAGACGAGCCTGGGATCGAGATCGTCGGTGGCCGCCATCCGCTGGTCGACGCGGCGCTGGGGCCTGGCCGCTTCGTCCCCAACGACCTGCGGCTGAGCCCGACCGATCAGCAAGTCGTCCTGCTCAGCGGACCGAACATGGCCGGCAAGTCAACCTACCTCCGACAGGCCGGCATCATCGTCCTGCTGGCGCAGGCCGGCAGCTTCGTGCCCGCCGAGCGGGCCGTGATCGGCCTCTGCGATCGGATCTTCACCCGGGTGGGCGCCCATGATGAGCTCGCCCGCGGGCTCTCGACCTTCATGGTTGAAATGGTGGAGACGGCGCACATCCTGGCCCATGCCACCTCCCGCAGCCTGCTCATCTTCGACGAGGTCGGCCGTGGCACCAGCACCTACGACGGGGTGAGCATCGCGCAGGCGATCCTCGAGTATCTCCACGAGGCGCCGCAGCTTCATTCGCTCACGCTCTTCGCCACCCACTACCACGAGCTGACGGCGCTCGCCCAGCAGCTTCCGCGGTTGCGTAATTTCCGGATGGAGGTCCGCGAGGAAGGCGAGCGCGTTATCTTCCTCCACCAGGTGGTCGAGGGCGGCGCCGATCGCAGCTACGGGATCCATGTCGCCGAGCTCGCCGGCCTGCCACGCCAGGTCGTGGTCCGCGCCCGCCAGGTGCTCGCCGACCTGGAGGGCCAGCGCCCGCTGGAACGGCCCGAGGCGAGCGCGCAACTGACCCTGCCGCTGGATCACCCGGTGGTCGCCGAGCTGAAGCAGCTCGACCTGGAGCGCCTCTCGCCGCGTGAGGCGCTGGAGAAACTCTTCGCCTGGCAGGGACAGCATGCCGCGCCCTGAGGTCGGCATCGAGCCCGGCCAGACGATCGCTATTCTCCCGTCGGCGGTTGCTGATGGGATCGCCGCCGGCGAAGTCGTCGACCGCCCGGCGGCCGTCGTCAAAGAGCTGGTGGAAAACGCCATTGACGCGGGCGCGGCCCGCATCCATGTCCGGATCGAAGCCGCCGGCCAGGGCCTGATCGAGGTCGCGGACGACGGTCACGGTATGGGCCCATCCGATCTGCCGGTCGCCTTTCAACGCCACGCGACCAGTAAGCTGCGCTCGCTCGAAGAACTCAGGACGATCCGCACGCTTGGCTTTCGTGGTGAAGCCCTGGCCAGCATCGCCGCGGTCGCCGATGTCGAGGCGGTCAGCCGCAGCCGCAATGGGGGAGGGGGGTTCCTGGTCCGCATCAAGGCTGGGGAGGTCCTCACCGTCGAGGCAGCGGGCTCCCCGGCTGGCACGCGGATCGCTGTCTCGCAATTGTTCTTCAACACGCCGGCCAGGCTGAAGTTCCTGAAACAGCCCGCCACGGAGAACGCCGTCATCAGCCGGCTGGTGGGTGAGCTTGCCCTGGGAAATCCGATGATCGCATTCAGCCTCGAGATCGATGGGCGGCGCGTGTTCGAGACACCGGGAAGCGGGGAGCTGCGAGCGACCTTCGCGGCGGTCTATGACACCCAGACGGCGACGGCGATGCTGTCCGTCGATGAACCGGCTGTGCGTGGCTTGATCAGCCCCCCGGCCCTGCACCGCGGCACCAGGGATCATGTCGTCATCTTCGTCAACGGCCGGCGCATCCAACATCGCAACCTGGCGTTCGCGGTCGAGCAGGCGTATCGGGGACTGCGCGAGCCCGACCGCTTTCCCCTTGCAGTGCTCAATGTGTTGGTCGATTCGGCCGAGGTCGACGTCAATGTTCACCCGACCAAGCGGGAGGTTCGGTTCAAGAATGAGGGGGCCGTCTTTGCGGCGCTCGAACGCGCCTGCTATCACGCCCTGCGGCAGAGTCCGCTCTACGAGCTGCAGGCAACCGCGGGTGGCTCTCTGCTCCAGCTTCGCGAGACCGCCGTCGTGTCGACCGCCCAGACGGCCCCCACCCTGCCCTCCCCCGCGAGCGGGGGAGGGGACGTTTACGGCGACAGCGGGGGAGGGGAAGTTGGCCTTCCGCCGTTGGAGTACGTGGGCCAGCTGCTGCATGGCTACCTCGTAGCCGAGGCTCCAAAGGCTGTCGTGCTGATCGACCAGCATGCCGCGCACGAACGCGTGCTCTTCGATCGGATCCTGCGTCGGCTCGAGGGCGGTGAGCCAGCCAGCCAGCTGCTCCTGATCCCGCACGACGTTGACCTGACGCCGGGCCAGGTGACCGCTTACCAGCACCACGCGTCGTGGCTCGAGACGCTCGGCTTTACGGGCGAGCTGTTCGGGCCGCACACCATTCGCCTGCGCGCGGCGCCGAGTGACATGCCGGAGGGGCGGGTGGCGCGCGTGCTCGAACTGTTGCTGACGGACCTGGCCGGCGAGCGCACGCCCGACCGCCGGCTGCGCGAAACGGCGGCCTTGATGGCCTGTCACAGCGCCGTCCGCTTCGGCGATCCGCTCACCCCGGAAACGGCGCGAGAACTGTTGCGATCGCTGGCCGCGACTGACGAGCCGATCAGCTGCCCGCACGGACGGCCGACCACGCTCATCCTGCCGGACGAGCAATTGAGGCGGTTGTTCAAACGCCCCTGAGACGGCAACGCGTTGTCGCGATCGTGGGTCCCACGGCCAGCGGGAAGACGGCGATGGCCATTGCCGCCGCGCACCGTCTCGATGGCGAGCTCATCTCCGTCGATTCACGCCAGGTCTACACCCATTGCGACATCGGCACCAATAAGCCGACCCAACAAGAACTCGGCGGCCTCCGCTGCCAGCTGATCGACGTCGTCAATCCGGGTGTCCCTTTTACCGTCGCCAATTACCAGCGGCTCGCCATGCGTGCCGTGGCCGACCTGGGGCGTCGCGGTCGGCTGCCAGTGCTGCAGGGTGGAACCGGCCTCTACTTGCGAGCGCTGCTCGACGGCTGGAACCTTGCTGATGCGCCGCCGAACCCGGCGCTGCGAGCGGCGCTGGAACAGCGACTCGAACTGGAAGGACCGGACTCGCTCGATGCCGAGCTACGCCGCATCGATCCCGCGAGTGCGGAGCGCGCGCAACGGAATCCGCGGCGGATGATCCGCGCGCTCGAGATCCACGCGGTCACCGGCCGCCCACCGAGCGTGGCGCGCGGGTCCGACCCGCCTCCGTGGTCGACCACCATCATTGGGCTCGAGGTGCCGCTGGATGAACTGGACCGGCGGATCGCGACCCGGGTCGCGCAGATGCTCGACGCGGGTTGGGTCGATGAGGTCGCCCGCCTTCGCGAACTGTTCCCTGCGGCGGACCTGCGTCGCCTGGGACACGGTTACCCGGAGCTGGCCGCCCACCTGGACGGCCGGCTGTCACTCGAGCAGGCCCGGGACTCGACGATTCGCCAGGTGCGTCAATACGCACGCCGGCAGCTCACCTGGTTCCGTGCGGACCCTCGCGTGCAATGGCTTTCGGCCGATCTGGAGATGATTGTTGACCGCCTGCGCGTGGGTATGATGGCGGCAGAGGCGAGTTGATTCGGAATTCCAACGGCAGGCAGGAACGCGCCTACCTGATGTCCCTTGATCACGAGGATCAGGGTATGGCCGCCATCGAAGAGCAAATGCTCGAGTTGAGCGAGCTGGCCAGAACCGCCGGCGTCCTGGTAGTCGGCACCGACACCCAGCGGCGGGAAAAACCAGACCCGGCCCTGTTCATCGGCAAGGGTAAAGTCGAAACCTTGCACGCGATGAAGCACGAGGCCGACTTCGACCTGCTCATCATCAACGAGGAGCTGTCACCGCGGCAGCAGCGAAACCTCGAGAAAAAACTGCAGGTCAAGGTGATCGACCGCACCGAGTTGATCCTGGACATCTTCGCCCAGCGTGCCCGCACCAAAGAGGGCCGCCTCCAGGTGGAGGCAGCGCAGTTGCATCACCTGCTGCCGCGGCTGCAGGGCGGTCGCGATCTCTCCGGCCTCGGCGCGGGCGTCGGGACCCGCGGCCCCGGCGAGCAGAAACTGGAAAGCGATCGGCGGCGCATCCGTCATCGCATCCGCGAGCTCGACCGGGAAATCAAAGAAATTCGCAAGCAGCGCGCGTTGCGTCGCGAGGGACGGCGTCGCATCGCCTACCCGGTGGTCGCCATCGTCGGCTACACCAACAGTGGAAAATCGACCCTGCTCCACGCCTTGACCCACGCCCAGGTCCAGATGGAGGATGCGCTCTTCGTCACCCTGGATCCGACGACCCGCCTGGTCCAGCTGCCAAACCGTCGCCAGGTGCTCTTTACCGACACGGTCGGCTTCATCCAGAAATTACCGACGGATCTGGTGGCGGCCTTCAGAGCCACCCTCGAAGAGGTGCAGCAGGCCGATCTCCTGCTGCACGTCCTCGATGCCACGCGTTACGACGGGCGCGACCAGATGGAGGCGGTGCACGACTGGTCACCGTATCGGGCGGTGGTTCCCATATCGGCGCTCCGAAAAACCGGCCTCGACGCCCTGGGACGGGCGGTCGCCGAGACGCTGCCGGGTGAAATGGTCACCATCGAGGTGCTCCTGCCGTACACCGAGAATGCACGGCAGGCGGAATTCCATGCGCACGGCAACGTCGATTCGGTCGACTATCGCGGCGACGGTGTGCTGATGCGCGGCGCCATTCCGCGGCGACTGCTATCGAGGTTCGACGAATTTCGAACGACGGGCGTCGACCGGAGCGCCTGAATGAGCGGCGTTAACGCAGAAGCCGCACCACCGCCACCACCTGGCCCTCGAGCTGGGCGGCGGTGCTGTAGATCGGCTCGAAGGCCGTGTTCTCCGGCTGAAGTCGCACCCGGTTGGCCTCGCGAAAGAGCCGCTTGACCGTAGCGGTGGACTCGTTGGTCTGATCGTCCTCCAGGCGGGCAACCACGATGCTGCCGTTGGGCGCATCTTTGCCTGGCCGGACGACCACGAAGTCGCCGGACAGAATGCCGACATCTTTCATGCTGTCGCCGTGAACCTCGAGGGCGAAGGCCGTATCGCTACCTACCAGTTCCTCGCTGAGGACGAGATGGTCCTCGATATTTTCTTCGGCAAGGATCGGCTGGCCGGCCGCCACACGTCCGATCAGCGGAACGGCGACCACCTTGGCCAGCTTGGCCTGCATCTCATCGACGTCGACGACTTCGATGGTGCGGGACTTGGTGGGATCCCGGCGGATATATCCCTTACGTTCCAGCGTGTTGAGGTGATTCTGAACCGTTGAGCTCGAGGAAAGTCCGACAGCCTCGCCGATCTCTCGAACCGTTGGCGGATAGCTGCGGATCTTCTGTCGAAACCGAAGGTACTCCAGGATTTCCCGCTGCCTGCTGGTCAACGGTTCCGGCATAACGTCCCCTCCCTTTTGCGCCGATGTCGTCGAAGGCCAAGAGCCGATCATCTCGCTCCCAACGCCGTCCCAGGCGGCGCGGTGAGGTAGGGGAGAGGAGGGGTTCTCAGGCCGCGATCACAGCATCGTAGCACAGAGTTTTGGCCATCAGCATCGGCGTGTAATCGACCTCGATCGACCTGTCGACGCCGCTGGTCATCCTGCAAAACGGGGGCATGGTAGCACATCTGTTCGGTCGATGCAAACACTTGTTCGCGGAGGGTCTTGACGCGAACACCTGTTCGTGCTAGCCTCGTTCTCGAACACATGTTCGTGCAGGACGGGGCCCGACATTCGTATCCACGACCCCAGCGCCGGCGTGGCTGGGGCCGCATTCTGGCGCTGACCGCCGCGTTGCTGCTGGTCAGCGGACGGCTCGCCTACGGCAGTGGCCCGGCCCACAGCGACACGGTCGTCGTGGCGCCGGGGGATACGGTCTGGAGCATCGCCACCGCCCACTATGGCGGCGACCCGCGGTCGCACGTCGAGGCGATCCTCGCAGCGAACCGGCTGGCGACCCCCATCCTGCGGCCGGGCCAGGCGCTCCAGCTCCCGCGCGACTAAGGCCCGAGGTCGCAATTTACGATGAGCACATCGCTGGTCAGTCTCGCCTCCCTGGTGAACGCGTTTAACCCGGTGACCCCGCAGCTGCGCGTCGCGGCGATCATCGTCCGCGGCACGCAGATCCTCCTGGTCGAGCACCGCAAGCGCGGTGAGCATTACTGGGTGCTGCCAGGCGGAAGGCTGGAAGGCCTAGAGACGCTCGAGGCGGCGCTTAGGCGCGAGCTCAACGAGGAGCTCAGCCTCGACGCCCGGGTCGGCCAGCTGGTCCTCGTCAGCGAGATGCTGGCGCCCGACCGCCACGTGGTCAACCTGATGTTTCACGCGGAGATAGGGGAGGAGGCCGAGCCCCGCCTCGATCCCGCGGATCCCGTGCTCGCTGGCTGGCAATGGGTGTCGACGGACCAGCTCCCCCGGCTGGACTTCCGTCCACCCATTGCCGATGCCGTCCGGGCCGTCATCGCCGAAAAGTTTTCCGGTCCCGTCCGGGTGCTGGGGGATACCTGGAAACCGCAACCGCGCTAGCGGCTTCCTCCGAACTCGGCCTGTTCGGTGCGGACGACCAACCTACCGGGGTACCCAGCCACGAGGTGGCGTACACGGCGGGCTTTTTCGATGGAGAAGGTTGCGTGAATATCGCGCGATATCTGAAACGGGGACGACCTTACCACTGCCTAGCCATCATCTTTACCAATACAGACTTCCAAGTGCTCGACTGGCTGCATCAGCGCTGGGGTGGCTATCTAACCAAGCCGACCCAGGACAATCCCCGCCACCGGCCCGTCCGTAATTTGCGCTTTAGCGCCGGTCCTGCACTTCCACTGCTGCGAGCGATGCTTCCCTACTTGATTATCAAAAAGTCACAGGTAGAGATTGCGCTCGAATTCATAGATTCCAGAAGCGCCAACCTAGGAGGACGGCAAGGGGATCCCGTCGCCACGGCCAAGCGAGCAGCCTTGGCCGCCAGAATGCCTCGACCTCGCTCTAGGTTAAACGTCATAAATCCGCCATTCTCCGTACCAAGCGAGGGGAATTTGATCTCGTAGCGACGCCAAGCCGCTTATAGATGCGCTTGGATGACTTTGGCCAGGCTCGGGCCGACATCCGGTACTGCGGACGTCGCAAAGATGATCGCGACCAACATCACCATCAACAGCGTCGCGACTTTGGCACTGACCGTCCGCTCAAGTTGCTCCGGGTCGTCGACCACCGGCGCCGGCTGGCCCGCCTGGACCATCTGGCGCATTTCGCTGACCAGGCCGCTGGCATCGCTGGCGTCGCGCACCGTCTGTGTCATGGCGTAACCCCCTGATCGTGGTGATCCGCGACCGGGGCCGGCGTCCGGCCCGCGGCGAACAGCAGGCCGAGGCGCTCGGCCAGGAGCTGAAGCAGGAGTAACTCACCGGCGGCATAGGGGCGCGGCAGGCGGCGCCCCAGCTGCAGCGTGCCGTCGACCCCGGCGGAATGCAGCGGCGCAACCGCGATCTGGCGCAGGCCGGCAGGAACGCCGAAGAGGTCCTCGGGCCGGCGACCGGTGAGCGGTTCGCGCAGGGCGCGGCCCTGGAGCAGCGCCTCCGCGGTCCGGGTGCCCGCCAGCGAGAGCCAGCGCGGCGCGTGCGCCTCGAGCGGATCGTTGCCGCCGACGACCAGCGTCACGCGGTCGCCCTGGACCCATTCCAGGTGCAGGCTCTCCGAGCGCAGCAGGCTCGCCAGAGCGGGCCGGATCGCGGCCAGCGCTGCCGGTTGGTCCAGGGCATGCTGCGCGGCCAGGCCCGCGAGTCGGTTGGCCTGTTCCATGGCCTCGGTGCGCTGCCGCTGGTCGTCGAGCGTCTGTAGCCGCAGCAAAGTGGCGCCCATCTCCTCACCCACCGAGCGGATCAAGGCGCGGATCGTTGGGTCGAAGTCCCCGGCGCGGCCGGCGACCGTGATCAGCCCGTTGGGCTCGCCATCGCCGGTGGTCGGCTGGATCAGCGTGCAGCTCCCCGCCGTGGTGCCCGGCAGCGGGCCCTGGATCAGCACGGGTTGCCCCGGCTCCGCCGTCCGCGTCGGGCTGAAGCTGAACCCGGGCATCTCGCCATCCGGCAGGCCCGCCCAGCGAACCGCGCGGTACTCGTCGCCCGTCGGATCCATATTCCAAAAGGCCCAGGCACAGGTCGGCGCCAGGGCCGGGGCCTGGCTGGCCAGCTGCGCGAAGAGCGCTTCTTCGTCGCGGACGCGGGCCAGGGCGGAGATCAAGGCGGCAAGCAGGCTCTGCCGCTGCACCGTCTGCTGCGCCGACTCGAGCCCGGCCATCAGGTGCATCACAAGCACCATGGTCATCAGGACGAGGAAGGCGTCGAACAGCATCGTCAGCGGGAGGGCGTGCCCGGACAGCTCGAACGGCAACAGCATCAACAGGCCGGCGGGAAGAATCCGCGCGTCGCGCCAGCGGGAGGCGGCCCGAGCTGCGGCGAAGAACAGCAGCACTCGCGCGTACGGGACATATGGCACCGAGAGCGCGCCGATCGCGGCCACGACGGCCAGGTCGGCGATGCCGAGCAGGATCGCTCGTCCGCGAATCGGTCGCGCCCTGCGGGTGAGCTCGACATATAGATAGAGGTATGCGACCGCGGCCAGGCCGGCCGCGTAGCGGATCGACAGCGGGACCCCGGGCGCGGCGACGACGGAGGCCGCGACGCTGAAAACCGCCACCCAGAGCGCCAGGGTGAAGGCGAAATCGTTGCGAAGCA
>VBIS01000094.1 GCA_005880605.1 Chloroflexota bacterium
GGCCACCGTCATCCGTGCGAGCGGAATGTCAGTCCCGGGGTATGCGAGCGCTTGGAGGTACGCCTCATCAGCGCCTCCGGGTCCACGATTAGACTCTCCTCCATTGCCTGGAATCGCCTGGGCTAGCTGGTCGAGGTGAACCGATAGCGCCGATGGCATTTCATCGCCCGAACCAGTCACCTGCTGACTTGTGCCCCGGCCAGCGACCGCAACCGTGCCGATTAGAACCGTAAGCGCGCCGACAACCGTAACCCAGGTACGTCTGTTCACTCCCTTCCTCCCGTTGAACGTGAGTTGCCCCTAACTGGAAACAATGCGCGGAAACGGTTCGTTTTGTCAAACCCTGCGATCTCATTTACCGATTCCTCTCCAGGAATCCCTTCCCTGTCGATCCCTCCGACCCCACCGTTTCCACGAAATTCCGGATCGCGTTACAGCGTCAGTAATGAGTGCGCCAGCCCAAGAGCCGGGTGGAGAAAGCGGAGACGAGTGTTGGAAGCCGCAGGACCACGAATGGGCCGGTACCCGCCTCCTACTCGCCACCTGAGCACTGCAGATCCTGGTACGTAACGGGAAACTTGGGAGGCGACCAAGCCGATTGCTGGGCTGTCCGGCCGTCGGGGGCCTGAGCCAGACTAGAGTTTCCACCCAGCAAGTATCCTCATGATGACGATTGCAACAGCGGGTAGGACTATCTGGGTGAGGGCGGGTCCGTTCCGAGGACGTACCACTTACCGTTTTCGTACACAAGATAAATCGTCGTTCTGTAGGCCGCTGTGCCGGATGCCGTACTCACCGTGATCGAAACGCCTTGCGAGAAGTACGAGTAACCGCCGGACGACGAACTGGTAGCTGTACCGGTGAGGCTAGCAGCAACAATATTGCCGTCCGCGGTGCTGACGGATTGGCTAAAAGCCAGTTGCGACCCCCCAAAGCCGCTTTGCACCTCGGGCGCAAGGAGGTTATAGAAGGTTGCCCAATCTTTGCGAGATAGGGATGCAATCGCTTGCTGGGCTAGCGCTGCTGCCTGGGTAGGATCTGCATTTCCTGTTGCGAAGCTAGTTTGCGCGCCGTTTATCCAGATATTTAGAGTTAGCCCACTGCCACTGTTCACCACCTGACCCTCGAGTCGGATCTGGACAGTGGTCCGTGCATCTCCACCAACCGGAACAAACAGTGCAGTCGAGTTGTCGGACAGATTTTCAGATACCTTTAGGTTGCCGGGCCCTCCGTCATTCGAGAGGATGGCAGTGCCGATGTAGTCCCCCTGTCCGGTGACGAAGTAATCAAAGCGACCGGTGTCGGGGCGACCGTTCTGGAGCTGAATAGAGAAGCTGTTGTTCGTTGCGGCGTCCCGGAAGATAGTAGCCATCGCCCACGGCGTCGCAGTTGGAGACGGCGAGGCGGTTGCACCGGTGGTCGCCGACGACGATAACATGCGAGAGGCCCCAACCGCGATTGACGCTGCGACAACAGCTCCTGCAACTAACGCGGCACCGGTGATCAAAATGCCGAATCGGAGGTAGCGTGCAGGATCGAATGACTTCTTAAACCGGTGCATTTTCTACCTCTAGCACCCGCTTTGAATCATCCCTTAACAGTCATCGATTTGCGATGACAATCCCGTGACTAAAACAGCCTTATTGAAGGCGGTAGGGAGTCCCGCGCTGGCGCGACCCCCCTACATGCGCGACCCTGGAAGAACCCACGGGCAGGATCGGTTAACCAGAGGCATCCGACCGAGACCGGTCCGGATCCCCTATTTCGAGGAACTGTTGGCCTCTCGGTGGTCTAGAAAGCGGGAGACGAGACTCGAACTCGCGACATCAACCTTGGGAAGGTTGCGCTCTACCAGCTGAGCTACTCCCGCTCGGCTAGCCGGATTTTAGCATCGCTCTTTCGCAGTTCCTGGCACATCGGCCAAATGACCCCGATCAACTCCGCCATCCGCGCCGCCGTCATCTTCACCCGGGCCGCGTCGAAGACCTCGACTGGGTGGGTCTCATACAGGCGAATCCAGCCACGGTCCCAGGGCTCGAGGTCGATCCGCTCCCCGAGGCGCGCCTTGATCATCAGCAGCTGCCGGGCCAGCCCGGCGGCGATTCGGTCATTGGTCGCTGGCGCTGCCTCGAGGTGAAGGCCCAGCTCGAGCCGGCCGGTATTCGGGTGCCACCAGGCCTCGAAATGCAGGCGCGGGTCGTCATAGAACCACTGCGCCTGGCTGGAGCGAACCCGGTGGCGAACGTCATGCAGTCGAGCCGGCAGGGCTGCCTTAACCGGCGCCGGCAGCGCGCGGAAGAACCCCGCCGTGCGTACGAAGCGCCGCTCGCGCCGGTGACGCGCGACCGACACTACCGGGCGGTTGCCGGACTGGCCGAGCCGGTGTCGCCGACGGCTGTCTTGACCATGGCGCTGTAGCGGTCGGCCAGCGCGCGCGCCTGCTCCGAGTCTTCCATGCTGACGATGATGTGGTAGCGGGGCATGTCGGCATCGGGCAGCACCAGGACCCATCCGCCGTCCACGAACACCTTGATTCCGTCCGCGAGGTCGACCGGCGCGTCGCGGTGCAGCTCCACCATCGTGCGCATCACCCGCCCCTTGGCATCCCACGGCACGGTCTCCAGCCGGTGTTCGTAGGCCGCTCGTGGGACCTCCTTCCGAACGGCGGAGACCGGTCGCCCATCCTTGGCAAGCAGCTCGAGGAGCTTGATCAAGGTGAAGATGGCGTCGAACCCCAACAGGTGGTCTGGAAAAACGTAGCCGCCACTCGCGTCGGACGCTAGTTGGGCCTGGTGCTGCTGGGCGGCGCGCAGCAGGGCAGAAGGCTCCGTTTTGGCCGGCACGAAGTGCGATCCCGGCACCTCGCGTACCAGGGCGGCGATGGTCTGCGGCACGGTCGCCGGGGCCAGCAGTACGCCGGGTTTCGCCTTCAAGGCCAGCAGGGCGATGACACCGAGGGCCTCGTGGTGGTCGAGCAGCTCGCCCTGCTCATCGATCAAAAAGAGCCGCTCCGAGCCGTAGTCAATGTAGGCGCCCAGCTTGCAGCCGAGCGTGCGCGTGATCAGGGCCGATTGCCGGCGCGCCTCGGCGAAGGCCTCGTTCGTCTTCGACTGGTAGGTCTCGTCGAACCCGGCATTCAGCGGGATCGCCTCGATGTTCAGCTCCTTGAAAAGGCGAGGCAGCACCAGCGAGGCGCTACCGTGGTCGAAGTCAACCAGAACTTTCAAGTGCGCCTGGCGGATGGCCTCGACATCGGTCAAGGCGATCAGCCCGTCGATGTAGGAGTCGATGGCGTCTTGCGGATACGTGATGTCGCCCATCTCATAGAAATGCACCCGACGGATGTCTTCGCGGAAGAAGAGATTCTCCAGCTTGCGCTCCACCTTCTTGTCGAGCACCACGCCGCTGGCGTCGAACATCCGGATGTCGGCCGATCGGCTATCGAGTGGCGACATCTGAATATGGACGGCCCCCGCGATGCGATGATCGCGCGCGTAGTACTGGACCACCGGGATCGGCAACTCGCTCAGGTCGATGATGGACGCCCCGGATGAGATCATGCCGGCGACCATGGCCCGCTTGATCATTCGCGAGGGACGCTGGCCGTCGCGGGCGGCTGCCAGGGCGGCGCCTTTGGGGAAAAGGGCGGCAAAGGACGCGCCCAGCCGGGCGCAGTACTCGGGGGTGAGTTCGATGTTGATCAGGCCGACCAGCCCGTTGGAGGAGAACAGCCCTCGCTTGTAGTGGCCCGCCCAGATGATGCTCTCGTGAACCGTCGACCCCGGTTCGATTTCCTTGTCGGGCCAGATCTTGACGCCGGCGTCGATCGTCGACCCCTCGCCCACCACGACGTCGTCGCCGATCACCGCCCCTTCTTCCAGCAGGCAGTTGTTCTTGATGGTGACGTGACGGCAGACGATCGCCTGCCGCAGTCGGGAATTCTCGCCGATATAGGAATAGGTCCAGATGATCGAGTTGCTGACCTTGGTGTTCTCATCGATCACGGAGAAATTGCCGACGCAGGCCGGCCCGTTGATGAAGACGCCCGCCTTGAGCTTGCATTCGTTGCCGATGTACGCGGGACCCTCGATGCGCACGTCGTAGCCGATCTCGACGTTCTCGCCGATCCACACGTTGCCGTGCCGGCGCTCGCCTGCGATCTCCACGTCGACCCGTCCCTCGAGCGCGTCCCAGTTGGCCTGGTAATAGGTCTGGATGTTTCCGATGTCGCACCAGTAGCCAGGCACCAGAAAGCCATAGAGCGGCATGGCATTGGTGAGCATCTTGGGGAAGACATCGCTGCTCCAGTCGACCACCGTCGCCGGCGGCATCATGTCGAGCACCTTCGGCTCGATGACGTAGATCCCGGTGTTGAC
>VBIS01000174.1 GCA_005880605.1 Chloroflexota bacterium
AACGTAGGGCACACCCTGGTGGCGCAGCCAGCGCACCGTCGGGTCCTTGAGAAAGCTACTCGCCATGATGACGCCGTCGACCCGGCGGGCGTGCAGGCTCTGCAGGTGCGAGCGCTGGCGGGCCGGGCTGCCATCGGTATTGCAGAGCAAGACGTTGTAGCCGCGGGGCGAGGCCGCGTCTTCGACGCCGCGAAAGAGCGCGGCGAAAAAGGGATTGGTGATGTCGGGGATGACGACTGCCAGTACCAGCGTCTGGCGGAGCTTGAGCCCGCGGGCGACGCCGTTGGGCTGGTACTCGGTTTCGCGCAGCAACGCCTCGATCCGCTGCCGGGTCGGTGGGGCAATGCGCAGACTGGGGTCGTTGTTCGCGACCCGCGAGACCGTGGAGGGGTGAACGTGGGCGCGGGCGCCCAATTCCTTTAACGTCACCGGCATGCTGTCGTCCACATTGACAATCGTTTGAGCCCGTGCCTAAGATAGGACAATCGTTTGTTCAACGCAAGGAACAAACTACAAAAGGCAACAACTTCGTTGTTCGAGGATGGGAGGGAGCATGCGTACGCCACTCGTCGCGATTGTCGGCCTCGCCCTCGCGCTCACGGCCTGCGGAACCAGTCCCACCAGCCAGGCGGCGCTGCCAAGCGGGTCGATCGTCATCGGCGTTTCGCAGGCGCTGACCGGCGATAAGTCGGATCCTGGAACCGCCATCAACCAGGGCTATGCGGTCTGGGCAAAACAGGTCAACGATGCCGGGGGCTTGCTCGGCCACAAGGTGGAGCTCAAGGTCTACGACAACCAGAGCCTGGCGGATACCGCGGTCAGCCAGTATGAACGCCTGGTGACCGTCGACAAGGTGAACCTGCTGTTTGGCCCGTTCTCGAGCGCCCTGACGATCCCGACCTCCGCGGTTGCGGCGAAGTACAAGATGGCGTTCGTGGAAGGCGCCGGTGGGGCGCCGAAGGTATTCGAGCGCAAGTTCAAATACGTCTTCTTTGTCCAGCCGGCCGTTGCCGAAAAGCAGGCCGATCCCTTTGTCAACTACATCCTCAGCCTGCCGGCCGCTCAGCGCCCGAAGACCGCTGCTTACCCGCAGCAGGACGATCCCTTCGTGAGCGCCACTGAAGACGGCGCACAGGCGCGACTCGAGGCGGCCGGCATCAAGACGACATACAAGCAGGTCTATCCACCAACGCAGACCGACTTCGCGTCGATCGCGGCGGCGGTTAAGGGGGCGGACATCGTGCTCGGCGGCACCATCTTCGACGACGCCGTCGGTCAGGTCCAGGCGTTCTCGGCGATCCATTACCAGCCCAAGGCGATCTATTTCACCTCCGGTCCTAGCACCACAGGACCCTTCAAGCAAGCCCTCAAGGACAAGGTCAATGGGATCATGACCGGTGATGGCTGGGTGCAGAGCTCCAAGGAACCGGGCAATGCGAAGTTTGTAGCCGACTACCTGACGATGTTTCCCAACAAAGACAACCTGGTGCCCGGCGAGGCCGCCGAGGGCTACTCCGTGGGTCAGGTCATGGCGGCAGCGGTGAAGGCGACCCAGTCGGTCGACAATACGAAGATCGCCGACTGGCTCCACGCGAACAAGGTCTCGACGGTTCAGGGTGAGATCGGCTGGGACGAGCTCGGCCGGCCGCAGGGGAGCTATTTGCTCGAGCAGTGGCAAAACGGTGGCATGCACGTGGTCGCGCCGAAAGGCGATCCGAACAAGGACGCAGATCCGGTCTATCCCAAGCCGGACTGGTAAGCGATTGCAGGGCCATCTGCCTCGAGGCGATGCCTGGCAGATGGCCTCGGCTATCTGGGTGACCCACCCCCGACCCTCCGCTGAATGAGGCCAGGCCTTCTCGCCCAGAGCCTGGTCCTCGGCATCCTGACCGGTGGGATGTACGCGCTGATGGCGGCCGGCCTCACCTTGATCTTTGGCGTCATGAGGGTGATCAACATCGCCCACGCGGCGATGATCGTGATGGGCGCCTACCTCTCGTTGACCCTGTTCCTGCACCTGGGCGTCGATCCGTTGTTGTCCATGCTCTTGCTGATCCCTCTGTTCTTTGGCCTCGGTGCGCTCGTCCAGTGGGGCATCGTCAACCGGCTGGCCGAGCGGGACATCACGCTCACTGTGCTGATGACGTTTGGCTTCGCCATAATCCTCGAAGGTCTCCAGGGAGCGATCTGGACCTCCTCGTACCAGGGCATCAAGACCGCGTATTCGCTGGAGAGCTTCCAGCTGTTCACGCTGTACGTTCCTGTGGTCCGGCTAATCGCCGCTGCCGTCTCGCTGTTCCTGCTGGCCGGGCTTTATGCGCTCCTAACCTTCACCATGCTGGGACGGGCGATCCGTGCCACAATCCAAAACCGCACCAGTGCCCAGCTGGTCGGTGTCAACGTCCGGCTGGTGACGACGATCAGTTTTGCGATCGGGATCGCCGTCGCCGGCGCCACGGGTCCCTTGCTGGGCATGCTCTTCACCTTTTATCCAGCGACCCACTGGCTGTGGATCGGCAAGCTCCTCGCCATTGTCGTGCTTGGGGGCCTGGGCAGCCTGCGCGGGGCGTTCGTGGCGGCCATGCTGCTCGGTATCGCCGAACAGGTGACCAGCGTGACGATTGCTCTCGACTGGGCGCCGATGATCTTCTATGTGTTTCTCTTCGGTGTGCTGGTCGTCCGACCTCAAGGGCTCTTCGGCGTGGTGGAACGCCAGAGTCTATGAGGATCGACCAGCGCCTGCGCCGCCGCTGGCCGTGGGCGGCGCTGGCCCTGTTTGCGGTGGTCCCTCTGGCAATGCCCGAGGGTTTCTACCTCGACCTGCTGATGTTCACTTTTATGTACGCGGCGATGGCGGTCGGTTGGGACATCATGGGCGGCTACGCGGGCTATGTTTCACTGGGTCACGTTGGCTTCTTCGGATTAGGCTCATACGCTGCCGCCCTATTGCTGGTGCACCTTGGACTGCCGGTCTTCATGACCGCTCCGCTGGTCGGCCTCATGGCATCGCTCCTGGGCGCCGGTCTGGGCTTCATCTCGCTCCGGACTCGGGGACCTGCCTTTGTCATCGTCACCCTGACCTTCACCTATGTCGCCCAGCTCTTGATGCTCGACCTGAAAAGCGTGACCGGGGGGAGCCAGGGGATTTTCCTGCCGCTACTTGATCTGCCGGCAAACCTCGTCATCGTCCCTTTTTATTACGCCATGCTGGCGCTGCTGGTGATCGCCATCCTGGTCTCGATCGCGATCCGACGGTCGAAGTTCGGCCTGGGGCTGATCGCGATCCGCGAGGACGAGGGGAAGGCCGAGGCCTCTGGCGTCAATACGTCGCTGTACAAGATTTTGGCGTTTGCCATCAGCGTCTGGTTCGCGGGGACGGCGGGCGCGTTGCACGCCCAGTACCTCAACTACGTGGATCCGGACCTTGCGTTCGAGCTCATCATCACCCTCAACCTCATCATCATGAGTCTCTTCGGTAGCCGAGGCATCGTTTGGGGACCGGTGCTGGGGGCGTTTGTGATCTATCCCCTTTCCGCATACCTGATCTTCCTGCTTCCTTCCCGGCTGGCGGGCCAGCTGCACCTGGTGGCGCTCGGGGTGGTGCTCGTTTTGGTCGTCATGTTCCTGCCCGATGGCGTCCTTCGTACGTACATGGCCTGGCGCAAAAAGGGGCCGAAGGATTACGGCTCCGTCGAAGCCCAGGCGTCGATGGCGGAGGCCCCAGGATGATTGCGGCCAGCAATCAGCCCGGTGGTCCTGCCCCACCGATTGCGGAACCCAGCGCGAACCTGGTGATCCGTTCCTTGGAGAAGTCCTTTGGTGGAATCACCGCGCTGTCCGATTGCAGCTTCGAGGTGCGCGCTGGGAGTATCACCGCGTTGATCGGCCCGAACGGCTCTGGCAAGACGACCCTCTTCAATTGCGTGACGGGCTTCTATCGGCCGGAGCGCGGGGAGGTCCGGTTCGGTGGCGCCTTACTGGCCCGCCTTCGACCCAACGAGGTCGTGCATCTCGGCATCGCGCGAACGTTTCAGATCACGCGCATCTTCAAGAACATGACGGTGCTCGAGAACATGATCGTGCCCATCCGGCAGATTGGTCTTCGCACCCTCTTCACAGCCGGCATCAAGGGCCCCGAGCGGGAGCGAGCCGAGGCACTCCTGGAGTTCTTTGGAATCGCCTTTCTCCGCAACGAGCCGGCGGGCCGTCTGTCGTTTGGACAGCAGAAGCTCCTGGAGCTAGCGGCGGCGCTGATGGCCGAGCCCAAGCTGCTCATGCTCGACGAACCAGCCGGTGGGCTCAATCCGGTGATGATCGACCGGCTGACCGCCTATATTCGAGAGCTCAATGTCGGCGGGATGACGTTCTTGATCATTGAGCACAACATGGGCTTCGTCATGGAACTGTGCGAGCCGGTAATTGTGATCCACCGGGGTCGGGTCATCGCCGAGGGGTCCCCGGCGGAGGTGCGGGCCAATCCAGCTGTCCTCGACGCCTATCTCGGAGACTGAGGATGCTGATTCAATGCGAGCGCTTGGTCGCCGGCTACGGCTCAGGCGGAGACATCCTTCGCGGCCTCGACCTGGGCGTCGGGCCTGGCGACTTCGTGTGTCTG